>JBQTJS010000200.1:0-8281 GCA_052386875.1 Gemmatimonadaceae bacterium
ATGGCGTAGTTAGGCGTGGCCCGGCGCGGCTCCCAAACGAGTACGGTCGACCTGCCGTCGCTCGCCACCAGCTCGCCGCGCGGCGTCCAGGTGTAGTCCTCCACGCCTGTCGGGAGCGGCGCTATCGCCGCCACCGCGCGCGTCGCCGGATCGGCGGATCGGATCCACCAGACCGCTGAGTCGGCCTTGTCCACGAACGACACGCGCCCCGTCCCCGGGACACGGTGCAGCGAGCGACCGATGTCATGCGCCAGCGTATCCACAGCGCGTGAGTCGAGGCGCGCCAGCTGCAGGGACGCCGGACGCCCTAGGACGAACAGCGCGACTGTCGAGTCGTCGGCCCAGGCGTAATAGCCCACCGGCTTGACGTGCTCGAGGACCAGGCATGGGCGGCCGCTGCCTAACGGGAAACGCCACAAGCGTTGCGTCGAATCGGCCTCGACGCGGACGACGCTCAACCCTGTACGGTCGGGGGTGACGGCAGCCGAGTATTCGCTCTCACGTGTGCGCGTAACGCGCCGCGAGCGGCCGCCGGTCACGTCCACGGCCCAGATGTCGGTCTGACCGTCGCCGCGATTCGACGTGTAATAGAGCGTACGGCTGTCCCTGGCGAAAGCAGGTTGGTTGTCGTATCCGGGCCGCCGCGTGACGTTGCGCACCGGGCCAAGCGTTAGGCGACTCCCCTGGCGCAGCAGGCGCGCCACGTAAATATCGGTGCCGGGAGGCTGCGGCTGCGCGGCCTGCGCGTGCGCCGCCGCGCCGGCCGCTCCGGCCGCGCCCAGCAACAGGCCGTACAAGGCGTACCGCAGCACTCCCCGCAGCGAGATGCTCATGCTAGCGGCGGGACGCCGGAAGCCCGGCACTCAGCGCGAGCACGATGCGCTCCGTCTGTCGCTCGTTAGGTGATAACACTACCGCCGCGAGGTTGTTGGAAGTCACCAGCGTAGGCGGCTCCGGCCACACGAAGGCGCCGTCCCCGCCCCCGCCCCCACCCCCGCCTGCGCCCCTGGGGGCCACGGCGCTGGAATCCAGGGCATCTGTGTCACGCCGCCGCGCCGCCGCATCGGGGTACAGAAACACATGCACCAGCGCGCGGCTCACCTCGTAGGTCTCTCCCGCAACGGAGAAGAAAGGGAAACTGGCTGCCGCGTCGCGCCGCTCCACTACAAGCCCGGCAGCCTCCAGCCTGTCGAGCACACTGCACGAGCGCCACGCCCCTGACAGCGGACAGGACGGCTCCCCCCCGGAAGCCCCCGCTGAGGCGCCTAACGACTCCGCCGCCGCGACACTCCCCTCCAGCGTATCGCTCGCACTTTGACGCGAGCACGCCGCAAAAAGCCAGGACGCCGCCAAAACTGCCGCCGCCCCCGCCACCCCGGCCGCCCTCGCCGCTGCCGCCGCTCCCGCCGACCCCGCGACGCTACGATACCAGATCCGAACCCACATTCGCCTGCAGGATGAAGCGTGGTATCACTGCGTCGAATTGCGACCCGTCGTCGCGCACGAAACTGTACGTCCCGTCCATGTGACCGGCTGAACTCTTCAGACGGCACCAGCTGCTGTACTCATGCACTCCGGCAGGGAGGATGCGCGGTTGCTCCCCCACTACACCCTCACCCTCCACTTCGCTGTCTTCTCCGATCGAGTCGTGGATATACCAGTGGCGCGACAGGAGCTGCGCGGCCTGCTCCCCCACATTCTCAATGCGCACAAAGTACGCAAACACGTAGCGATGCTCGCTCGGCGCTGAGTGCGTGGGCAGGAACATCGGCCGCACAGTTATGCGGATCCCGTTTGTCTCGCGGTAATAGAACGGGCGCGGAGTCGTCACGCAGCGCAACGTACAGCGCGAGGTTGGTGAAAAGAATCCCCAACGGCTACACTGCTGGCGCGTTCCCGCTCCCGCACCCGCACCGGCATCCGCACCGGCATCCGCACCGCCCCCGCCTCCGGCCACTCATCTCCAAAGCCGACCGCTGAGTCAGCTACATGATCGCCTCCGTTAATCCCACAACCGGCGAGACATTGGCCGCGTACGTCCCCTATACCAATGCTCAGGTGGACGAGCGGCTCGATCTCTCGCGCAGCGCGTTCCACCAGTGGCGGCGCTCGCCGATCGAAGAACGTCTGCAGGTGCTGCGACGTGCGGCCGACTTGCTCGACACGGAACAGGAGGCTTACGCGCGCCTCATGACTCTGGAGATGGGGAAGCTCTTGCGCGCGGCGCGCGATGAAGCCGCCAAGTGCGCGCTCGCGCTGCGCTATTTCGCCGACAACGCCGCGGCCATGCTGACAACTGAAGTGCTCTTGGACGAGCCTGCGGAGCCCGCCGAGGTACGCTTCGAGCCGTTAGGCAGCATCCTCGCTGTCATGCCCTGGAACTTCCCTTTCTGGCAGGTCATCCGATTCGCTGCACCGGCGCTGGCCGCGGGCAACGTCGCGCTGCTCAAGCATGCGTCCAACGTGCCGCAATGCGCGCTGCTCCTCGAGCAGCTCTTTGCGCGGGCCGGCGCGCCGGCCGGCGTCTTCCAGACACTGTTGATCGAATCGTCGCGCGTGGAGCCGCTTATCGCGGACCCTCGTATCGCGGCTGTTACCTTGACCGGCAGCGAAGGGGCGGGGCGCGCAGTCGCCAGCGCATCCGGCCGTGCGATCAAAAAAACAGTCCTCGAGCTTGGCGGCAGCGATCCCTTCGTGGTGACTGAACATGCTGACGTCGGCGCCGCGGTTAAAGCAGCCGTTTCGGCGCGCACGATAAACAACGGACAATCGTGCATCGCCGCCAAGCGGTTCATCGTCGTCGACGCAATCGCTGACGAGTTCGTCGACGGCTTTGTCGCGGAGATGCGCGACCTCCGTATGGGCGATCCGCTGGAGCCTGCGACCCAGCTGGGTCCCCTTGCCACGCAGGACATCCGCGGCGACCTGCACGGGCAGGTGGAGCTGACTGTTGCGCGCGGCGCCATCTGCGCAACCGGGGGGAAGGTCCCCGCAGGTCCGGGGAACTTCTATCCTGCGACAGTGCTCCTGGACGTGCCTAACGACTCGCCGGCGGCGTCGGACGAAGTCTTCGGGCCCGTCGCGGCCGTCTTCCGCGCGCGCGACCTGGCCGCTGCCATAACCATCGCCAACAGCACAAGGTTTGGACTCGGCGCCGCGGTCTGGACGCGCGATCCGGAAGAAGCCGAGCGCTGTGCGCGGGAACTCGAGGCTGGCAGCGTGTTCGTCAATGCGCTCGTCGCTTCCGACCCGCGCCTCCCGTTCGGCGGTGTCAAGGCCTCCGGCTATGGCCGTGAGCTGGGCGTCTGGGGTCTGCGCGAGTTCGTCAACGTCAAGACCGTGCGCCGCGCCACAGGCGGCTGAGCCATCCGTCCTTGCCGGCGTATTGCCGCCGGCGGAGGCGCCGCAGCTCGCGCCATGCATCGCGCATAGCGGCGGCATCGCGATAACGGTCCTTCACGTTAGGTGCGAGCGCAAGGGAGAGAAAACGCGCGACGTCCGCGTCGAAACGCTCGCTGCCGAAATCCCCCGCCAGTTGCCGTGCGATCAGCGCGCGCGTGTCGGCCGCGCCCGCGTACGGCGGCTCACCGCTCAGCGCGAACACTACGATCGCGCCGATCGCGAAGCAATCGACGCCGGGTGCCTGCGGCTCGCCTAACAACTGCTCCGGTGCCGCGAAGGCCGGCGTCCCCGTCGCGCCGGTCACTTCCTCTTCGGCCCTGGCTATGCCGAAATCGGTGAGTCGCCAGCGCCGATACCGGTCGATAAGGATGTTCTCCGGCTTGAGGTCGCGGTGCACGATCCCCGATGCGTGGGCCGCCGCCAGCGCGTCCAGCACTGCTTCCACCGGTCCGGCGATATCCTCGACGCTGCGCGGACCCGCGCGCGCGATGAGATCCGCGACCGATCCTGCCTCCGCCAGCTCCATTGTGTACCACGTCACGTCGCCGCGCGAATCGAAGTCGTATATGGGGATGATGGCGGGGTGGGCTAGCTGCGCGGCCAACTGGGCCTCGCGCAGGAAGCGGGCGACTGTCTCCGGGAGTTGCGCCACGTTAGGGTGCAGTACTTTAAGCGCCACCTCGCGCTGCAGCGACAAGTCGCGCACGCGCCAGACACTGCCGAACGTGCCGCGTCCGAGAAAACCCAGAACGTCGTAGTCGTCCCCCGTGGCCCAACGCAGGCGATGTTCGTCGGACAACTCGTTAGGTGCAGGCCCCGCGTGCAGTGTCACGCTGCGCATACTGACCGAGCGCTCCAGTGCGCGCAGGAGCAATGACACGCTGCGGTAGCGCGCGGCCGGGTCACGCGCGAGCGCCGTGTCGATGATCGTCGCCAGTGCCTCCGGACACTCGGGACGCACGACGCGCACGGGCGGCACGTCTTCCGCGGGCGGCAGCTCCCCGGCCAGCGCCGCGAAACACGTGGCGGCGAGCTGCCACTGGTCGCTCGCACGAGTCGGATTCCAAGTGCCGCTCTGCCACTCCGGCGCCCACGGGGTCCAACGCGTATCCGGCCGGCACTCCGCAGGGATCGCCTCGCGCGCCATGGCCCACTGCCAGCCAAGCACCCAGGTGCGCCCCGCCGGAACGACCCAGAGATGCTCCGGGGAGATGGCGCCGTGCACCGTGCCGGCATCGTGCAAATAGGCGAGCGTGGAGCCGGCGCCGCGCAGCATGCGCAGCACTGTCGGCACATCCGCCGCCGCCGCGCGCCTAACGAGATTACCGACGCTCTCGGCCAAGAGCCAGCGGCGCAGATACGCCGGACCGCGCTCCGTCCCTCCGTAAGGCGCCCAGTAGTGGTACGTCGTGGGAATCGAGGGGTGATTGCGGTGCGCTAGTTCGCGCGCTTCCGCGGCCAGCCAGGCCGTATGCGCCGGGTCGGGTGCAGTAACGAGTGCCAGCGAACGCCCTAACGCGTCGATCACTTCCTGTACGTGGCGATACTCCATCACGATCCCTTCGCTCCCCCAATGCCAGTCGGGGGGGAGTCGCCAGCCGCTCAGATGCGCCGGCGGCGACGTCGTCGTGGCGTACGGCCGGTCGGGCCGCGGCGTCGCCTGCCGCATCGCTCGCACACCATCACGCGGAGTGAGCGCCATCGCTTAGGCTGCCGCGGGCGGAGCGGCGAGTGCGACGCGCACTGTCGTCCCTCCCCCACCCCCTCGGCCGTCTCGGCTCGAGAGCGAGATTTCCCCCCCCCAGGACTCCACCAGGCGCCGCGATATGGCGAGCCCCAGGCCGCTCCCGCTTGTGCGCGTGGAAAAGTGCGGCTCGAAGACGCGCGGCAATGCGTCAGGCGGAATCCCATCGCCGTCGTCACTGATGATTACGACAACGCGCTGCGGCTCACGTCCCAGCGCGATCTTGACGTGGCGCGCCTGTGCCTGCCGGGCGTTCTCCAAAATGTTGAGCAGCACTTCTCGCAGCTCGTCCTCGCGTGCGTAGGCCGTGTACGGCTCCTCATCGGCTGCGATCGTCCAGCGCACGTCATCCTCACCCATGCGTTCCAGCTCGACGACATCGCGGACGATGGACGTCAGCTCGATGCTGGGAGGTCGCTCGCGCTCCTCCGGTGACGCACCGTAGCGGCTGAAGGCGCGCGCAATCTCGTCGAGACGGTCGATTTCTGCGAGGATGCGTCCGACGTTCTGCTCGAGGATGCGTGAGAAGTTGGCGCTGCGATCTTGGAAGGCGCGCTGCAGATGCTGCACGCCGAGCCGGATGGGAGTCAGGGGGTTCTTGATCTCATGCGCCACCTGGCGTGCCATTTCACCCCAGGCGAGGACGCGCTGTGCGTGAGCGACCTCGGTCACGTCGTCCATCGTGAGAACGACGGCGCCTGCTGCCGCTCCTCTCGTTAGGCGCGTCAGGCGGCCGCGCAGCTGCCGGCCGCGCAAGTCGCTCTCGAACTCTTCGGCGGCGTTCCCGCTCGCCAGGAAGGCCTCCACGCGCTCGCGGATTTGCGGCGGCATGAGCTGTGTGGCCGTCCCCGGCGGCAGGGGCGCACCTAACAAGTGCTCGGCGCGCGTGTTCGCGATTGCAACTTTGGCGTTGGGGGCGACCGCCACAACCGCGCTCGCCACGTTGCGCAGCACGGCTTCGGTGCGGTGTTGCGCTTCCTCCAGCGCCCCTTCGCTGGCCGCCAAGTCGGTCGCCATGCGCCGGAACGCGGTGAACACCGGCCGGAACTCGGCCGGTGGAACGCTGCCGAGGGCAGGCTCGCGCTCACCTCCGGCGATTGCCAGCGCCGCGCGCCGCAACGTCCCGATCGGACGCTCGAACTGGCGCGCGGCTGCCCAACTCAACGCGAGCGCGGCGAGCGCGCCTAACGCGGTCGCGACCAGCACCAACACGGCCAGGTCGCGGCGCTGCCGCTCCAGATCCAGCTCCCCCCCGCGAGCGGCCGTCGCCACGATCGCGCGGCCGCCCCGCGGCGGCCGCGAGTCAACAGCCCGAAACGCAAAAAGCGTCGACGTCTGACCCACGACAAAGGTCCTGCTAGCGACGCCTTCGTCGCCGAAAAGCAGAAGCTCGGCGATCGCCGGATGCAGGAAACGCCCGATCGGCGCCAGTTCGTCATACAATACGTCGCTCACGCCGGTCATCTCGCCGTTGCGATACGTCAGCAGCGGGATGTCGGGAAACGCCGGCTCGCGCGTGCTGCTGCGCAGCGCCGCCTGCGCCGCTGCCAGGCGCAGCGCCTCGCGCACGACGAACGTGCGCGTGTTGTCGTGGTCGCGTTGCAAGCGGCGATACGACCAGATCGCGAACGCCAGGGCGGGAATGACGAAGAATCCGAACAATGCAATTGTTAGGCGCGCCTGATAGCTCTGCGACCAGCGGCGCAAGCGCCGTGTGAGCCAGCGTCCCAGCGCGCCGTCTGCGGTGAGGTTCAGCGCTCCGAGAGCGGCGAACAGGGCCAGGTTGGCCAGGACGACGAGGATGCCGCGCGCCAGCAGGCCGTCCAGCGTCCCCAGTTCGATAGCGGCATGCGCCCCGAGCCGCACGCCGGCGGTGTCGCGCACCCAGTCGCCGTGCAGCTCGTCGCCGCGGCGTTCCCATAGCGCGACCGGCGTGGCTGTCGCGCCGGGAGAGGCCCCTGCGACGCGCAGCCTGAACGGCGGGTCGCGCACCGGGAGCGGGACGAGGCCGATGAGCGCCGAGTAGGGGTCCTCGCTCGCGAAGCGCGTGCGCGGTGAAACAGTGACTGTGACAACGTTGCCTAACGAATCGGCGACCGCGAGGAGCCAGTGTGCCCCTCCTTCGCTCAGCACAGCCTCGGGACCCACAACGCCGACCGTCCGCGCCTCGCTCACGGCCGTCCGTTCTCGTTGCGGTACACGCTCGAACTCCGCCGTAACGAGCGCCTCGCGCGGATGCAGCGAATCGGGCGGCCAGTACGCGACCTCCACGGGATAGCCCGCCGCCGAGAGATCCGATTCGACATAACGCCGCAGCAGCTCGCCCCGGGTGTCGGGCAGCGAATCGCTCGCCAATTCGGCCGCGAGACGCTCCAGAAGCATCGCCGCCGCCGGCTCCGGCGTCGTTAGGTTAGCCACGTCGCGCTCTGCCTGCGCCACGTGACGCCGCACCGTCGCGCCCCACACAAGCGTCGCCGCCCCGCTGGCCGCCACAAAGGCCGCCGCATACATACTGGCCGCGCCGCGCCGGCTGACAATGAGGGCCGCAATCGCCGCGATCCACACGACGGGATACCACGCCGGCCAGCCGACCGGTGCGCGCCACAGCATCGGCGCCAGCAGCGCGGCCGCCCCTGCCAGCACCGGCGCGATCCACGGCGCGACCCCCCGGCGCGCGCCTAACGCGCTGCGGCCTGCCGATGCGCCGATCAACAGAATGGCGGCGCCCGCGAGGAAGAGCGCTGTCTCCCATGCCAGCCATAGCGCCGTCCCTTCGCCTTCACTTGGCGGATTGATGCCGCGCGAAAGCTGCCGCAATAGGTACGGAGCAACGGCCGCGACCAGGATCGTCACCGCGATTGCCGCCCAACCTGCGCGGATCCGGAAGCGCTCACGCAACAGCGCGAAAAGCCCGACCAAAACAAGAGCGCTGGACAGCGCCAGGGCTCCGACACTCGCTGTGAAAGGTCCGCCGAGCGGGACGTAATAGAAAGTGGGATCGAACAGGACCGAGCGGTTCGACAGCGTATTGAGCGGGAAGACAGCCACTACTGCCAGCGCGAAGCCGACGGCGCCTAGCTTCCTCGTTAGGTTGGACGCCGGACGCCACGCCAGCGCCAGAAGCAGCACAACGCC
>JBQTJS010000201.1:0-10828 GCA_052386875.1 Gemmatimonadaceae bacterium
GCCGTCGTAAGAACGATCGCGCGCACCGGCGATCTGTGGATCATTGCCGTGAGCAGCGCGAGCAGCGGTATCGACCACCAGGAGACGACTGCGGTGCCGAGCAGCATGAGCGCTGTAAGGATGCCGAATTCGCGGAGTGCACGCATTTAGTTGCCCGGGCGCAGTCGAAGGGTGTACGGGGCGCGCGCGAGGTCGGCGGGAACGGCCGGCACCAGAAGCGAATCGAGCTCACCGTTGCTCCATTTGTGCAGCCGGTCTCGATAGCGCGTGCTGGCGGGGTTGCCGCTCTGACCTCCCGGGTAGATCCCCCACGCACGTACTGTCGGTCCCAGCTCGACGACCATACGCCAACTTGCCCCGAAGCCGCCGTTGGCGGCTGAGGGATTGAGCGTGCCGCGCCCCCCTTGCACCGCCACGCTCTCGGCGGAAAAGCCGGACAGCGCGAGCAGATGGCCGATGCGGGCAGGGGCGACGCGTCCCCAGCGCCAGCGTTCGGGCGAGGGAGGACCGTGGCGCGCCACGAGCGTGTCGTAAGCGGCGGCGAGGGCGCGCGAGAGGACGTCGTCGCGCGATTCTCGCACGTTAGGCGTGCTCCGTACGTCCCACCATCCGTTCGCCGAATCGCCTAACAACGCCAGGATCATGTGCCCGCTCGGCGTGGCGACGCGGGTTCCGGTCGCATCCTGCAGCTCGTCCCACAGGAGCCGCACGGTTTCGCCTAACGCGCGCTCGAGGAGGATCGCCTGGTGATTGTCCTTCGTGTAGCGGCGGTCCCACGATGCGAGCAGGGCATGTGCCGGCGCCAGAGACGCGCCCGGCGCGGTGCCGGACCTGCCCAGTGTGCGCTGCGCGGCGTGGAGGAAGGCACTGCTGAACAATTCGGCGCGCACGCTTCCCGCGTGCGTCTGGTAGCGCCGCATCGCATCCGGTGTCACGGCCGAATCGGCGCGCAGGAGGCGATTGATCTGCAGTGCGCGCCACATCTCGAAGTGCTGTTCGCTACCCAAGTACGCGAACGCGTCGCGCGGGTCCAGCGGCTGCTGGTTCGCGGAGGCGAGGTAGCCTTGCGGCGGATTCACTGCTTGCGGAGCGCGGGAGAGCGGCCAATCGCCGAGCCAGTCGTTGGCGCTGGACGAGCCGTCGCGGATCGCCAGGCCGTCGCCGGAATCGGGACGCAGCGGGAAGCGGCCCGTGGAGCGGATCGCGATGGTACCCTGGCGGTCGGCGGCGATCATATTCTGTGCCGGCGCGGGCCAGTGCCGCGCCATGGAATCGAGATAGCCGGTAGCAGTCATCGCTTTGGCCGCCTGCACGAAGCCTAACGCGTCGAGCGGCGCTTCCAGCGGCACCCATCTCATCGACAGCCACCACGCGTTGTGCTTGGTGAGCGGGCCGCGCTGTGTGAACAGCAGTGTGTCCACGGCGATCGCGTCGCCTTGCCGGTTGCGCACGATCTCAACTTCGCGCGTCACCGGCTTCC
The DNA here is from genome assembly GCA_052386875.1 of Gemmatimonadaceae bacterium. Taxonomy (GTDB): domain Bacteria; phylum Gemmatimonadota; class Gemmatimonadetes; order Gemmatimonadales; family Gemmatimonadaceae; genus DASYRX01. The sequence goes on from JBQTJS010000201.1 coordinate 1,481, forward strand.
AGGTGCCGTCCACGAGGTGCTGCGTGGGCAGCCGTGCGTCGTCCACGGTTTCGCGGTAGAAGTCGAGCACGTCGGCGCCGGTGTTCGTGAACGACCAGGCGACGTCGCGGTTGAAGCCGATGATGATCCCCGGCGCTCCGGGAATAGTGACGCCGTAAACGTCCAGCACGCCGGGGACGACGAGATGCGCTTCGTACCAGACGCTCGGCAGGTTCAGCTCGAGATGCGGGTCGCCGGCCAGGAGCGCATAGCCGTTCTTCGTGCGGCGCGGCGCGACAGCCCAATTGTTGCTCGCGAAGATGCGCTCGTTAGGCGAGCGCCGGAGCGCCTCCGGCAGGGCGCCCGCCAATGCGCGCAGTGCCGCGCTGCTGTCACCCGGCCCGGGCGGCGCTATCGCCACCTGCTCGAAGCGAGGCGAGCTGGAACCGTTAGGCTGAATCGGTTCCTGAATGGGGGCGTCCAGCGGGAAGATCGCGGCCGCGGCGGCCTGCCCCACCAGCGCCTGTGCCGCGAGTCTGTCGAACTCCGCCAACTGGTACGTCAGCGTATGGCTCATGCGCATGAACAGCAGCAGCGAGTTCACGCTCTCCCAGCGTTCCGGCCGCGCGCCCAGGATCTTGTATTCCACCGGCCAGCCGCTGCGCGGGATAGCCGCGATATAGGCGTTGACGCCGTCGGCGTAAGCGTCGAGCACGAGGCGGCCCATGCCGTCCGGCGCCATGCCGCGCCATTTCGCGGCAGCGGCGCGCGGCATGCCGAGGCGCCGCGCTTCGCGGTCAGCCGCGAGTGTGGCGGGACCCAGGAGGTCGGAGAGGCGGCCGGCCGCCGCGCGCGTCTGCAGCTCGAGCTGGAAGAGGCGGTCGCGCGCCACGACGTAGCCTAACGCGCGGTAGGCATCGAGCTCGCTCCGGGCAAAGATGTGCGGGACGCCGCGCTCGTCATACAGCACGTCCACATCCTTGCCCAATCCCGCCACTCGGGCGGTGGCGCGCTGCGGCAGCTCGGCGTGCCGTGCCGCACCCCACATCCCGCGCACGGGATCGAGCAGCGGGCCTAACGCGGGAACCGGGCCGGCGCCGCACGCCGCGATGTATAGCGATGCGGCCGACGCCAGTCCGCTCACGACGAGAGGTATCGAAACGCGCGCCATGTGCCGCTAAGCTAGGGCCGCGGCGCGCGCTCTCCTAGCGCTCCTGAGCACGTATCGCTCGAGACCGACCTCGCCTGCCCGCCGCCGGAAGCTCGGCCCGTGGTCCACTGCGAGTCCCGACTCGTGCTGCCATTGGTGGATCATCTCGTGCAGCAACGTTTCGCTAGCCGGGATCCAGCCATGCCGGCGGATATGGCGGCGGGAGAGCGCGATGAGACCTGGCGACCCTCTTTCAGCGGGGAGCGCGTAGTGGCCAAGCTTGCGGCGCATGCGGCGCGAAACGTGAATCGTGGGGCGACCGAGCAAACCGCCGAAGCAGCGCGCATTGAGTTCCGCGTGCAGCTCGTACAACCGCTGCAGCAGATCCTGGTCGTCCGGGTGCGTGGTCGCACGGCGCGGTGTGCGCCGTACGGCGGGGGCGATCGGGAATGAGCGCAGCGTGCGCACGGCGGCCGTGCGCGCGTGCGCGGGACCGTTGACGAACGATACGATGGCTTGCAGCAGAGGCGCCGGGGCATGGACGTAAGCTTCGTGCAGGCGAAGCGCGGCTGCACGGTAGCTGACGAGCACGCGCGCGTTGCGTGTCAGCGTTAGGCGCGCGATGCCGCGGAGTCCGAGGTTCTGCAATCGTGCCAACATCGCGTCTCCGGTCACGCGCTCGGGCGCGGGAACGTGTAGCGCCGGTCCGGAACGAACGCCCCCGCCGCGTCGGCCAGGAGGACGTCGAGTGTGATCTCGTGCCGCTCGACGGTGACGACTGTGGCAGAGCATGGCCGGCCGCCGCGCGAGCGCGTGCTGATTGTGCCGGCCACAGAGACGATCACGCCATGGCCGTCGCGCTCGACGGCTTCGACTCGCTCTTGATGGTCGTGCGCGCAGAGCACGAGGTCGACGCGCGCGGCGGCGAAGGCGTCCAGCACGGCGCGGTGATTGGGGATGCCGAAACGTTGCGAGAGCTGGCCGCGCACTGGATTGTGATGCATAACTATTGCACGCAGGTCGCCCGCGGGCGTTCGGCCTAGCAAATCCTTGCAGCGCCGCAGTTGCGCCGGCCGGACCGCTCCAACGACCGCAAGGTCGCGCAGTCTGGTGGTGAGCGTATATGCGGCGATACCGTGGGATGTATTGAGGCCCACGAATGTAGCTCCCGGCAGGCTCAGCACCGGCTCCAGCTCGCTGCCGATCCAGCGGCGGTATTTGCGCGAGATCGGTTCGGCGCCGAAAAGGTGCATCGGAGAGGTCCACCAGGCGATGTCGTGATTCCCGGCCACCGCGATCGTGGCGCTGACGCGCTGCGCGTGCCTAACGAGCGCGCGGCCGCGCAGGAACTCTCCGATGCGCGAGCGCTGCGCGAAATCGCCGCAAAACGCCACGACGTCGTAGCGCTCCCGCGCGATGAGGTCTTCCAACGACTCCACGAGGTCCGGCCGCGCCGGCGCGCCGAAATGGAAATCCCCCGTCTGCAGGATCCGCACGCTACCCGCCGTGCGGCTATCGGACGCCAAGCCGGCCAACGATCGCGTCGGTAAACTGACTGGTTGTTGCCCGGCCGGCGAGGTCGCGCGTGCGCACTGCGCCGTCGCGCAAGACCCCCGTGAGCGCATCGCGGATGCGCGCAGCCCGGGCCACATCGCCCACGTGGTCGAGCATCAGACAGGCCGCGAGGATCAGCGCAGCAGGATTCGCCGCACCGCGACCCGCGATGTCGGGGGCCGTGCCGTGCACGGCTTCGAAGATCGCTGCGCGCTCGCCGATGTTGGCTCCCGGCGCGAGCCCGAGCCCCCCCACCAGTCCGGATACGAGATCGGAAAGGATGTCGCCGAACATGTTCGTCGTCACCAGCATGTCGAACCGCTGCGGATACAGCACGAGCTTCATCGCCATCGCGTCGACGATCTGCTCGTCGTACTCGACGCGCCCGGCGTACTCCTGCGCGATCTGCTGCCCGATGTCGCGAAAGAGTCCCTGTGAGTATTTGAGGATGTTCGCCTTGTGCACGAGCGTCAGTTTCTTGCGGCCGTGCCTAACGGCATACTCAAATGCGTAACGCAGCACGCGCTCCGAGCCGACACGAGTGACGAGTGCCACGGATTGGGCGGCCGCGCGCTCGTCCTCCCCGATCTTGATGTAGTGTTCCAGTCCCGCGTACAGCCCTTCGGTGTTCTCACGCACCAGCACGATGTCGACTCCCTGAAAGCGCGCATTGGCTACCATATCACGCGCGGGCCGCACGTTGGCATACAAATCGAACGTCTTGCGCAGCGCCACATTGACCGAGCGGTAGCCGCTCCCGAGGGGGGTCTCCAGAGGGCCTTTAAGGGCGAGCCGCGTACGCTTGATAGAGTCGATTGTGGCGTCAGGCAACGGCTCGTTATGTGCCGCGACGGCGGCGAGCCCCGCCAGCTGCGTATCCCATTCGAACGTTGCACCCGCGGCATCGAGCACGCGCAGCGTGGCTTCGGTGACTTCTGGACCGATGCCGTCGCCGGGAATCAGAGTACAGGGGATCGCCATTGTATACGCGTGCGAACACGGGTTCAAGCGCGTATAAAGGTAGCGGCAACATGACACACGAGGAGCGCCTGCTTCGCAGCAGCGGCGCCTCTAGACCTGCGCTTTGCCGGCTGAGACCTTTCACGCCGGGTGGCGAGCGACGAGCTGCGATTACCTTGGACCTTGGACGCTGCAGCGTGTGATGGTTATGCGCAGACCGGTTTCAATTTTCATCTGGACGGTGATCGCCCTCGCGGGAGCGAGTGCATTGGCGTACCTCGCGCTCTCTCGCGGCGAGACAATCAACGCAGCATGGTTGGTCACGGCCGCGGTTTGCGTGTACCTCGTCGGCTACCGCTTCTACAGTCGGATTATCGCCGCCAAGGTCTTCGCGCTCGACGCTACGCGGCGCACACCCTCGGAGCGATTCAACGACGGACGCGACTACGTACCGACGAACCGCTGGATCGTCTTCGGGCACCACTTCGCGGCGATCGCGGGGCCCGGGCCGCTCGTGGGGCCAACACTGGCCGCGCAGTTCGGTTATCTCCCCGGAGCTATCTGGATCATAGTCGGCGTCGTGCTCGGCGGCGCAGTGCAGGATTTCGTGATCCTCGCCTCGTCCGTTAGGCGCAACGGGAAAACTCTGGGCCAGATGGCCCGGGAGGAGATCGGCACGGTGGCCGGCTACACGGCGCTTGTCGCCGTGCTCGGCATCATGATCGTGCTCATCGCGGTGCTCGCTCTCGTGGTCGTCAACGCGTTAGGCGAGAGCCCCTGGGGCGTCGTGACGGTGGGGCTCACGATTCCGATCGCACTCTTGATGGGCGGCTATCTGCGCTGGATCCGCCCGGGGAAGGTGTTCGAGGCGACCGCGATCGGGCTCGTGCTCCTGGTCGTCGCGCTGTACGCCGGCCGCTGGGCCGCCGAGCACCCGGCTCTCGGCCCCATGTTCACCCTGCAGCGCACGACGCTGGCGTGGGCGATCATGCTGTACGGCTTTGCGGCATCGGTGCTGCCTGTGTGGCTGCTCCTGGCGCCGCGCGACTACCTCTCCGCTTTCGTGAAGATCGGCGTCGTCGTGGCGCTCGCTGTCGGCGTTGTGCTCGTGCTGCCGCCGCTGCAGATGCCGGCCGTTACGCGCTTCGTGGACGGTACCGGCCCGGTGTTCGCCGGGAAGGTCTTTCCATTCGCTTTCATCACGATCGCTTGCGGCGCGATCTCGGGATTTCATTCGCTCATCTCGTCAGGCACGACGCCCAAGCTTCTCGAACGCGAGCCGGATGCGCGTTTCATCGGTTACGGCGGTATGCTGACGGAATCGCTCGTCGCTACGCTCGCGCTGGTCGCGGCCTGTGTGCTGACACCGGGGACGTATTTCGCGATCAACGCGCCGGTAGCGGCGTTAGGCACGACGGTCGAAAGCGCGGCGGAGGCGATCCGTAACTGGGGCTTCACACTCGACCCGGCGCAGTTCAATGCACTCACCGCCGACATCGGCGAACAGCGCCTTCTCTCGCGCACGGGAGGGGCGCCCAGTCTCGCGGTCGGCATGGCGGCGATCTTCTCGAATGCGTTCAGCCAGTCGGGTGCGCTCGCGCTGTGGTACCACTTCGCCATCATGTTCGAGGCGCTGTTCATTCTTACAACGCTCGATGCCGGCACACGCGTGGGCCGCTTCATGCTGCAGGACCTGCTCAAGCACGCCTGGGCGCCGTTAGGGCGCGTCTCGTGGTACCCGGCCGTTGTCCTGACCAGCGCGCTGTTTGTAGCGATGTGGGGATACTTCCTGTATCAGGGAGTGACCGATCCGTTAGGCGGGATCAATTCGCTGTGGCCGCTCTTCGGGATCGCCAATCAGCTGCTCGCGGCGGTCGCCCTTTGCGTGGGGACGACAGTGATCATCAAGATGGGGAAGGCGCGTTACGCGTTCCTCACGCTCTTACCGCTCGCCTGGCTGGTGACTGTCACCATGACAGCGGGCTTCACGAAGATCTTCTCCCCCGATCCGAAGCTCGGTTTCCTGGCACACGCGCGCACATTGGCGGAGGCAGTCGCGGAGGGGCGCGTCCCCGCTGGTGCGCGCGATGTTGCAGCCGCCGGTCAGCTGATCTTCAACGACCGGCTGGATGCGGCTGTCGCCGGCTTTTTCATGCTCGCTGTTATCGTCATCCTCGCCGCCTCGGCGCGCGAGTGGTGGTCGACGCTCAGCGGGCGCACTGTAACGGCGTCGAGCGAGGTGCCCTATGAAGCGGCGCTGGCGCTGGCGCTGGATCGCGCCGCGACGCCGGCGCTCGCCGCGGTACGTGAAACTCCGTCTCGTTTTGCGTTAGGCACGAGGTACAGTGTTCTACGTGCGCTGATCGGCCGGCTGGCACAAGCCGGACTCGTGATCAGCGGCGCCTCGCAACGTGTGGATGATCGCTACAACCGGCCCGGTGCACGCTGCTGCTGACCTCGTGTAAACTTCTGCGGATTCATTGATGCTGCGAACTCTACTCGTGTTACTCGGCCTCGCCGCAGGCGGCTACCTTGCCGCGCTGGGCTACATCAAGCTGCAGGAGACCGCGCTCGTTTATCATCCGGAACCGCGCGCAGTGGTTCCGCCGGCTGACTCGTTAGGTATCGTGCCGCGGTTCCAGCGTTTCCTGAGCGCCGACGGCACCCCCCTGGTCGGCTGGAGCGTCGTCGCCGCGGGTCCCGATTCCGCCACGGGGGCCTGGATCCTGGATTGCCACGGCAACGCCGGGAACATCTCCTCGTACGACCGCCCCGTGTGGGCGGCGTGGATGCGCCGGCAAGGCCTGAACGTATTCGCGTTCGATTATCGCGGTTTCGGCGCCAGCGGCGGGTCGCCCAGCGAGAGCGGCCTGTACGCCGACGCCGAGGCCGCGTACAGGCATCTCACTGAGACCCTGGGTGTGGCTCCGGAGCGCGTGGTTATATACGGCCACTCGTTAGGCAGCGGCGTCGCCACGCATCTTGCCAGCCGCGTCCCCGCGGCCGGGCTCATCCTCGAAGGTGCATTTACGTCGGTTGCCGACCGCGGCCAGGAGCTGTACCCCTGGCTGCCGGTACGGCTCCTCTCCAGCAACGACTTCGATTCCCTCTCGCGCATCCGCGGCATTGTCATGCCCAAGCTCTTCCTGCACGCGCAGGACGACGAGATCATCCCGTATGCGCACGGCCGGCGCCTCTTCGCCGAAGCTGTCGCACCCAAGCGCTTCGTCACCGTTCGGGGCGGCCATGAGCAAGCCTTCCGCGTCGATCGCGCGCGCTACTACGACGCGATCAAGGCTTTCGCCGATTCGGCGACCGGCCGCTTCGCCACGCCCCTGGTGCGCGCGTATTAGGCGGGCTGCGCGGCACGCCTGACGCCGGACGGAACCAGCGCCGCGAGAAGCACGGCAGCGACAGCGGCCAGGGCGGCGGCAACTGTAAAAGCGGCAGCCGGACCGCGCCAATCCCAGAGAACGCCGAAGAGAAGCGATGCCGGGAAGGCCGCGACACCTAACGTGAAGTTGAACCAGCCGTACGCAGTGCCGCGCGAGCGCTCCGGAACGAGATCCGCCACAAGCGCCTTCTCTACGCCTTCGGTAAGGCCGAAATACAGCCCGTACGCCAGGAATAGCGCCCACATCTGCCATACCTCGGTGCTGCGCGCGAAGGCCAGGTACACGAGTGCGTAAACAATCCATCCGGCGATGATGAGGGGCCGGCGCCCCACGCGATCCGACAGGGCACCCCCCGGAAGGCTGGCCAACGCCTTCACAGCGTGATGCGCCGCCCATATCAGAGGGACATGCGCCGGCGGCAGGCCTAACGAGGACGCCCGCAGCAGCAGGAAGGCGTCGCTGGCGTTGCCTAACGTAAAGAGGAAGAGCACTGCCAGATAACGCCGCAGGCCGCCGCCGACGCTGCTCCCCGCCCGCTCGCCCCCGGCCGGCGGCGCCAGCGCCGCGCGCGCTTCGCGCACGCCGCCGATCAGCACAAGCAGCGACAGTAACGCCGGCACGGCCGCCAGCAGGAAAACCGTCCGCAGCGACACTCCGCCAAGCTGCAGCAGAGCGAACGCCAGCAGCGGACCGATCACGGCGCCGAGATGATCTCCGGCGCGCTGCAGCCCGAATGCCGCTCCGCGCTGCGACGGGTGCACGGCGTCGGCAATGAGCGCGTCACGCGGCGAGGACCGGATCCCCTTCCCCACGCGGTCGGTGACTCGTAAGGCAGCGACCTGCCAGACAGCCTGCGCCAATCCGATCAAAGGCCGCACGATCGACGCCAGGACGTACCCGGCCACAACCAGCGGCTTCCGTCTCGTCAGGCGGTCCGACCACCACCCACTCCCCAACTTCAGGAATGCGGCCACTGACTCCGCCGCTCCTTCCAGCGCCCCAAGCGCGGCGGCGCTCGCACCGAGTGTCGTCGTGAGGAAGACAGGAAGGAGCGGGAAGATCATCTCGCTCGACGCATCGGTGAGACAGCTCACCGCCGCGAGCGCGAGCACAGTGCGCGGAAGGCGCCGCATGGGCGGCTAATGTACCCCCCGCTCGCCCATCGCGCCTCGCTCGCTGCTCCTCGCTCCTCCTCGCTGCCCCTCGCTGCTACTCGCTACTCCTCGCTACTCCTCGCTACTCCTCGCTACTCCTCGCTGCCCCTCGCTCCTCCTCGCTCCTCCCGCTTGCGCCCACAGCTTGCACTCGGCTTGGTTCTCCTCTCGTGGAAGACACGCGTCGCCTCTTCGCTGCAATGCGCGACGCGCGCGAACGGCTGGCCGCGCGCGATGCAGAGCTGCTGGCCCTGCAGTTGGCGCTCGCCGCCATCCCGGCCCCGACGGGCGAAGAAAGCGAGCGGGCAGCGTTCATCGCCGAGCGGCTGGTGCGGGTGCTGCCTAACGTGCGCACCGACGCCGCGGGGAACGTAGTCGCCGGCGTCGCCGGCCGCGGCGAACACGCCGCGCCCGTTGTTGTCTGTGCCCACCTCGACAGTGTCTTCCCGCGTGAAACAGCGCTCGGCGCGCAGCACGACGGCACGCGCATCATCGCTCCGGGGATCGGCGACAACGCTCGTGGCCTGGCGGCGCTCGTCGCCCTCGCCGAGGAGCTGGCGCGCTCCGAGCACAGGCTCGAGCGGCCGCTCGTGTTCGCCGCGACGACAGGAGAGGAGGGAGCCGGCGACCTGCGCGGCGCGCGGCATCTCTTTTCCCAGCTCGCCGGCCAGGTGCACGCGGCGATCGCTCTGGATGGCGCAGGGGACACGCGCGTGGTGATTGAAGCGTTAGGCGCGCGCCGCTTGCGCGCGTACCTGCAAGGTCCCGGCGGTCACAGCTGGTCGGCTTTCGGCGTCTCCAATCCTATCCACGTCGCCGCGACCATCACCGTGGACCTGGCGAGCCTCCCCTTGCCGCGCGAGCCGCGTGTCACTGTCGGCGTCAATCGCGTCGGAGGAGGGGCGTCGATCAACTCCATTCCCGAAGGCGCCTGGCTCGAAGTCGAGGTCCGCAGCGCACATGCCGCCGAGCTGGAGCGCTGGGAACGGGCTGTCGAAGCGCGCATGCGCCACGCCGTCGAGCGGGCCAACGCCATGCGCAGCCCGGGGTCCGGCGCGCTGAGCCTAACGAGCGAACGGATCGGCGAGCGGCCGCCGGGGACGACCGATCCGGCTCATCCGCTCGTGCTGGCAGCGCTCGAGGCCACGCGTCTCAT
>JBQTJS010000202.1:0-2484 GCA_052386875.1 Gemmatimonadaceae bacterium
TGGCGCTGGATCCTGCTGACGACGTTCGGGACAGCATGCGCGACAAGCACCGGCAAGAGCGGAGCGAGCGCGCCGAGTCCCGCGGCCCCGGCCGCGGAAAGGCCTGGAGCGCTCCCTAACGGGACCGCGCGACCATCAGCCCCCGGCGCAGAGTCACCCAGCACCCGGACCACCGCGCCCGCCTCCGCTAGAGGTGATACCGTAGCAGTCCGGGACATCATGAGCGGCGCCGCCGCCATCTTCGGAGACACGGCGGCCGTTCGCGACTCAGCGGCCAATAAAGCGGCAGCGAGCCTAACGCTTCACGCCAGCGTAATGGAAGAAGAACCCACCTGGGACATCGACGTCCGGTCGTACGAGATGCACGAACGCGTGCAGAAATACGTCACGCTCTACAGCGGTAGCGCCAAGCCGACCTTCGAGCGCTGGATGCAGCAGGGAGTCCGCTTCATGCCCATGATCCGCGCGAAGCTGCGCGAGGGGGGGATTCCGGAAGACATGAGCTATGTGGCACTGATCGAGAGCGGCTTCAATCCGCACGCATATTCAAGGGCGGCCGCCGTCGGAATGTGGCAGTTCATGACCACCACCGCGCGCGGCATGCGGCTGCGTGTCGACTGGTGGATCGACGAGCGGCGCGATCCTGTGCAGTCGACCGAGGCGGCTGTCAAGTTTCTCAGCCACCTGCGGGAGCAGTTCGGGTCCCTGTACCTGGCCGCGGCCGCGTACAACGGGGGTCCGGGCCGTGTCGCGCGCGGCCTAACGAGACTAGACGACGAGCTTGAAGGGCAGAACGGTGACGATGCCTTTTTCGTCCTGGCGGAGACGCGGCTGCTGCGTGCCGAGACCAAGGATTACGTACCGAAGCTCATCGCCGCGGCGCTGCTGGCCAAGAACACACGGCGCTTCGGGCTCAGGGTCGACTCGCAGCCGCCGTTCGCATATGACTCGGTCGCGGTCCCCGGTGCCACGCCGCTCACGGCCGTCGCGCGCGCGGCGAGCACGCACGTCTCGGTAATCCGCGACCTCAATCCGCACGTCCTGCGCGGGATGACGCCGCCGAGCGAGTCGCTCGTGGTGCGCATACCGAGCGGCCGGCGCGATTCATTCCCCGAACGTTTCAGCGCGCTCGCGGCGGGTGAGCGCTCCGCCTATAAACGGATAGTCACTAAAAAAGGGATGACGCTCAGCCGTCTTGCCGAGGAGCACGGTGTCGAGCCGCGGCACGTGCGTTGGTACAACCGCCGGCTACGAGTCAGCAAGCGCGGCGTCCTAACGAGTGGGCAAACTGTGCTCGTGCCGACGCCGGCGACTGTGGAAGGAGCGTTCGACGTGCCCGATCCGGCCATCGAGCGCTACGGCTCGTCACGTGTCGGCTCACGCACCGTGCACGTCGTGCGCCGCGGCGAATCCCTCAGCATCATCGCCAAGCGCTACCGCACGACGGTGAGCACGCTCGTTAGGCTGAACGGGCTCAAGAAGAGGGTGATCTATCCCGGGCAATCGATCATCGTGCGTGGCCCGGCGAAGAAACGCGCGGCGGCCAGGAGCTAGCCTCTCCTCCCCTAACGCACCACCCCTCGCCCGCGATAACCGCGCAAGACAATCGTGTCATAACCGTTCGACGGATCGAGTCCCTGCTCCTGCGCCGCCAGGACGGCTCCGGGACCTCGGTTGTACACGAGCAGCGCCACCTTCACGCTGCGGTACTGCCGTATGAGATCGCGCAGGTAGCGGAAGCCGATGCGCAGGTTTGTGTGCCGCTCGTACAGGGAGTCGCGCGTCACACCCGGCTCGTAGAAGCGAGCAGTCGCCGGCATTAGCTGAGTAAGGCCGACAGCGCCCACAGGGCTCCGCGCCCGCTCGACGAATCGGCTCTCCAGGCGGACAACCCGGAAGGCCAGCTCGGGATCGAGCTTCGCGGCCAACGCCTCGTCGTGGATGGCCGCGGCCAGGTCCGGGGCGATACCGTAACGCTTGGCGTACCGGAAGATCTTGTTCCAGCGAGCCACATTCTCGCCCGCAAACCAGTCACCCGCCTCCGTGCGCCCGGCGCCAGAAGGCAACGCCGCCGGAGCGGCGCTGCCGGACACGCGCGAGGATATCTCATACAGCGGCAGGGCAACCAGCGCCCCAAGCTGTGAGGCGATGGCGCGCTCGGGCTGCCAGTCCTTCGCGGCGATTGTAACGACCGCCCAGAAACCGAGGACGATGGTCCAAGCACGAAAACGTCTCCTGCGACGGAGACGATCACCATAATGCGTGTAAGTATGACTCAAATCCTTCATTTGGCCTCTCTGACGAAGTCCCCTGTCCTACCCCTTCCGCCCGATTTCTCGTCCAGCCAAATCTCGCCAATTTCCATCCCCTTATCCACCCCCTTCGCCATGTCGTAAATCGTGATCAGAGTCACACTTACGGCAACAATTGCCTCCATTTCGACCCCAGTCTGCGCGGAGGTTTTTGCCGCCGCCCTAACGCGCA
>JBQTJS010000203.1:0-4076 GCA_052386875.1 Gemmatimonadaceae bacterium
CGAGAGCGATGCCCGAGACGATGGGCCAGCTCGCGTTTGTCCAGCTTGCCACCTGGCTCGGCCTCTTCTGCATGTGGCTCTACTTCCCCGTTGCCGTCGCACGCAATGTCTTCGGCGCACCGGATCAAACCTCCCCCCTCTATCAGCAGGGAGTGGAGTGGGCAGGCGTCTGCTTCGGTGCCTACTCCGCGGTCTGTTTTGCATTCTCCTTCGTCCTCCCGGGAATCGCTCGGCGGATCGGACGCAAGGCCACGCACGCGGCTTGTCTGCTCGCCGGTGCGGCCGGTCTCCTGTCGGTGGCAGTGATCCATCGGCCGGCGCTCTTGCTGCTCTCAATGGTGGGTGTGGGAATCGCCTGGGCGAGCATACTGTGTTTGCCGTATTCCATACTCGCCGGTTCACTGCCGGCGGGACGCATCGGTGTTTACATGGGGATCTTCAACTTTTTTATCGTGATCCCCGAGATCTTCGCCGCGCTCGGCTTCGGTTGGATCATGTCACACGTGCTGGACAACAATCGACTCGCGGCCGTCGTAGCCGGCGGGTTGTTCCTCGCAGTCGCGGCTGTACTCGTTATGCGAGTGCGCGAGCCGGCCGTGGCAACCGTTCTGCAGCCGCCGGGCGAGCCTGCTCCTTTGGGTGGTGCTGTGGCATGAACCGCAAGCGTGCATGTGCGCGGCAAGCTCGGTCAGCACGGCGACGACGGCTCGAGGCGCTGCCTCAATGGGCTCGGGGTCCGCTGATCTGCAAGGGCGCCGTCACAGTGTCCGTCAGCGTGATTACGACGATCGCGCTGTGCGCAGCAAGCCTCGCCGCGCAGTCCGCGCCGGTCGTGGAAAAAGTCGAGCCGCCTAACTGGTGGGCAGGATCGAGCATTAATCCGGTACGGCTGCTTATCCGGGGTAGGAATCTGGGCGGTGCGCAATTGGATTGCGGACGTCTGCGCTGCGCGAGCGTGCGCGTGAATGCAGCGGGAACGTATGCGTTCGTCGACGTGACGATGCCGCCGCGCCTTGCGCCGCGCGCTTATCAAATTGCGCTGCGCACCTCGTTAGGCTCGGCGCCGGTTCCGTTCGTTGTATCGGCGCCGCTCCCGGCGCGCGGCCGCTTTCAGGGCTTCGGCCCCGACGACGTGATCTATCTCCTGATGCCGGACCGCTTCGCCAACGGCGACCCATCCAACGACGATCCCGCTGCGGCTCCCGGCCTGCTCGATCGTGCGAAACCGCGCTTCTATCACGGCGGCGATCTCGCAGGTATCCGCGGCAAACTCCCCTATCTCAAGGACCTGGGGATCACGGCGATCTGGATGAATCCAATCTATGATAACAACAACGCCCTGAACCGCCGCGAGATGTACGACGGCCAGCCGATCACCGATTACCACGGTTACGGCGCAGTCGACTTCTACTCCGTGGACGAACACCTGGGCGACGTAGCGCAGTTCCGCCGCCTCGTCGACGAAGCGCATGCGTTAGGCATCAAGATCATCGTCGACATGGTCGCCAATCACACGGGGCCGTATCATCCCTGGGTCAGCGACGCCCCCAAGCCGACCTGGTATCATGGTACCGTCCAGAAACACCTGGCCAACAGTTGGCAGACGTGGACACTCGCGGACCCATACAGCACTCCCGCGATGCGTGAGGCGACACTCGATGGCTGGTTCATCGACATCCTTCCCGATCTCAATCAGGACGATCCCGACGTTGCGCGTTACATCATCCAAAACACGCTCTGGTGGATCGGAGTGAGCGGCCTCGATGGAATCCGCCAGGATACGTGGCCTTACGTGCCGCGGCGTTTCTGGCGCGACTGGATGAGTGCGATCCGCCGCGAGTATCCGACGGTGCGCGTCGTCGGTGAAGTGTTCGACGGTGATCCCACGATGATCGCATTCTTCGAAGGCGGGCGTGCCCAATTCGACGGTGTGGACGGCAAAGTCGACATGCTCTTCGATTTTCCGCTCTACTTCCCGCTGCGTCGTGCGTTCGCCGAAGGGAAACATGTGCGTGAGGTGGCGCAAATGCTGGCGCGCGACCGTATCTACCGCGATCCCTCCGTATTGGTGACCTTCCTCGGTTTGCATGATGTGCCGCGTTTCATGAACGAGCCCGGCGCGACGATCGACGGCCTCAAGCTCGCCTACACGTTCCTGCTGACCGCGCGCGGCATCCCGCTCATCTACTACGGCGACGAGATAGCGCTGCCTGGCGGCGGCGATCCGGACAACAGGCGTGACTTTCCCGGCGGCTGGCCTAACGATACACGCAATGCGTTCCAAAGCTCCGGGCGGACAGCCAGCGAGCAGGCCGTATGGGAGCACGTGCAGCGGCTCTTGCGCCTGCGCGCCGAGCGGGCCGAGCTGCGCCGCGCTCCGATGCAGCACCTGGAGGTGCAGGAACAGACATTCGTGTATCGACGCGGGCGAACCGTGGTCGCGATCAACAATGGGACTGGCCCTGTCGAAGTAACGGTGTCCGCGCTCGTGCGCAGCACCGACGCGTTAGGTATCTGTCCCGAGCCGCGTCAGATCGGCGCCGCAGCGGTAATCGTGATCCCTCCTCGCAGCGGCTGCATGTTCTAGCGCAGCAGCCTCGATCGCAGCTCGTGACTATTGCGCGCACACTTGGCATGCGCGCTGCAGATGAACCGGACCCGCGCGCTGTCGAGGCGTCCCAACAACGCGTGCAGGCTCGCGCGGCTCTTCGCGACGTCCTCCGACATCTCGGACCGCGCCCCCCGGAAGCCGGCCAGCGGTCTGTAATTCACAGCGTCGCCGCCGAAAAGCACGCCGCGGAAGAGGTACGCCGCGCTGCCGGGTGTATGTCCCGGAACTGCGAACGCCCACAGGCTGTCGCGACCTAACGCCAGCACGGTGTCGCGGCCGAACGCCAGCACGCGTGCCGCAGCGCTCGAGTCGGGGCGGTCCGTCGCCGTTATGCGCTCCACGCGGCTCGGAACTATGCCGCTGTAGCGCGCACTCCCCGCGAAGTAGGGGACCTCGTCGCGGCCGAGTATGAAACGCGCGCGGGGAACGGCGCGCCAGCCGCTGATATGGTCCCGGTGGGCGTGTGTGAGGAAGGCATAACGCACGTCGTTAGGCGTGCCTCCGAGCCGCCGTGTCCCGCGCTCGATTGCAGCCTTCGCCCCGGTCCACCCCAGGTCGATCGCGATCAGCCCGCTGTCTGTACGCGCCAGATATACCATGCTCGCCCAAGCGCCGCTCGTGGTCTCGGCCACCGAGTGCGGCGGATCCTGCAACTCCTCGATGCCGCGAGTACAGCCGCCCGGGATCAAGAGAAACGCGCCCATGGTGGCGCACGGCACGAGGTGCGCGGCGCAATCGCTTGGGGATAACCGCCGGCGCGTGCGATCCGTCAGGCACGGCGCCGCCGTCACGTTAGGCACAGCGGCAACGCGCCGCCGCCGCCACGTTAGGCACCGCGGTAAAGCGCCGCCGCCGCCACAAACTCGTGAAATACGCGCCGCGTATCGGGATGTACCATCTCGAACACCTCGGGGTGCCACTGTACTCCGACGCAGAACGGCGCCCCCGGCAGCTCGGCAGCCTCGATCAAGCCGTCGGGCGCTACCGCGCTCACAACAAGGCCGGGGGCGAGCGCCTTTATCCCTTGATGGTGCATCGAATTGACAGTGATCCGATCGCGCTCCAGCAGCGCGGCGAGCCGCGTCCCGCGCGAGAGAGCAACGTCGTGCGCGAGGTGATCACGCTCGAAACCGTACGTCGGGAAGTAGTCATGCTTGATCGCGGCAGGAAACTGCGCCTCGAGATCCTGGTACAGGGTCCCGCCTAACGTGACGTTCAGCACCTGCAGGCCGCGGCATAGCCCCAGCAGCGGCTTACGGTCCGCGATCGACCAGCGCGTTAGCTGCATCTCCACACGATCGCGCACCTCGTCCACACGGCCCAGCTTTGCGTGCCGTTCCTCTCCGAAAAGTCCCGGGTCCATGTCGACCCCGCCCGGCATGAGCACGCCGTCCAGCGCGTTGTACACCTCGCGCAGCGCGTGCTCGTCGTCGGCCAGCAGCGGGATCAGAACCGGCGCGCCGCC
>JBQTJS010000204.1:0-5315 GCA_052386875.1 Gemmatimonadaceae bacterium
TCATGTGTACTGATCGATGCTGCTGCGATTGCCCGAACTGCTCCTGCACCTGCGCGTCGGGCACGACCTGCTGCGGCAACTGCTGCGGCAGCACTGCCAAATAGCAGGGTGCGGATCGCGAGGATAATCGCGCTTTTCGAGTTCTTCGCGTTAGGCTCGTTCCGCCGTGGGCGTCAGTCGCCGGAATAGATTGTTCAGGGATTCGGCCAGCGTTGGGTGCGCGAACATCGCATCGCGCAGCGCCGTGTAGGGGAGCTTGCCGAGCATCGCGACCTGCATCAGGCTGGCGATCTCTCCGCCTTCGATGCCGAGGACGGCCGCGCCCAGAATGCGCTCCGTGGCGAGGTCCACGACAGCCTTCATGAAGCCCCTTGTTTCAGCCACTTCGCTGGCGCGCGCCACGCCGCTCATCGGCAACGTGGCGATGCCGACCTTGTAACCGGCCTTGCGCGCCGCGCGCTCGGACATTCCGATACGCCCGAGCTGCGGATCGATGTAAATCGTGTAGGGGATTATGCGGCCGCTGATCGTGGCATCGCCGTCTTCCAGCAGGTTCGCCCGCAACACGCGAAAGTCGTCATAAGAGACGTGGGTGAACTGTGGCTGGCCAGCGACGTCGCCTAACGCGAATATTCCCGTCGCCGTCGTCGCCAACCGCTCATTCACCTGCACGAACCCGCGGCCGTCCGTCGCGACGCCGGCCGCGTCGAGTCCGAGCCGCTCCGTGTTTGGCGTGCGTCCCGTGGCTACCAGCAGATGCGAACCCGAGATCGACGACGCCTTTCCAGCGGCACCGGCGTAGGAGATCGTTAGGTCCCCTTTCGCAGACACGCTGACGGCGTGCGGCTCGGCGCCAAGCATGATCTCGATGCCATCGGCGGTGAGGATGTTGGCGACTTCCGCCGCCACGTCTGCATCTTCCTGCGAGAGGAGCTGCGGGCCGCGCTGCAACAGCGTGACGCGGCTACCGAAGCGACGGAACATCTGCGCGAATTCCAGGCCGATCGGTCCGCCGCCTAACACCAAAAGGTGCTCCGGTGCCGCGGACAATTCCATGATTGTCGTCGAGTCCAGGAACGGCGCTGAGTCGAGACCTCGGATTCGCGGCATGCTGGGGCGTGTTCCCGAGTCGATCACGATGACGTTGGCCGTCAGCGTGCGACGCTCTCCGGCCGCATTCTCTACCTCGACTACCTTGTGAGAGACAAAACGCGCTGAGCCGTACACGATCTCGACTCCGGCGCGCCGCAGGCGTTCAGCGCTGCCACTGCGAAAACTTTCAACCACGCGATCTGTGCGCGCGCGAACGCGCGACAGATCCACCGCGACGTTGCCGACATTTACCCCGTAGTCACCTGCTCTCCGTGCGAGATACGCCACGCGCGCACTCGCAACCATAGTCTTCGTCGGCGTGCATCCAACGTTGATGCAGGTGCCGCCCACGTGGGCTCTTTCGATGAGTGCGGCTTTGCGCCCTGCACGAGCGAAGGCACCGGCGAGTGGGCCACCGCCCTGACCCGCACCGATAACTATGATGTCGTATACCATTGTTAGAGGTGGAGGAGGCGTGTTGAGTCGCGTGCGTCCTTTCAAAGCGAGGGCGTACCTTAGCGCCCGGCGCGTGAGTCAATTAATGAAGACGCCACAAGGCTCGGATTCCTTCTCCAGTGGGGCAGGTTGATTTTCTGTTCCGGTGATATGGAGAGCAATGTGGCCCCCCCGGCTTGTGGGCAACATCACACGCGCTCGAGACACTGCGGGCAGACGCCCGCCGTTTCACGAATCACGAACCCGTTACACGCATCAGCGAATCGACCAATGCGCGGCTGGCCGCCGATGACCAGTCAGCCACGAATCGCGTGGCAACAATGCGCCGATCGCGCGAGATCAGAAATGTTTGCGGCACTCCCAGCAAGCGATAGAGCGACATGATATCGCTCTTCGTGTCATGCAGGATGTCGAATGTCAGGTTGTGATCCCTAACGAATTCGCGGATCAGCGCTTCGTTACCGGCATCATCGATGCTCACCGCCACGATGCGAAGCCCGCGCGGCCCGTAATCGCGATACAGTCGCTCGAGACTCGGCATCTCCTCGCGGCACGGGTCACACCACGTTGCCCACACGTTGAGCAACACAGGATGGCCCGCGTAATCATCCAGGGATCGCAGCTCGCGCGGCGCGTCCATCGTCCATGCTGTAAAGCGCGGCGCCGACGGCAGTGACGCCGCTCCGGACGGCTCGTTATCCGAGCGCATCAGCAGCGCCATGGCGATGAGTGCAGCGGCGCCTAACGCGGTGTGTATCGAGCGCCGCCTCCACCACATCATCGTTGCCCGCTCGCGTGCACTTTGGACACGGCCTCGAGAATCATCTGATTCGTCGGCCGGATCTTGTAGTTAATCTCGATGAACTTCCAGCGCACGATCCCCTGCTTGTCGATCACAAACGTCGTGGCGTGCGGCCAGC
The DNA here is from genome assembly GCA_052386875.1 of Gemmatimonadaceae bacterium. Taxonomy (GTDB): domain Bacteria; phylum Gemmatimonadota; class Gemmatimonadetes; order Gemmatimonadales; family Gemmatimonadaceae; genus DASYRX01. The sequence continues at coordinate 2,469 of JBQTJS010000204.1, forward strand.
CCTTGCCGCTCGGATTGAGCAGGCCGTACCGGTCAATCACCTTGTGTCCGGGATCCGAGAGGAAGGTGAATGTTGGCTTCATGCCGGGCGCGGAGATCTCATCGGCCATCTTTTGCAGCAGCTCACGCGAGTCGATTGCGAGAGCGATCAGCTCCACTTCACGCTTATGGTTCTCATCGAGAAGGCTCTTCAGCTCACCGAGCTGACGGGTGCAGTATGGTCACCAGTGTCCGCGATAGAACACCAGGACCACGTGCTTCTTGGCGCGAAAATCGGAGAGCGTTACGGGTGCGCCGCCCTTGGACTCCAGCGTAAAGTCCGGCGCAATCATGCCGACCGTGACGCGCCCCGTGTCGAGCGCCGGAAGATCGAGTCTGTCGGCGGGACCTAACGTGCGCCGTTGCTGCGCATTGGCGCCCGGGGGGAGCAGCGCGAGGCCAACGAGCACAGCCGCGGACGCTGCAATACGGTCGATTCGCTGCACGCGATCGCTCCTGCTCAGTGCGAGCCGTGGCTGCTGTGGGAGGGAGTTGGACCTTGGACTGCGTTCATGCGCGTTAGTTCTGCCGCAATTGCCGTGCGAATGGCGTCGATTTGATCAGGGCCGGTGAATCCGATCCAGCGCTGTACTATACGTCCTGAAGCATCAAGCAGAATTGTGTAGGGAAGGCCGGGGTAGTGTAGCCGGCTCTGAAGGCGCCCGCCACCCAACATGACGGGAAAGTCAAACCCATAGGCGGCGAGAAAGGCGCGCGCGTCCGCAGGTCGCACGTCCTCGTTCATGGTTACAAAGAGGAAGCGCGATTCCTCGGCCAGCTGCTGTTTCAGAGAGTCCAGCGCAGGCATCTCCGAGCGACAGGGCGCGCACCAACTCGCCCACACGTTGACCAGCGTTAGGCGCCCGGCCGCGGCGTCGAGCGTCATGTGACCCCCTGCCAGCAGCGGCAGGGCAATCGGCGGCAGGGCCTCGCGCTCGCTTGGCGCCACGCCGGTGAGGAGTCTCAGCGCGTCCAGGAGATAGACGCGTCCATCGGCCGCGACCGCGATCGTCGGCAGCGCCGTGCTCAGCCGCGCCGAGCGGAGCAGTCGGCCGCTTTGGCGATCGAATACGTCGAGGCGCGACTCGGCGGTCGTAAAGCCGGGCGTGCTGAGCGCGTAGAGCGCGCCATCTGGCCCGAGCGCGACACCGAGGTTCACGGGATGGTAGTTGATGGTAGCGCGCCCGCGCACGACTTCAAAGCGTGGGTCGGAGGTGCTTTGCGGAAGGCCCCGCGAGGCGATCCAGAGCGTATCACCGCGGCCGCCTAACGCGACAACTTCGTCACGGATGAACGGCGCGTAATAGGCCGTATCGCCGGACACGGCGATCGACCCCGCATTGGCCAGGTCCGTGAGTAATGCGTGGGCCGGCACGATCGGGCGGCCGATGTCGAGCCCGCGGCCATTGGCGTCGAGCCTAACGAGTAGCGGCGCACCGGAATCCAGCTGAAAGGCGAAGCGTGACGTGGAGCGCACCAACCACGGACGCGATCCGCGTGCGTCGCCGCCTACGCTGGTGTATCCGAGCGAGTGCTGCGACGCATCAGCGACCAGCGTGCCAGACGAGTCGACACGCAGCACTTCACCGCCGGCCGTCGTGACCCAGAGGCCGTTACCGGCCGCGGCCGCGACACTTGCGATGGCGCGCCCGTCCAGCGTTAGGCGACGCCGGCGCACTCGCAGCTTCTCGCCGACCTCGAGCACGCCGCTGGCATCGTCCACAACCACCGTCCCGCCGGCGGTCGGCTGCGCCGCGCGGCCGGCGAGCCATAACAAGCGCACGCGCTCGCGCGGGACGCTTGTGTCAGGGAGAAGCCTCTCGAGAGCCGCGGGCGACGTGATCCGGAGAACGCCAAATACGGTGTCCACTCGAGGCGCTGCGGCCCCCGCCACAGCTTGCGCGATAGGTCCTCGCTGCTTCCGATCACTCCGTGCACGGCCGCTCGTTAGGCCGACACCCACAACCAGCAGCAGAACAGCGACAGCGGGCCGGCGCCGAAGCCAGCCCGCTGCAGCCGATGCGAACATCATGGGGTGCCGCTTATCGACGCAATCTGAATGGCGTGTGCGCCGCCGGCCTCGAACACCTTGCCCTTCACCGTCACCCTCTGCTCGGCGAACTCTCTGAGCCGGTTATTTTGCGGGTCGCCGGGCATCTGGTTCGATGTCGGGATGTACAGCTTCCCGTCGCTGCCGAGGATCGCCAGCGGAATGCTTTTGTCGCCACAGACTTGCGCGCACATGCGGTGCTCGGCGCCGGTGAGGCCCTGACCGAACTTGCAGGATACGTCGACCACCGTGCCCGTCACGGTCGCCTCGCGGCTGGGCGGCGCTTTCATTTGCTGGGCGCCCTGCGCACGCGCGGTGGCCGGGACGAGCAGAGCGAGGACAATGGTGCCTAACGAGGCGGTCATGCGTAGTTGCATACGTCGTACTCCTCGAGATGAAGGTGGGCGCCATCTATGACACCACGGGCGGCCAGTTCCTTCACGGCCGTGATCGCAACCGTGCTTAGTGCCGAGTGCCTGCATCCGATCCCTTGCCTCCGTACTTGGGTGCAAGCTCGCTGCGCAGCACTCATCAGTCCCGACGCGCGAAGCTGTCTTGCTGTGAGGTGTAGGCACGGGGCGACGGGAACCACCTACGCCTTGGGACGTTTCCCTGACGCCGGGTAGTCGTCGACAGATTAGATTACCGGCTAGTCATGACAGTCTTCCGCCGCGGCGCGGCCCTGCTCACCCTCGCCCTCTCTCTCGAGACCACGCTCCTCGGGAGCGCGGCCGCGTGCTCAATGCCCGGCGGCGATGC
>JBQTJS010000205.1:0-14444 GCA_052386875.1 Gemmatimonadaceae bacterium
ATCTTCTTCTTGAAGCGCTTGAGAGCACGCTCGAAGTTTTCCTCTTCGTGGATGATGACTTCAGACAAACGCGATCGCCCCCGGTTCGCGGGAATGAGAGAGTGGGTTAACCCTGTAAACTAGGCTCGTTCGGCCGTTGCCGTCAACGTCGCTACGATACTGCCAGTGTTCGCCCACTAGCAGTTGTGGTTGCCGGAAATTTCTGCAGCGCGAACTCCGGTTACGCTGGCCGCTCGATCCGGGGCCGCGTGTCACGTTGGACGTCGCGGCCGAGATCGACGGCGCGTTTGACCATGCGTTTTCCAGCGGCTACCTGAACGGCGATCTCCTCCAGCGCGCCCCGCCTGACGACAGGACCTGAATGACGTGCCGGTTCAACGTGTCGGGACGGGCAGCACGCTGAGCGTTGACAGAGGGACCAGCGCCGGGACACAGCGCCCGGTGTCGTCCGCCGCAGAGCCACGGCTATGCCGCTCGCGGACTAACCTGGCGGCCATGTCATGTAGCGCCCGCCTAACACGTGCGCGTGCAGATGGAATACGGTTTGACCACCGTGCGCGTTCGTATTCACCACGGTCCGATAACCGTCGTGATCGATCCCCTCGGACCGGGCGATCGCCGCCGCCATGAGCATTACGCGGCCGACGAGCAGAGGGTCGGCGGCAGCATCCAGAGAATCGACATGTTCTCGCGGAACGACAAGCACGTGCATCGGCGCCTGCGGGTTCAAGTCGCGAAACGCGACGCAGTGCTCGTCTTCTGCCACGATCGTGGCCGGTATCTCCTTCCTAACGATCCTGCAAAAGAGACATGTCGCTGACATGCGCTGTTAGCGGTGCGGGTCCATCGAGAAGTGAACGCACGACCGCCAATGCCGCGACGGCCGCGGTCTCGAAGCGCAGCATATTGCCGCCGAGTCGCACAGGCTGGAAGTGTGCCGCCGCCAGAGTTTCGAGCTCAGCGCGCTCGAGCCCTCCTTCGGGGCCGATCGCCAGAGTTACAGGCTGGACCGATTGCGCAGCGATAGCCGACGCAACGGGCCGGCCGCCGCGATCCAGCACCAGGCGTGTTCCCTGAGGAGCGGCGGCGAGCGCTCTCGCGAGAGGGGCATCCGGGTGCAGCTGTGGAAGCCAGGCGCCGCCGCTTTGTTCCAGCGCACTCGTCATGCGGCTGCGCAGCCGTCCCTGAAATGTCATCCCCTCTCCGCGCGGCTTCACGCTGCGCGAGCGGCGCCAGAGCACCGGCCGCCAGCTGGTAGCACCCAACTCGGTGACTTTCTCGCCTAACCAGAGCATACGGTCGCGGTCGGCGATAGGAACGAGCAGATGCACTTCCGGCAGTGGGACGTAGGCCAGCACATCGCTCAGCTCCACAGCGACGGCGACGCGCGAGGCTGCCACGATGCGCCCCGCGGCCCGATGACCCGCTCCGTCCAGTACGGCTACGGGACTTCCCACGGTAAGACGGCGGGCGCGTACGTGGCGCGCCACATCGGGGCCTAACGAGACAGTCACGCCGCGCTGCAGCGGCTCGTCGTCGCAGAAGAAAGCCGCTACTTCCTCGCGATCGCTATGCTCCACCACTCGCCCTCGCTGTATTCCGCTGTGCTGCGCCAGCCCCGCGCTTCGAGCAGTGCTCGAAGCTCGGCGCTCTGGTTGTCGAGGATCCCGCTGAAAATGGCCGCGCCGTCGCGAGACAGCGAGCCCGCGATGGCCGGCAGTAGTTCTCGCAGCACTGACGACACCATATTGGCGAGCACGACACGCACCGGAGCGACAAGAGGCAGCAGCGCGGCCGCTTCACCGTGAAGCACGTGCACGCACGCGGACAGTTCATTTCCCCGGACGTTGGCCTCGGCATTAGCGATCGCGTCGGAGTCGTTCTCGACCGCCCACACTCGGCGTGCGCCGAGGCGTGCGGCTGCTATGGCCAGCACGGCGCTCCCGGCCCCCAAGTCGGCGACGACGTCGCCAGGTTGCACGACGCTTTGCATGAGGTGCAGCACAGACCGCGTGGTTGCATGCTCGCCTGTACCGAACGCCATGCCGGGCTCGATCACGATTGTGCAGCGCGGGTCGCGGCCCTGAGCGAGCCAGGGAGGAACCACGGCAAGAGCGCCGACAGTCTGGACGGACGCAGCGGCGCGCCACTGCTCGGACCAATCCACGTTAGGCAGTTCGCTGTCCGTAATCTTTGCAGCGGCGTCCGCTCGCAGCACCGTCCGGCGCACGGCGGCGATATCGGTCTGCGGGGGATACGCAGTCACCAACGCAGCGTCTTCCTCGACCACCCCCTGCGCCCCGCAAGCGATAAGGGCCGCGATCACGGCATCGCGGCCCCCGCCCGCCCAATCCTTCCCGTGCGCTTGCACGACGCGCACAGATATCCACGTCACGCGCCTAACGCCTCCTTCATCTTGGCCCAGATCCCCTTCTCGCGCGGCTCCTGCGGCGCCGGCTCGAGCACGGCCAGCTGCTTCAGCAACGCCTCCTCTTCGGGCGAAATCTGCGTGGGCGTCCACAGCTGCACGCGCACGTGCAGATCGCCGACGCCGCCCCCGTTCACGCGCGGCAAACCGCGGCCGCGCAACTGAAGTATCTGGCCGCTCTGCGTCCCGGCAGGAATCCGCACGCGCAGTGTACCATGTACGGCGGGAACCTGCACATCGTCGCCTAACACGAGCTGCGAGTACGAGACAAGCACCTCGGTATAGAGGTCCTCGCCGTCACGCTCGAAACGCGCATCATCCGCAACGTCGAACACGACGAGCACATCACCGCGCGGTCCCCCGCGCGGCCCCGCGTTCCCCTGAGTACGCAGCGTCATGTACTGGCCGGTCGCGACACCGGCCGGAATCTGCACGGGGATCGTATGTTCGCCGCGGATGCGCCCCTCACCTCGGCATCTCTTGCAGATCGCCGTGATAACGACCCCTTCGCCCGAGCATGTGGGACACGGAACGACGCTCACGAATTGTCCGAAGAACGAACGCTGCGCGCGGCGGACTTCACCGTTCCCGCCGCAAGTATTGCAGCGCTGCGGCTTGGTACCGGCCTCCGCCCCGGTTCCGGAACACTGTTCGCATGGATCCAGCAGCTTCGCCGTGATTGTCTTGGTGACTCCGGTCGCGACCTCGGCCAGCGTCAACTCGATAGTCGCCCTGACGTCGGCGCCGGCGCGCGGACCCGTGCTCGCGCGGCGCGCTCCGCCCCCAAACAGGTCGCCCAGCCCGCCGAAGCCGCCGAAGTCGCGCATGAAAATGTTGAGCGCTTCGGAAAGGTCGACGTGATGGAAGCCGCCCGGCATCCCGCCGCTGCGCAGCCCGGCTTCACCGTAGCGATCGTACGCCGCGCGCTTCTGGGGATCCCGCAAAACATCGTACGCTTCGGTGATTGCCTTGAAGCGCTCTTCGGCTTCTTGCGATCCCCCGTTGCGATCCGGGTGGTATTTCACAGCCAGCTTGCGGTAGGCCTGCTTGATCGCGTCTTCGCTGGCGTCGCGGGCGATGCCTAACGTCTTATAAAAATCGGCCATGGACCTTACTGGAGAACCTCCGAAACAAGCTGGGAAGCGTGCCTAACTAGTGCTATAACCTTGTCGTACGGCATACGCGTCGGACCGATCACACCGATCACTCCCGACAACGGCCCCGCGTGATACGGCGCGGTGACCAGCGTCAGATGCTCCAGGCGCGGATCGGCGTGCTCATTCCCAATCGTAATAGATATCCCCGCGCGTAAGCTGCGCTGCCGCAGCATACCCGCCAGCTGCTCCTGGCGATCCGTCAGCTCCAGCAGCCGCCGCATGCTCTCGCCTGTGGAGAACTCGGGTTGCTCCGCCAGCACTGATGTCTGGCCGAGCACGACGGCCTCGTCGTCAGGAGCCAGCGGCACATCGAACAGGACATCCCCTTCCTGGACAAAGACGTTCAGCAGCTCATGCGCATCCGGCGACGAGGACGAATCGCGTAATCTATTGGCCAAACTCCCGCGGATCTCGCGCAGCGTAAGGCCCGCCAGACGCTCGTTGAGGACTTGCGCAACCTCCGCGACGGCGCTGTCTGCGATCTGACCGCGCACTTCGACGAAGATCGTGCGCACACCGCCACCCTGCAGCGTCAGCACAAGCAGCAGCCGCTCCTGCGAGAGCCGCGTGAGATCGAGGCGCTGGAGCACCGCGTTGTCCAGCCGCGGACCTAACGCGACTCCCAGCTCCTGCGCGACGATCGAGAGACTCTGGGCCGCCCGCCGGAGGATCGTGGCGATGGTGGATGATGCAGCCATCGCCGACATGTCTTCCGCCAAGCGGCCGACGCCGGCGGCCTGAACGGCACTGCGCTGCATCAACGAGTCGACATAGATCCTGTACGCCAGGTCGGTTGGGATGCGGCCGGCCGATGTGTGCGGATGGAATAGGTACCCCTTTTCCTCGAGGTCGCTCATTGTGCTGCGGATCGTCGCCGGCGAAACGCCTAAGCCGAACCGGCGCGACAGCATGCGCGACCCGGCCGGCTCGGCGGTCTCCACGTAGGTCTGGATGACGGCTTCGAGCACGCGGCGCTCACGATCTGAGAGCTCGGGCCGAGGCATAAGTCCAAAGCTAGCAACGATTTGGGTGAGCGGTCAAGGCACTTGTAAGGGCGTCTACGCGCAGCCAACCGAGCGGCGTTAAACGCAGGCGTCCGTGGGAAGCAGTCGCCCATTCATTTGCGCACCATTGCTCGACGATCTTATGTGGCAGGAGGTCAGTAGCGAGGCCACGCTGAGTGCGCAACGCCAGATATGCGTCCTCCAGATTGTGCTGTTCAGACGACAGCTCCTCGGAGCCGTCCAGAGGATCTCGCATCTCCAGGCACGCGCGCACCCAAGCTTGATACTCGCGAGTGTTCCAGCGGCGCGTCGCGCCGTCGTACGAGTGAGCAGCAGGCCCGAATGCGATGTACGATGCGCCGTTCCAGTACGCGGCGTTGTGGCGGCTCGTGTGCGCGGCGCGGGCGTAGTTAGAGACCTCGTAGTGCACGTACCCGCTCCGCGTGAGGCGCTCGTGCGCTAGCAGGAAGTCGCTGGTCCAACGGGTGTCGGGCGCGCCCTTCGTGATACCGCGCTCGACCCAGCGTGCGAGCGGCGTCGCCGGTTCCACAGTTAGCCCGTAAAGCGAGAGGTGCGGCGGGTCGAGTTCAACGGCCTGCTGCAGGTCGCGTGTCCAGTCGCGTCCTAAGTCGTGCGGCAGCGCGAAGATGAGATCGAGAGACCACGAGTCGAAGCCCGCGGCGGCGATGACGCGCGCCGCCCGGCGCGCCGACTCGGCGTCGTGTACGCGATGCATCCATGCCAGCGCAGCTGGGTGGAAGGACTGCACACCTAACGACACTCGCGTGATGCCGGCGGCGCGCCATGCCGCGGCGGCTGTCGCGTCCACGTCTTCGGGATTTGCTTCGATAGTGCATTCGCCTCCCGGCTCGAGCCGGAAGCGGCGGCGCAGCAGTGCCAGCAAGGCGGCGACGCCTTCGGCACCGAGCCGCGACGGCGTACCTCCTCCGAGGTAGATCGTGGCGACCGGCAGCGCTTCGGCAGTTGGGAGACGGACGGCAAGCTCGTTGCCTAACGCGGCAAGATACGTGTCCAGCGGCACAGTACGCCGCACCGCGATCGCGAAGTCGCAATACGAGCAGCGGCGAGCACAAAATGGCACGTGTACATATACGTGGCGCGGCGCTTGCTGCATCCCGGCAAGTTACCGGGCGAACACTACTCCCGCGTGGTCGATCTCTACCCAGCCTGCGATATCCAGCGCGGCAAGCGCGGGACCCGCCTGGCGCGCATCGAGGCCCGCGGCGCGCGCCAGCGCATCCGGCGAGAGAGGGCCGCTGGCGCCGAGGACGCGCCACAGGTGCTGGGCATCGTTCGGGAGCGCCGCGGGATCGCGCTGCGCTTGCGGCAACAACGCTTCAGTGACTCCGCATAACGAGAGCGCGTCGGCCGGTTCCAGGATGGCGGCAGCGCCGTCCCGCAGCAGCCTGTTGCTCCCCACGCTGGCGGGGACATCCACGTTGCCAGGAACAACTCCCACATCGCGACCGATCTCCAGGGCCACTCCGGCGGTGATCAGCGCACCGCTGCGCGCGGGGGCCTCGACAACGATGACCGCCTTCCCCAGGGCAGCAATGAGTCGGTTGCGGCGAGGAAAGGAGCCGCGGCGCGCCCGGCTCCCGGGCGGCGCTTCTGACAGAAGCAGCCCCTGGCGCAAGAGGCGCTCGTATACCCGTGTGTTCCCTGCCGGGTATACGACGTCGACGCCGGTGCCTAACACGGCTATTGTGGAGCCGCCGGCGTCAAGCGCAGCCTCGTGCGCAGCCGTATCGATGCCGCGGGCCATGCCGCTGACGATTGTGATGCCGTGCTGCACGAGCTGTGTCACGAGCGTGCGCGTCACGCGCAAGCCGTACGGCGTGGCGCGCCGCGTGCCCACGACTGCGGCCGCGGGATTCTGCAAAAGCGTGCGATTGCCTAACGTGAACACTACGCGCGGGGCGTCGCGCAACGCGTGCAGCCCGGCGGGGTACGCGGGATCGTTCAGCGCGAGCGCATACGGGACGTCAGAGCGTGATGTCCGCACGCGCGCTCTGGTCACCGGCGAGACGCGCCGCGTACAGCCGGGTCCACCATGCCTCGAGCAGTGCGTCCAGGCCGGTCCGCGCCACGGAAGTCACGGGGAGGACCGCAAATGCCCCCGGCGCAACGAAATCTTCTTCCGGCGGAAGCGCCGCGTCGCTGCCTAACAAATCCATCTTCGTGAACACGACACAGTGCGGCTTCTCGGCGAGCTCCGCGGAATAGGCCGTCACCTCGCTGCGTAGCTGATCGTACTCGCGCTGCCAATCGAGGACGTCGATGGGGATGAGAAACGCCAGGATGCGCGTGCGCTCTATGTGCCGCAGGAACTGCAGGCCCAACCCCTTCCCCACGTGCGCCCCCTCGATGATCCCCGGGATGTCGGCCACGACGAAGCTGCGCTGTCCGCTGAGCCGAGCCACGCCCAGATTCGGGGCGAGCGTTGTGAACGGGTAGTCCGCAATCTTGGGCCGCGCGGCCGAGATGACCGAAAGCAGCGTGGACTTGCCCGCGTTAGGCGCTCCCACAAGGCCCACGTCCGCGATGAGCTTGAGCTCCAACTCCAGCGTGCGCCGCTCTCCCGGCTCACCCGGCTGCCATTCGCGCGGCGACTGATGCGTCGCTGTCGCAAAGTAGGCGTTGCCGCGCCCCCCGCGCCCGGCGCGTGCCACAACGATCTGCTCACCCGGCGCGAGGACCTCGCCTAACCAGGCTCCGGTCTCAGCCTCGCGCAGCACCGTCCCAACGGGTACAGGCAAGATGACGTCAGCGCCGGAGCGGCCGGTCTTGTTGGACCCCTGACCGTGCTCGCCGCGCTCGGCTGACCACGAGTCGCGATACGTGTAGTCCAGTAGCGTAGCGAGGTTCTGGTCGCCGCGCACGATCACGTCCCCGCCGCGGCCGCCGTCGCCGCCATCCGGACCTCCCATCGGTACGAACTTCTCACGGCGGAACGACGCTGCCCCGGAACCGCCGGTACCGGCTTCGACGCGAACGATGACTCGGTCGACGAACATGCGACTACACGTCCAAGGCCGAAGACTTAAGGGCTGACTGTACGCGCTTCCAAAGCTGTTGCGCGTCGCGCTCGGCGGCGGCGCTCATTAAATCCTGGATCGCATCGAGAGCGGCACTCACCTGGGCGCGAGTGGCACCCACGTTGAGCGCGCCGATAAAGTGCGAGTACAGCTGGCGGCCCTGTTGTGTGACCGCGCAGGCCGCGACGATGCACAGCTCGCGCAGACGCAAATCAAGGGCACCTCGGGCAAGGACCTTTCCATATCCTTCAGTGATCATCCAGGCATCGAGCGCCGGATGCAAATCACGGATGTTCTGGCGCAGCTTGTCGTAATGCGATCCATAAACCGCTCGACAGGTTAACTCACCCCGGTTAGTCCACTCAGCAACCGATTCCCACGTAGCGCCGTCGTCGGCAGAAGGTGCGGCAACGCCCGATAGACGCCGCCAATCGCGCATCGCGTTAAGCGTGCGTGGCAGCCCCGCGAACAGGTAAGACTGCAGGATCACCTCCTCGACCCATGCGGCGCGCACGAGTTGCGCCGCGGCCTCCAGCGTGGCGCGCACAGTGTCGGGGGGTGAGCCTGCAACCGCGCCTGCGAGTCGCAGCAGGGCGCGTGTCTCACCGTCTACTGCAGGCAGCATACTCGATCCATCACCGCGCGGCATCATCGAACGGATGCGGGCCGGGCCATTTCGCCGCGTCGCCTAACGAAGCGCCGCTGCCTGCGTGCGCGCGTCGGCTAGTGAGACCTCTCCGACTACCTCGCCGCGCGTGTTGCGGATGCGCGGCCGGGCGAATTCGGCCAGCCGCGCAGGCAACGGGTCGGCCACTGCTCGCAAGTGGCGCAGTATCTCGAGCAGCGCCGGGTACTGGGCCCGGGCAGCGCCATCCTCGACCTTCACTGCTATGCCGATCTGCTGATCGAGTATCGCGGCGCAATGCACCCCTTCGGCGCCGACTTTTGCCAGTACATTCCCGGCAGTTTCTTCGATGACAGCCGTGTCGAACCGGTCGCTGCCGCCGACCAGGAACGGGCGTGCCGCCATCGCCTTTGCAATACGCAACGGGACGGGACTTTCCTGGGCGATCGCGGCAGCGAGACGCGCGTAAGCGCGCGCCATGGCGTCGATGGGAAGGTTGAATACGACGACTCCGCAGCCGTCTATGCCGCGATCGATAGCGTCGCTCGCGACGCCTGTCCACTCCGCAACGCTCGTTAGGCACCCCTCCTGCACGGGATGGCCATCACGTTCGTAGCCGTGGGTCGACCATCCAGCCAGGTGCGCTCTCGCCAGCATGGCTGCGTGCTTGCCGGAACAGTTGTTGTGAAGGCGCGTGGGCCGCAGCCCGGCTTCACGCAAGAGCCGCGCGCCGCGCGCCGCCAGCGGGTCGTGCGCGCCGCACGCCAAATCGCCCTCCTCCAGCCCGACGTCGCCGAGCATCGCCTTGGCGACGGTGACATGCTCGGGCTCTCCTCCGTGGGATGCGCATGCCAGCGCCAGTTGATCGTCCCCCCACCCGAGTGCGCGGTCCCCTCCGGCTGCAATAAACGGCATTAGCTGGAAAGGCTTGGCGCACGAGCGCCAGGACGCCACGATCGACGCGTTACGTGCGGCCGCGACGATGCCGTCGCGCACTACGGCGGCGTGCACGCGGTGATGCGACTCCACGATGGAACCGCGAGTCGCGACGACGTCCAGTTGAAGAGAGTTCAGAGGTCCAGTACTTAGGTGTGAGTGCAGCCGGAAGTTAACGGCGGGGGCTCGGCCAAACTGCACGCGTTGACCGCGAGTCGTCTGACGCTCTACGTTGACCCGCGCCATGGCTGACAAACTCAGGACTCCATTGATCGCGCGGACGCGGCTCGCCGAGCTGTTGGAGCGCGCGCGGAGTTGCCATGTGGTGGTGATCGGCGACGCCATGCTCGACGTGTACCTGGAGGGTGATGTCGAGCGCATCTCCCCGGAGGCGCCCGTGCCTGTGGTGCGAGTGCGTGAGCAGCGGGCTGCGCTGGGCGGGGCCGCGAACGTGGCGCAAAATGTAGTCGCGGCAGGGGCGCGGGGGACGCTCGTCGCGACAGTCGGACGCGACGCCGCGGGGGCTGCGTTGCGTGAGATGCTCGTTAGGCTGGGCGTAGCCGATGCTGCCCTTGTTGCGGTCGACCGGCCCACTACCAGAAAGACGCGGATCGTCGCGCGTGCGCAGCAAGTTGTGCGCTTCGACGAGGAGGACGACTCCGATGTAGACGAAGCGATTCTAGCCGCGGTCGTGGCGCGCATCGACGATGCGATCACGACCGCGGACGCGGTGGTGCTGGAGGACTACAACAAGGGATTGCTGTCCCCGCATGTCATATCACGCGCCATCGAGCGGGCCCGCGCGCAGAAGGTCCCCGTCGTCGTGGATCCCAAGTACCGTAACTTCTTCGCTTACCGTGGAGCGACAGTCTTCAAGCCTAACCGCCGCGAGCTGATGTCCGCGTTAGGCGCGTCGGTCGACCTCGATCATGAGCCGTCCTTGCCGCAGACGTTCGCGAAGCTGGGCGTGGAGCATCTGTTACTCACGTTAGGTGACCGCGGCATGCTGTTGCTCTCTGCTGCGGAAGAGACACGCCGGATTCCGACGACGGCGCGCGAGGTGTACGACGTCGTCGGCGCGGGAGACACCGTCACTGCGTACCTCGCCGTCATGCTCGCGGCGAAGGCGACAGCGTACGAGGCCGCGGTGGTCGCTAACTATGCCGCGGGGGTAGAGGTCGGGAAGCTAGGCGCGGCGACGGTGTCGCCGGAAGAGATCCTGTCTGCGCATGCGGCCCACGGCGAGCCCTAACGAGGGCATCCATACCGGAAGGCGCCTTGTATACATGCAAGACGTCAGGGCCCCACTAGTCAGGTCAGCGCCGGGCTCGTTGGCTCAAAAAGAGCGTAAGGGAGAGCCATCCTTGTCGCGCACCGGCGGCGGCGAGTCCGAAAGCGAGCGACGATGCCTTACGGAATGACGATAAACCGGCCGAGTCGCGCGGGACGGTATACGCTAAAGTGCCGTCGATCCAGCGTCAGTACGCGACGCAACCGATCGCGTTCTGCTACGCGCACAAGAGCGGCGTCGGCGAGGTCCATCGGAAGATCACGGTACTTGGCCATGAGATCACGCATGCGCGCAGCATCCGTGTGGTCGAGAGGCGCTAGCACGACCGCCTCTGATGCGATCAAGTCCCAGAGCGCCTCCTGTGCGGCCCATGAGAAGCCGAGCAGATACATCGCCTCGGTGATGACCGGCCAGACGCTTACTAGCGGATCCGTCAGTTGCTGCAGTGCTGCCTTGCAGACCTCGTGGTTCGGGTCGCTGCGGTCGATCAGGGCGATGAGCGGGCCGGCATCAACGAGAACGGCGGGCACGCGCGCGCTGGGCAAGCAGGTCTCGGAACTTCACTCCTGTCTGCTGCGAGAGCGCCGCTCCGTTGCTCGTCGCAATTCCCACGACGTGAGCGACGCGGTCGTACGCTGTCGCTCGGTGCGACGCAGCGCTGGTCTCCGCTGTGGCGCGCGCCAGGGCATCGATAGCGGCGCGAATGACTTCGGATTTCGTTTGGCCGCGTTGCTTGGCGATTCGCCGGAGCAGTCGCTCGGCCTTGGGGTCTAATCGGATGGAGGTAGTCATGGAGGTAGCACGTGTATTACAAGAATGTATTACGTGTACCTGCGCAAGACAAGCCCGCGCGCCGCCGCGCCCCGATCGCTTGATCTCGAGGATGCAGCCACCTCCTGCGCGACGGCGTCGACCTGGCGTACGTGAATCGCTGGATCGACGAGCTCCGCCTCGCTGAGCAGTGGGCCGCCGTTAGGCAGGCGCGCCGGGGAGACTGAGGCGAATTGCCCACGGCACCTCACGCCGCGCACACCGCCCGGGCGCCAAATGTGACGCCGAAGGTCAACGGGAGCGTACCGGACACCGCGTTAGGCAGGTCGCGCGAGCCGCTGCAGCCCCCGCAAGCCGCGGTCGCGCCACCGCTGCCCCACGGCGCGCGAGTGCATTATCCTTGTCGCGCAGGGGCCCTTAGCTCAGCTGGTTAGAGCAGCGGACTCATAATCCGACGGTCGCAGGTTCGAGCCCTGCAGGGCCCATTCCGTACCGCCGCGTTCGCTCTAGCCTTCCGAGCAAGCCGTGGCCCAGTGATATTCGCGAGCCGGCAAGGTTCTGGATCTATCCCCCAATCCAGTTTCGAGGAGAACTATGCGCCCGACCGCCCGACTACCTCTGTACGCCGCGTTAGCCGCCCTCATCACGCTGGTAACTAGCTTCGCCGGCGCTCAGGGTACAGGAACTATCAGCGGAAAGGTCAGCGATCAGCAGACCGGAGCGCCGGTTTCCGGCGCCCGAGTTGGGATCGTCGGAAGTATGCTCGGTACAACGTCGCGCGCGGACGGCAGCTACCGCTTCTCGGTGCCGGCCGGCCGCCATGAACTCCGCGCAACAGCGATCGGCTACTCACTCGCGAGGCGCACGGTTAACGTGGCCGCTGGGGCGGTGCAAAACGAAGATATAGCTCTCGAACGCTCTACAGTTCAGCTGCAGGCCGTAACAGTTACCGGCACCCGTACACCGGAGCGGACCGTGGTGGACGTCCCCGTCCCGGTCGACGTGCTGGGCGAGGTAGAACTCAAGTCCACTGGAAGAACCGAGACGGCGCAAATCCTCCAGTTCCTCGCCCCTTCGTTCAATTTCCCGCGCACATCAATCGCGGACGGTACCGACCATACGCGACCGGCCACGCTGCGCGGGCTAGCTCCCGACCAGGTCCTCGTTTTGGTGAACGGCAAGCGACGTCATGCAAGTGCCTTGATCAACGTCAACGGCACAGTGGGACGCGGTTCCGGGATGGTGGACATCAACGCAATCCCGGCCAGCGCTATCGAGCGCGTGGAGATACTGCGGGACGGTGCCGCCGCCCAGTACGGCTCCGACGCGATCGCGGGGGTGCTCAACATCGTCCTCAAGGCCAACGCTGCGAACGAGGTGACAACGCAATTCGGCGCGACATCGGAGGGGGACGGAGAGGCGTTTCAAGGTGCCCTGAACTATGCCCTGCCGGTGGCAGGCGCCGGATTCCTGCAGCTTTCCGGCGAGTTCCGCAGCCGGCAACCGACCAATCGCTCCGGCCTTGACGCGCGGCAGCAGTATTTCGCGGGCGATCCGCGCAATAACGCCTCTCCCAGGCGCACCAGCTGGCAGGGCGACGGCGAGATGCTCGATGGCGTCCTGTTCGCGAACGCGGGTTGGAGCTTGGGCAGCACCACGGAGCTGTATGCATTCGGCGGCTTCGGAGCGCGGCGCGGCGAGGCCTGGGGGTTCTTCCGGCGGCCTAACGACAATCGTACTGTGCGAGCCATACACCCCGACGGCTTCCTGCCGATGATTCAGTCGGACGTTCTCGACGGCTCGGCGGTAGCCGGTTTGCGCAGTTCCCTGGCAGGTTGGCGGACCGACGTGAGCGCCAACTACGGGCGCAATTCCTTCGGGTTCACTGTCAAGAACTCCAATAACGTTACGTTAGGCACGCAAAGCCCGACGGAGTTCGACGCCGGGACGCTGTATTTTGATCAGCAGAGTGTCAACTTCGATGCCGCGCGCGGCGTCGGCGCGCTGGCCGCCGGCCCCGTGAACGTGGCGGTAGGCGCGGAGATCCGGCGCGATCATTACCGCATCGAAGAGGGTGAGCGGGATAGCTACCGCGACGGCGGCGTCCGCATCCTGGACGGGCCGTCGGCAGGCCAGCTTGCAGCCGTGGGCGCTCAGGTCTTCCCTGGCTTCAGGCCCAGCGATTCGGTGAGCGAGGATCGCTACAATCTCGCGGGATACCTCGATGTCGAGGCACCGCTCTCGAGCGCGTTCCTGCTGGGCGTTGCCGTGCGGGCCGAGGACTACAGCGACTTCGGCTCGCAGCTTACCGGAAAGGTGGCTGCTCGGCTGGAGCTTTCGAAGGCCGTGGCGCTGCGCGGCGCAGTGAGCAACGGTTTCCGGGCACCCTCGTTAGGGCAGTCGTGGTTTTCTTCGACGGCGACGAACTTCATCGGCGGCGTCCCCTTCGAGAACCGCACCTTCCCGGTGAGTTCCGACGTCGCGAAGGCCCTTGGCGCTCAGGACCTCAAGGCGGAGACGTCGATCAACTTGAGCGGGGGCGTGGCGCTGCGGCCAGTGAACGGCCTGTCCCTCACGCTGGACTATTACCGCATCACCATAGACGACCGCATCATCCTGTCGGGGAACTTCACGCAGCAAGCCGTGCGCGACTTCCTGACGCAGCGCGGTTTCACCGGCGTTTCAGGTGCGCGCTTCTTTACCAACGCCGTCGACACGCGCACGCAAGGCTTCGACGCCGTATTCGGCTACACTGCTCAGTTGCAGGCCAACTCGGTACTGCGCCTAACGGGCGGCTATAACACGACCGATACAAAAGTCACGCGAGTCAGCCCGACGCCGGGCATACTCGCGCAATTTCAGCAGACACTGTTCGACTCGGTGGAGCTGGTGCGCGTCGAGGACGGGCAGCCGCAGGACAACCTGAACCTGATGGCGGCGCTGGATCTCGATAACTGGTCGTTCATGACGCGCAGCCAGCGCTACGGTGAGTTCACGGTGCGCGATCCGGGTACCAATCGAGCGCTGGATCAGACGTTCGCTAGCAAGTGGGTCGCGGATGTCAGTGCAGCGTATCGCTTCGCGCGGCGGCTGCGCCTCATGGTGGGGGTGGATAACATCTTCGATGAGTACCCGGATCCCTGGTCCACGCCGATCACGCCAAGCCCGACTGT
>JBQTJS010000206.1:0-9320 GCA_052386875.1 Gemmatimonadaceae bacterium
CGCCGCCACCGAGGAGCACTATGAATTCGTGCCGCCGCCGGAGATCGCGCCGAAGCAGCGCGTCGACGCCAATGGCGGCGTGGGCGCGGCTGCCGCCGCTCGTCAGGCAGCCTACGGCGATCGCGGCGATACGCCGCGCTTCCCCCCGCCGCCGCGGCGTGTGGGTCGCGCGTATGGCGGCGCCGCCCTGGCCGGCGCGGTTATCACGGAGATTGCGTCCCCGATCGTGGAGACCGTGCTCAAGCTCATTGTCGACAGCGCGAGCGACGACATCACGTTCTCAGTGCCGAAACTGGAAGGGCTCAAGCACGTGAACGACGACAAGGCAAACCGCGGCAGCGCCATGCAGACAGCCACGGTGGACCTGCAGATGCCGCGCCAGGGAGTCGGCGGCTGGCCGTTCGATCGGGAGATATACCTCGACTTCCGCGTCACCTGGCAACACGACGGGCGCTCGTTAGGCAACATCTTCATCCAGCGCTCCAAAGCCGTAGACGCAGCGGGCTGGGGTCTCGACGTGAAGTGCGAGCTGCTCAACGATGCCGCGACTTACAACAAAAGCGACGGCAGCGGCCCCACCTTCGCCGCGATCCGGCTGCTCTTTACGAGCACCTTCGACGCACCCTGGCCGTGGGACGACACCATCGCCCTGTCGCACGTCACACTCTACGGCAACGGCACCAAGACAATCCGTCACGAATGGACCCAATGACCTGGAGACCTGCCATGGCCGCCAATGCAATGCGCAGCACACGGACCTATGATGCGCCGGAGGAAAACTGGGTGGGTTGGCTGCCGCCTAGCGTCGAGGCGGACGTTGTCCAGGCGATGACGGCGAGCGTGGCGATGAGCGCGGGTCGTCTGCGCTCCGTTCCGCGACAGGCCCGCCAGGCCGCCGCCGACGCCGGCGACGACTACCAACTGTCGGAAGCCCCCGCTCCGGTCCACGCCAATGTCGTTGTCGCGCAATCCGCCGGTGCGCAGCCGGCGCGGGCGCTGCAGGTCGTCGAGATCGCGACGACGATCGCCGGCGCGACCATGACACGCATACTCGATAACGAGGGTGACGTGCACTGGGAGTTGGATCAGCTGAACGGGGCGCTCCACCCTGACGGCGCCACGAGCACGCCAGGCAGCGCCACCTATCAGACGAAGACAATAAACGTCACCGGCTTCTCGGTGCAGAACAAAGCCGGCCAGCGCACGTTCGCAGACTTCGAGATCACCTTCCAGTACAACGGTGCCTCGTTAGGCTACATCCAGGTCGCGCCGACGCATACAGGCGACGCCTGGGGTGAAGGTCTCAGGGTGAAAGAGCAGATCATGCCTGACGCGAACACCTACACTGTGCCCGGCGGCTCCGCGCGCTTCGCCGCCATCAAGGTGCGCTTTCAGTACCGTTTCGAGCATTACCTGGAGCAGGACGCGCTGGCGCTGCAAGAGCTGACACTCTTCGGCAACGGCGACTTCAGCCATGCAGCACGCTGGACGCAGGCACCCTAACGTGCGCTCAGCGACACGCACGTGGACCGACGCAGGGCGGCGCTCGGGCGCGGCACGATGAATCGCGATGTCCCCCTCCCCCGGCTCGCGGCCGCGCGGCGCTTGACGGAGACTACCGGCGAAGCCCTGCGCCGGTCGATCGCGTTCCGGCAACTGCCGGTGGCCAAGCAGCAAGCCATCCTCGCGGATGTTCGCAGCGTAGAGCGCGGTTTGACAGGTGCGCCTGCCGGCCCGCGCGAAACGCCGCTCGCGCAGCCCTTCGTGCGGCGCTCACTCTTCCCCGAGGAGCAGCAGCCCCAGGGCGACGGCGGCCCGGCGCAACCTAACGCGGCCCCGCAACCGCGAGCCGCGGCCACGGAGACCCTGGCCGCGCGCGCCGGCGCTCTCAGCGACGAGATCAATTTCCCTGCGTTCGTCGCCGGGTTGGTGCACGGCACGTTCGACGCAATGGTGGACGCGTCAATCCGGCAGATGGAGGCATACGCCGAGTTGGTGGCGACCGTGGCGCGAAAAGCGGACGACTTCACGCGTGACAACGTGAGTCGCGGACAAGCAATCGACTGGCTATCCGAGAAGTACCCCCGCGACCTCGAGCGTGTCGTACCGCTCGACGGTAGCGGCGAGCCCTCGCTGCGTGTCCGCCGCACAGGCGCCGAGGAGGAAGACGCGCAGGACGATCGCCAGCCGGCGTGGCTGGCTGACTTCGATCTGGAGGGCGAGCCGCTGAGCGATGAAGTGATCGAACTGCAGCTCATCCCGGGGGCGCGGCGGCGCATCGGCGAGAGCCGTATGCAAACCCTGGCCACCATGGTGTTGTTAGGCATGAACCGCATCGTGGTGCGCGACGGGTCCATCGCAGCCAAGGTCCGTTTCCGCGCCGCCGCCAAGGACAGGGCCAAGGTCGCCTACGCGTCAGGCGTGGACCCGGCAAACGGGTCCTGGGGCGAACGCGGGAGCCTCACTTACGGTGCCCCGTCGATGATGGTCTCCACCGTCGGCGTCAACGTGCAGGCCGAATCCGATCTCAAGGTCGAGCTGTTCGGTGAAGTGAAGATCAACTTCGCCAGCGAAACGCTGCCGCTCGACCGCTTCGCCGATTCTGCGCAAGTAGCGTTGCTGCAGAGCCACGCGAACCGCAGCAGCGCTGCGGCGAACGGCAACGACCGCGGTGCCGGGAACCCGACAACAGTGCCCGCTCCCGCTCCCCCCTCCGATGTGGCGCCACCGCCCGCGGCGGCGCCGGGAGGGAGCGTATGACCAGACGCCCGTTAGGTGAGTTGCTCGTCGAGCTGGCGGACGCAGCCGCGGTGTTGCCCGTCCCCGTCCCCGCCCCGGCCCCCGCCCCGGCCCCCGCCCGCGACGTGCGCATTACGGACGTCGTGATGCTGCTCCCGATCGAAGTCGTGATGCAGCGCAGCGGCGACGGGCTCACGCTCACGGGCGATGCGCCGCGCTGGCGCTGGCGCACGGCGTTCGACCGGGACCCGGGCCGCCTAACGCTGCACTTGCGCGAGGGGATCCCGCAATGACGCGCGAGCTTAGCGCCAGTGTGCCGTTCGAGCACTTCATTCAGGCGCTCCAGAGCCAGCTGGATCGCGCGCAAACAGCCATGGCGCTCAAGGCCCGCGCCGGCCTGCCGCTCACGTTCGCCGTGCGCGACCTGAGCCTCGACCTGCGCGCGCACGTGGACTTCGACGGTGCCGTTGTGAAGCTGCGTCCCGCGAGTCCGGGCGACTCGGCTGCGAGCACTGTGCACCTCGCCCTCACCACGATCACGCGCCCGATGATCGAGGAGAACACTATCCAATTTGCCGTGGACGGCGACGACGCATCGTTGCAGGAAGCTGCCGGCGACGAGCTTTCGGCCGAAGATATCCGCAAGCTCGAATGGGCCGGCGTGCAGACAGTGTCGCAGCTCGTGCGCCTGCGCGAAGAGGCAGGCGAGCATGCGCTCGAGCGTATAGCGGCAGTCCCCGCTATGCGCTTGCGCGCGGCGTTGACACGAGCGGAAGGTCCGCAGATCCGTGACGTCCTGCCGGTGACACCGCCTAACGGCTCGCCTGATGACGGCGGCTCCACGATCAGCGTGCGCGGGCGTAACCTTATGGGCGACGCAGCGCCGATCGTGCGACTCGATGGATCGCCTGTCAACGTGTTGCGTGCGCGCCGTAACGAGCTGCTCTTGGAAGCCCCTGCTCGCATCATGGGCGGCGGCGAACTCGAGATCGAGACGCGGCCCGGTGTACGCACCTCGGCCACGTTAGGCGCACTGAGTCGCGGAGGTGGCGCATGAGAATCGCGCGCACGCTTGCCATGCCGTGGGCGCCGAGTCGCCAGTGCTACTGTGCTCCCGGACGTCTCGTATTCAAGGTCGCGTTAGGTCAGGCGCCCGAGAAGATCCCGACGATCCGCGACGTGCGGACAGGGTACCACGAGGCGGCGCGCACATTCGATCGCGGCCACATAGACCGCGTGCTCGCGCGCTTCTCCAGTGATCGCGCTATCACTCGCCTGCATGGCGCCGCGGCGTCACGGCACCACTTCGGGGCGCGGCACCTGCGTTACGACGATCTGGAGCACGCCTTCGGAATGTCCCGCACATTCCGCGTCAGCGTGGATCATGACGCGGCGATCGACGATCTCGTGGACGCTCTGCAGCAGGTGGCGCACATCGAGCTGGCAATGCCGCACTACCTGTGCCTGCAGTCGGCGGCGCCCGCTGCGGCGCTGCCTAACGAGGATGTGCCGCTGATCGATGCAGCCTGGGCCTCACGCGATGCTGTCCGCACGCGGGAAGCGCTCGACTTCGAGCCCGGTGACGACACGATCATCGTCGCTGTCGTCGACACCGGGGTCTTTGCCGGCCACCCCGAGCTGACCGGACGCCTGCGTGCCGGCTTCGACACCGTGCAGATCGGCCCCATCGATGTCGCGGCCGGGATGCAACTGGGCGGCGATCTTCTCCATGAAGACATGGAGCCGGACGACGAGGTGGGGCACGGCACCGGCTGCGCCGGCATTATCGGCGCACGCGGCTCCACTCTGCCGCGCGGGCTGGCGGGAGATTCCAAACTGCTGGCGCTGCGCGTGCTCGGTTCAGCCACGTTGCCCGGCAAGAAGGAACCGGTGGGCGTGGGTGCGCTGCCGGACATCGACGACGGGCTGAAGCGCGCCATAGATCTGCGGGCGTCGGTTCTGAACCTGAGCTTCGGAACGTCGCTCGACGCGCTGGACGAGAACGATCCGCTGCCGCATCAGGACGTCGTCAACTACGGACTGGCTCGCGGATGCGTAATGGTCGCAGCGAGTGGCAACACCGGGCGCGACGAAGTCTTCTCGCCTGCCTGTCTGGAAGGCGTGATCGCTGTAGGCGCCGTGAATGACGCCGGCGAGCCGAGTGCCTTCTCCACGCGCAGCGACCACGTCGCGCTCAGCGCGCCGGGGGAGCGGGTAGTGAGCGCCGGGCTGACCGGTGATGCGCGCCTAACGGGGACCAGCTTCGCTGCCCCCTTCGTGAGCGCTGCCGCCGCCCTGCTCCTCGCGCACGCCAACCGTTATGCACGTCCGCTGGGCGTCTTCGAGATCGCGCGGCTGTTGCGCGAGACGGCGCGCCCCTTCCCTCATGCTCCGCGCGCGGGCCACGGTGCCGGCGTGCTTGACGCGGCGGCCGCGCTCCGGCGGCTCGACGCCGAGATACACACGATGCCGCCCACACACTCGGCGGCGGTCTCCACTCCGGCCACGCACGGGTGAGGAGGTTCCCATGGCCAAGAGCAACAAAGGCGACATTCCCTCGTCAGGCAGCACGGCTCCGACACCAGGTGACGGAAGCAAAGGTAGCGAAGAAATCTTCATCGACCGCACAGTGACGCCAGCGGCGTCCGTAGAACCATATCCCGCATCCCGCCTAGGAGGACAAATGAAGGCCCTGAACCCGACATTTCTCGACATCAGAGAGCGCAACAACGAAGAGCGCGCACGGATCAAGGGCCGCATCTTCAATCTCGAGCGCCGCGCGAAGGAGGGCGTGCTCGATCCCAACAGCGAGACGGAACTCAATCGCTTGCGCAAACTGATTCCGGACGGCGACGCAGACGATAAGCCGAAGCTGCGGCTCATCGATCCGCTCATACCCGCCATCCGCGCGAGCGTCGCTCGCACGAACGACGATGCGCTCAGCGTCGGCGATCCCACGCACGGCCGCTTCGAGGAGCCGCTCGAAGGTGAGAAGAAGACGATCGCCGCCGTGTACGGCCTGCTCACTGCCGACGGGATAACAGTGAACGACCCGACAGTCGAGGCAACCACAGACAGCGCGGGCCGTGATGTGCTCAAAGTGACATATGACGACCCACGCTTCGACAAGGCTGTCGCAGCCGCGTTAGGTGAATACGGCGCGCACCAAAAGCTCTACGACCGCGTGCTCGAGATCGTCGCCGCGAGCGGCCAGAAGGATGCCGATGCCTTTGTGCGCGCGCGCCAGTGGGTGGCTGTTGTGCGCACCCTCATCGCGCGCGGTGTCAGCGCGGACCATCCGAACCTGGAGCTGCTGACCAAGGAGGCGCTGGCCAACGAGGTCGCGGCGTCCGACGGCGCTGCGCCGTCGAGCATCGAGATCGACTTCCCCAATCTCGAAGCCGCGAGCGACGTGTTCATCCTGCGAAACAATGTGGTGGGGATGCAGATCATCTACCCGGCCTGGATGCTCGAGGGTGTGTCGTTCTTCGACGCGTACGACAAGATCGAGGAGTTGTTCCTGCGGCAGCTGCTCCCGGTGGGCCGCGGGCCCGTGGGCGATCGCATCTACATGCGCTGGAAGCGCAGCACTCAGCGCCTGTCGAAGTCGGAGCGCCTAACGCTGTACGCGACATGCTTCGGCGCGGCGACAGGCGATCCCGCGCTCGTCAATCAGAATCGCGAGTTCAGCGATCTGTGGCTGCGCTTCGTCTCCGCCGTCTCTGAATACACGCGCAAGATCACTGTCGATGACTTGCTGCGCACGCGCACGCCGCTCTCGGTGAGCAAGGAACAGGTGCGCAAGGCCGCGCGCGATCTCGCAGCGAATCTCTCGCTGCACGGCTACGGCATCACGTACAACGCCGCGACAGAGATTCAAGCCGACATCAACGAGATCATTCAGATCCTCTCGGACCAGGAGATGCGTGCATCGTACGGGGCGCGCGACATGTGGCAGCTCATCGAGCAGGTCGCTGTCTATGAGCTGGGCAAGATGGTGAGCACAGCGCCGGCTCGTACGAAGGCGACGGCCGGTGCGGTGATCATCAAGTGGCTGGCCAACAACGCCGACAAGCTGTCGGGTCCGTATCTGTCGTCGATCCTCGACGTCGACGTGATCTCGAAGCCGTCGATCCGGCGTCCCGGTGTTCGGGCTACGCAGGAGCCCACGGATCGCGATCTCGTAGACGCGTGCGAGCAGTGGCTGGCTGTCACGGGGACGAGCGACGACAGGGTGAGCGAGTTCGCGCAGCCCACCGAAGCGCCGGCGTTTACGTCACGGCCGCTGCCGATCCCGGAGGAGGCGCGCAGTCTGCTGGATTCGGTCGGGATCAGCGCCGGCTACGCCGGAGCGGGCGGCAACGGCGCGCGCATCGCGGTGCGCCGCTAAATCCACGTGGCTCATGCCTAACGAGGGAGTGTCCATGTCTATGCTCGAACGTGCCGCGGCCTCGGCTGTCGTGAAGGACCGCCTGAGCCGTGCGGCGCGCGTCATGGGGGCGGCCGATCCGGTGCTGTTCGTAGGACCGCTGATCGACCGCTCCTTCCCGCGGCCGCTCGGCCAGGCCGACTACGGAGAGAATACTCTGATGCCGGGGGCCGTGCCCGTGGAGCCGAGCTTCTCGGAGCGGGAGAGTCGTGCCCTGCGCTTCTCGATGGAGCCTGTTGTGGGGGCGTCGCCTAACGCGCGCGTTCAGGAAGCGACGCGCGAGATGCGCCGGCTCGTGCACCAGTCCTTCGGCGACGAGGCGCTCAAATGGTTCGATACGTGGAGCGAGGAATGGCGCGGCGCTACCACGCACCCCACGGCGACCTACGGCGCATGGTTCGGCCTCGCTGTCGACGGCGATGGTCTCACCGGCTCCAAAGTGTACTACGAACTGGCCCCCGAACACCTCGACGCGCTCCCAGCGCGACTGCGCGCGTACGTCGTGGCTGCGCTGGAGAGTATGCCGGGACTGGTGCCGCTGTTCACTTCACTGCGCTGCGGCCGCTGGACGGGCGTGCAACGCGTGACGCTGCTGCACCGCGGATCCATGCGCCTCACGGATCTCGCCCCCCTGCTCGACCGGCTGGGCCTGGCGCACCAGCTTCCAGGCCTGATGCAGGTGGTCGGGTTGGCGTTAGGCGGCCGCTTCGAGCTACCGGAGCTGTCAGTGATGTTAGGGCTGCAAGAGTCGGAAAGCGGCCCCGAGGTCAAGCTCGAGATCGCGCTCGGCATGATCCCCGATCTGCCGCCGACGTTCCTCGATCTCCTGTCCCTCGCACTCGCCGAGCGGCCGCGCGAACTACGCGCGCTGGATACCTGGCTCGCGGCGTTCTCACCCGAGGCCGGCGAACGGCCGGGGCAGTTCTCGGTGATGAGCGTCCGCGTCACTCGCTCAGAGCCGGCGCGCGTGAGTCTCTATCTGCGCCCCGTCGAGTTCGAGTTGCGCGGGCCGTCGTCGGTACCGCTCGCCGCGCACGCTGCACATGGCGTTGCGATGCCAACCTAACGAGAGAGGTCGTGTGCCCATGTCTTCGACTATGACGGCAAGCACTGCCCGCCGGCCCGCGGCGCCGGGGGCTGCGGCAATGGCGGCGCCGGCTGTCCCTCCGGACGCCGCCAGCGACGAAGTCCGCCGCCAGGTTCGCGCCCTCCTCGAGCAGAGCCCGGCGTTCCGCGCGCTGACGCCTGAAAAACAGCGCGAGATCGCATACCACACGGTCCAGGTGTGTGATTATCTCGCTGCTCCGGAAGGGATCCCCGGACCCGCAATCGCGAAGGCGCAGGCCGCGCGTGCCTTCGCCGACGATGAAGTCGCCGAGGACATCGCCAAAGGGAAGTTCACGGCGCAGGGTGTGCGCGAGGGGGCGGCAGCCGCCGGCGTGTTCCTGCAAGCCGTGAATTTCCCGTCCTTCGTGTCGCAGCTCATCCAGGGCGTCTTTCACTCCATCGTGCAGAGTTCCATCCAGCAGATGGAGGAATACGGTAAGCTCGTGAAGTCGGTGGCCATGACGCTGAATCAGTTCCGTGACGAAAATGTCTCGGCGAATCAGGGGCGTGACTACCTTGTCGAGCAGTTTCCGGAGACGTTCCGGCTGGACGTGGACACGGGCGAAGACGGCGAACAGCCGCGTGTGCGCCTGCGGGAGGGCATCGATGAGAGCGACGCGCTGCGCCGCGTGGGTCATCTCCCCGTGGAAGGCGGCGCCCTAACGAGTCTCGACGACGATGCCATCGAAGAGAAGCTGGTCCCGGCGGCACGAACCTCGCTCGCCACTTCGCGACAGCAGCTACTCGCCACAATGGTGTTGATGGGCATAAATAGAATCATCGTGACTGACGGGCGCATCGCGGCGAAAGTCCTCTTCGACTTTCAGGCGCGCGACAACTTCAAGTACGCCTACAGCGCGACCAAGTTCGACTACGGCAAGCAGTACAAGTATACCGGCGAAGGTGAATCCGAATCCGACGTCGAAGGGGGATCACGCACGCGCTCGAGCAGCTCGTCAGGCAGCGGCGCAGACAGAGAGTCGAGCTACGACGCCGAGGATCGCGATGCGAGCTACTACTCCAAGGGGAAGTACAAGTATGCGTC
>JBQTJS010000207.1:0-8926 GCA_052386875.1 Gemmatimonadaceae bacterium
GGCGCTCCTTCTACTCCAGCGTAAGTCCGGAGCTGGCGGACCAACTCGACGAGCCTCTGCTCGGTCGCATCGATCTCGCGAGCGGCGTCGTCGATATCGAGCAGTCCGGCGCGCATCGACGTAGCCACCTTGTTCAAGTGGCGGATATGGGCCAGGATGTCTTCGGTCGCTTTGCGCAGCCCGTGAAATCGGCGAGTCATCGCCGCCGCTCTGCGATAGCGCCGAGCCAGCTCGTCGCTGCTAAGCGAGCGTGCACTTTCCACGATCGCGTTAGGCGACGGTCCGGCGATCCCAACCTGGTCGCGGATGCCGGCATCCTCATCCCAATCCTCCTCCACAAACCACAAGTGTCCGGCGTGCTCGCTGCCGTCGAACGCCAGCTCCACGCTCACCGCATAACGACGGCCATCGACGTCGATCGTGCCTACGACGGGTGCAACAGGATCGTGCGTGCCGCTCATGGGTCACCCCGCTTCTTGTCTGTCTCGGCGAGGAAGTGCTCGATGCTGTTGAACAACGTGTCGGGTTGTTCTACGTACGGCACATGCCCGCTCGTCTCCAGGACGACGAAGCGAGCGCCGAGGGCACGCGCTGCACGATAGGAGGACTCCACTGGGATCGGATCGCGCCAGCCGTGCACCACTAAAGTCGGTATCCGGCGGACGCGCTCCAGGTCGCCGACGAGGTCGTAATCACCAAGGCTCTCCCATATCGACTTCTGAACGCGCTCCATAACGCGGAATGGTGTCAGCTCGGCGCTGGCGCGAGGGTCCGCGAAGTAGCCCGCAACTGAAATCTCGAAGGCGCGCTGCCGATAAGCCGCAGGATCGCGCTCGCGCAGCCCCGATTCGGCGAGTTCCGCGCGCTGCCGCGTAATCGCTTCGCTCGCTTGTCGGCGCCTGAACTCCTCTTCGAATTGATTGCGATACTTGCGTGCGATCGGCGCAGGGTCGACGAGCACGAGCCGCCGCGGCGCCAACAGAACACCACGCTTCTCGGCCTCGATTGCGTACAGCAGGGCTAGGAGTCCGCCCCACGAGTACCCGACGATGTCCAAGGGAGACAATGAGAGTTCGCGGACGATTTGCGCGGCATCGTCGACTTGCGTTTTCCAAGTGATTGTTGGTGACGCGTCGGCGGATGCAACGCGCGATCGGCCGCCACCGCGTTGATCATAGAAGAGGAGGCGGTGGCGCTCGGCGAGGGCTAGAAACTGCGGAAGGAGGTAGTCGTGGTGGGCGCCAGGTCCGCCGTGCAGCACCAGCAGCGATGGGGCCTGCTTATCGCCGTAGGAGCACCAATAGAGCGGCACTTCGGTTGTAGTTGTGTAACCGCTGGTGGCGGGCTCTGGGATTTCTTTGGGCATGTGGGTAAGCAAGTGCGCACCAGGGACCAAATCCTGGCCGTGCACGAACCTGATCGGTATGCTCAGTGTACTCGAAGTCTTTACGCAGACCTAGGAGGAGCAATGGGGATGATTGGACGGAGCGCCGCGCTGGTTCTTTTGGCAGCGCCCATCGCGGTATCAGCGCAGGCCGATGCCGACAAGAAAGTCATGGATGGTGGGGTGAGAGTGCCGGGTTGGGAAGCACGGCTCGACAAGGCAGATGCGAAGATGGCGGATCTCAAATTCGTATCGATGGGTGGCGGTTTTCACGTGACGACCGGTCCGGCGGCGATCTATTGGAGCTCGGCGAACGCGGCGTCGGGGAACTTCGTTGTGAAGGGGAGCCTAACGCAAACCAAGGCACCGACGCATCGTGAAGCGTACGGCGTTTTCATCGGTGGCGATGATCTGACCGAGGCCAGTCAGAGTTATCTGTACATCGTGATTGCCGGGAGTGGTGAGTTCACAATCAGGCATCGTGCTGGATCTGCCGTGCACACCGTGGTGGACTGGACGAAGCATGCGGCTGTGAACGCGGCGGACTCGGCGGGGAGGGCGACGAACGAGATCGCCATCGATGCCGGCGCCGCGGAGGTGCGTTTTCTCGTGAATGGGACCGAGGTGCATAAGGCAGCGCGCTCGGGGATGCTGGCGTCGCTCGACGGTATGACTGGGTTGCGCGTGAATCACAACCTCGACTTGCACGTCGGGAGCTTCTCGGTGACGAAGAAATAGGGAGGCGGCCGTCAGGTGGCGGCCGTCTTTCGTTAGGCGCCGCCGCCGTTGCTGGCGCAATCGCGCAAAGTGTCGAGCAGGCGGTCGATTTCGTATTGATCGCGGAGGAAGAATCGCGCGCCGGACGATTCACGGTGTCCGACGCGGATTGTGAGCCAGCCCTGCTGAATGCCCGCGCGAAAGACGTCTTCGTCGGTCGTGTCGTCGCCGACATACACGACATGGCGCAGGCGCGTTGTGCGGCACACGTGGGCGATGGCGTCGGCTTTGGTGGGGGCGCCTAACGGGATGAGGTCCACTACTGCGTCGCCCCAAATCATGCGCGCGTCCTCCAGCGGTGCTGTGACGCGGCGTATGTCGCGGCGCACGCGCGCCGGATCGTGGGCGCCGCGATAGTGCACTGTCAGTCCGTATGGTTTGCGCTCGAGACGTGCCTCGGCGATGTGGGCCAGCTGCGGGCCGATGTCGTGGCGCCAGGCGGCGGCGCGCGCCGCCAGACGGTGCGCGCCGAAGAAGGGCTCGATGCCGTGACTCCCGATCACGTCATGCAGCGGGATGCCGCGCACGCGCTGCTCCAGGTCGCCCAGCGCGCGTCCGGAGACGACGACGCACTTTGCGAGCGCAGCCAGCCTGACGAGTCCGGCCCGTGTGGCCGGGCGCATATGCGCGCGGGCCGGTTGCATAACGAGAGGTGCGAGCGTGCCGTCGAAATCGAAGCCCAACAGGGCGCCGTCCTGCATCGCGCGGCGCAGCTCGTCCAGGCCCGCCGCGCCCCAGATCGACTTCACGCCAGCAATGCGGCGTCGGTGTGCCGGCTGAGCGAAAGTGTGGGCGATTGGTCACGCCGGCGGAACGCGGCGGCATCGGTGAGCATGCGGCCCGCCCAGCGATACACGTTATGCTGCCTCACGAGCGCGCGTAGAGCGCGCATGCGCTCGCGCTGCTCGCGGGCAGGCATCGTGATCGCGGCGTACAGCGCGGCACTGGCCTGCTCCAGATCGTAGGGGTTCACGATGAGCGCATCTGCCAACTCGCGCGCTGCCCCGGTGAATTGACTCAGCACCAGCACGCCCTGCTCATCGCTGCGGGCGGCGATGAATTCCTTGGCGACCAGGTTCATCCCGTCGTGCAGGCTGGAGACGTAACAGCAGTCGCCGCCACGGTACGCGATGTTCACCTCGTCGTGCTCGTGGTGCGAGAGCCGCAAATGGATGGGCCGGTAGCTTCCCTTGGCGAATCGCTCGTTGATGCGCTGCGCCACCGCAACCACGTTCTCGTTCGTCCGCTCGTACGCCGCGATCGTGCTGCGGCTCGGTGCCGCGAGCTGGAGGATGGCGAAGCGGCCGAGCAGGTCGGGATGCAGCTCGAGGAGCCGTTCCACCGCCAGGAAGCGCTCTTCGATCCCCTTGGTATAGTCCAGGCGATCCACGCCGACAGCGACCAGTGCATCGGCGCCTAACGAGAGCTGCTCGCGTACGCGCCGGCGGCACTCCGCGATCGAGGGCCATGCGTGATCGTCTTCGGGCCAGGCGATGGAGATTGGATACGGACGCACGCGCGTCACGCGGCCGCGCGTCGTCACGGCGCTCTCCTCGCGAGTGATGCGCGCCTCGAGATAGCGGTCCACGCACTCGAAGAAGTGCGAGCAATGATACTGAGTGTGAAATCCGATTATCGAGCTGCCCAGCAGGCCGTGCAGTAACTCGTTGCGATACGGGCAGATGCCGAAGCGCTCCGCGTTAGGCCACGGGATGTGCCAAAACGCCACGATCGTCGCTTCCGGGAGCCGCTCGCGGATCATGCGCGGCGCCAGTGCGAAGTGGTAATCCTGCACCAGCACCACGGGGTCGTGCGCGTCCGCTTCTTCGATCACGGCGTTCGCGAAACGCCGATTCACAGTTTTGTACGCGGCATAGTCCGCAGCGCGAAAGACCGGCCGCGTGTGCGCCAGGTGACAGAGCGGCCAGAGCCCTTCATTGGAAAAGCCATAGTAGTACCCCTGCTCCTCGGCGCTCGAGAGCCAGATGCGGCGCAACCAGTACGCGGGGGCATCGGGAGGAGGGGGGACCCGCAGGCGCCCATGCCGGTCTGCCGTCTCGCGATCGGCCGAGCCGCCGCCGTGCGCGACCCACGTACCGGCGCATGCGCGAACCACCGGCTCGATCGCAGTCACGAGCCCGCTCGCGGGGTGCAGCACGCGGACCTTTCCTTCGGCAGTGCGGTCATGGATGTAGGGCTCGCGATTCGCCAGCACGATGAGCGGCGACCCGCCGAGGAACTGCTGCACAGTCGAGCGCAGGCGTCCGGCGCTCCAGGTCCCTTCAGCGAGATCCAGCTCAGTTTCCATAGCCAGATGTCGCGCCAGCTCGCGCAGGTCGGCGGGGAGCGGAGCGAACTCGGCGGTCGGCGGATGCAGACCAAGCAGGCGGCGGACCTGCGTGAGGAGCCGTCTTCGCGTTAGGCGCGTGGAAGCGCGCACCAACGCGAAGGCTGCTAGGCCCGCCAGTACGGCGGCGATGAGCGCGCCGCGCCGCGTCGCAGCTTCGCGCACCGGGACATGCGTCAAGCTATGGGCGACCACGATCACGGCATCGGGCCCGCCACCTTCGGCGACGGCCAGCGCGGCGACATGGCGGGCCTCGTTAGGCGAGAATTGCGCGCGGGCCACGATCGTTCCCGCAGAATCCGTCGCCAGCGCGCTGCGCACGATCGCGTCGCTGCAGAGCGGAGGCGCGGCGACAGCGAGCGCTGCGAATCGCGGGACGCAGACAGCCGCAGCGCTCACCCCGCTCGCAACCAGGTCATCGATCGCCTGGTTGACGAACGCGGGACTGTTGCGCTCGCGCGCCACGAACAATGTGCGCCGCAAGTGCGCGATCGAAACGCGCGCGCGGGCGCCCATCTCGTGCATGACGTCACCGCGCCGGGCGCGGTTGATGATCGCCGAGCTCGCCAGTCCTGCCAGCGTACTGGCACCGAGCCACACGGCGAGCGACAACACGAATGGTGTCGGCCTAAGCGTTCGAGTCCATCGCATAGCGAGCTGTATCTAGCGCGAGCAGCCGGCGAAGCCAAGCATCGGCCGGCCTCGGCCATTGAGCGGGTTCAGATGTGTCTGCTACGAGAGCTTCCCTCACGCGCTGTGTGACGCATGTCGCAATTCGGCGGCCAGGCCACGGTCACTCGCGGCGAGTGCCTACGAACAACGCAGGCTTATCACGTGGGGCCAACACGTCGACGTTCAGCATCGCCCGCTTGCGCTTCTGTCGCCGCACGGGACTGTGACTCGCCGTCCCTGCTCTGACCGAGCAGACCGGGCTCCTCGCCACGAATGGGCGGCAAAGTGTGCCGTCGCGCTCGCGCCAATCGTCTGGGTGAAGTCGTGCCCTGCGGGGGAAGGGCCAGCCCAAACCGTGCATGGAGCGGATTCCAACATTCGCCACTGAATTTGCGCAGTTGCTTTGGCAGCTGGCGCGGACGCCGCACGCCGTTGAGGCCCAGAAGGCGACGCTGCGACGGATCATGCTTGCCCGTCCCAGCGATAAAGTCGAGATCGAGCTTGGGGGTCTCAATTTCTGGATCGTGGGGTCGCACGGCGTGTCAGAGGCATCGGAGAGCGTGCGCCACTTGAGCGAGCTTACGATGCGTATGGCAGCGCACGCAGTACGCTCGCTGCAGTTCAGTGCCCACGTTCCGGCGGCCGAGGTCCTGGGTGTGGCGCGCGCCCTCGCAGCCGCTCCGCAGCTGCGCGATGACGGGGAGGCATTCGACGCGCGCATGGTGGCGCTCAAGCCGACGGGTGTGACGGTCACGATGGGCCGACAAGGGTTCGTTAGGCATGCGACGCCGCGGGCCGGGATGCGCAGCATCCGCCCGGCGACCCCGGCTAGCGGCACGCGGCCTGTCAGTTCCGCGGCCGAGGCGGGACCGGCGCGTCTGGTGGACCGCTTGCAGGCGTCCGGGCCGCGCGCCGCTGGGCTGAGCCCGCGCTCGAGCGCGGATAGCGCCGGCGGGGAGTCGGCGGCGCGGAAGCGGACAGCGGAGGATGAGCGACTCGCCATCATGTCACGCGAGCTGGCGCGTACCGAGCCGATGCAGGATCTCACAGCCTTGCAGGCCCTGATCGGCGAGGCGTCGGATGCTAACAGCGCCGCCGCCGCGGCCGACGTAGCGTTACGCGCGGCCGAACAGCGGATTGCGCAGGGGGATTGGCTCGCCGCGTTAGGTATCATCGCGGCGATGGCTCACCGCGAGGTCGCCGGCACCGATGCTGACGTGCGCCGGCCGTTTCTCATCGTCCTGCGACGCCTGCTCGTACCGCACACCTTGCACGGCCTGGCGAAGCTGTTGCCGACGGCGCGCGAGCGGCGCGCCGATCTGCATAGCGCCTTTGCGCGCTCGGGCGAAGACGGGGTGGATGTGCTGGTCGAGCTGCTCACCAACGCGGGCACCCCCGGCGAGCGCCGCGCCTATCGTGATGCGCTGGCGGGCTGCTCGCAGGCGGCGCCGTCGCTGCAGCACATGCTGGGTGACACGCGCTGGTTCGCCGTGCGGAACGCCGCGGAGTTGTTAGGCGAGATGGGAGTACAGGAGGCGGACGCCAAGTTGGTGGAGACCTTGGCGCATCCGGAGACGCGCGTGCGCCGGGCTGTCACCGGTGCGTTGGCGCGGCTGGGGACGCCGCGGGCGCTGCACGCTCTGCAGCAGATGCTGCGGGACGCGAATCCGGCCGTGCGGTCGCAGGCCGCTCTGGGCCTCGGGGCCGCGGCACAGAGTGCGGCAACGGCGCAGCTGATCGCCGCGTTGGACGCGGAACAGGACGGCGCCGTGCAGCAGGCGCTGGTCTCCGCGTTAGGCAGGATGTCCTCGCCGGCGGCGGTCGAGCGGCTCGCCCAAGCAGCGCAGCCGGGGACTCTCTTCCGCCGGCGGGCCAGCGGGCCGCGCGTAGCTGCGGTGAACGCGCTGGCCGAAGCCAGCACGCCGGAAGCGCTGGAGACACTGCGCCGCCTCGCCAGGGACCGCGACGAGGAAGTGCGCGCGGCTGTGGAGCGCGCGCTGCGCGAGAAGTCGGCGCTGTAGCGGCCTAACGCGCCGAATAGACCGCTCGCGCGTCAGGCGCGGCGCGCCGCGCCGGGGAGCGCCAACAGCGTCAGCGCCAGGAGCCCGAGGCCCGGGAAGTACCAGTTAGGCGATCCGAAGAGGAACCAGTAGACGGCGCCGAAGATCGCCGTGCTCTCCGCTACTGCCCAGGTTATGATGGAGAGTGACAGGGCGCGCACGCTGTCGCGTTGAGCCCGGATGCGACTCGCCAGGAAGAGGCACACGGCCAGTACCACGATCCACGTGATGCGGCCGGCCAGTGTCAGCGTGGCGGCGGCCGCGGGATCGACCGTCGCGGGAGCGCGCGACCGGATGAAGCCAACGGCTCCTCCGAGGAACCCGGCGCCCATCAGGAACGCGAGGCGCAGCACCGGAACGATGCGTGGATCGATACGGGATTGGCCGGGAGAGACGCGCATCTACTGAGCCGGTCCGCGC
Source organism: Gemmatimonadaceae bacterium (assembly GCA_052386875.1). Taxonomy (GTDB): domain Bacteria; phylum Gemmatimonadota; class Gemmatimonadetes; order Gemmatimonadales; family Gemmatimonadaceae; genus DASYRX01. The sequence goes on from JBQTJS010000207.1 coordinate 7,661, forward strand.
TCGTAAACAGCCTTGCCGCCAAGGTACGTCGCCATGACGCGCGTTCGCAAAATCAGTTCGTTAGGTACGCGCATGATATCCTGATCCAGGATCACGAAGTCCGCGTGTTTACCGGGTGACAGCGAGCCGACCTCCCGCTCCATGAACGCTGCATAGGCCGGCCACAGAGTCAGCGACTTGAGCGCTTCGTCGCGCGTCATGACCTGTTCGGCGAACCAGCCGCCGGCGGGCCAGTTGTCGGCGTCTTGGCGCGACACAGCGGCGTGAAAGGAGATGAGCGGATTCACGCGCTCGACTGGAAAGTCGCTGCCATTGGCAATAATGACGCCTGTATTGAGCAGCGAGCGCCAGGCATAGGCGCCTAACAAGCGGAACGGTCCGACGCGATTGCCGGCCCAATACATGTCACTCGTCTGGTGGCTCGCCTGCATCGAGGGAATGACGCCCAGGGCGGCGAACCGGGGGATATCGTCGGCGTGGACGATCTGCGCGTGCTCGATGCGGAAGCGATGATCGCCGGCGGGGACCTCCTGCAGCGCAGCCTGCATCTCGTCGAGCACAACGCGGTTCCCGCGGTCGCCGATGGCATGGACGTTCACCTGGAAGCCCCTGCCTAACGCCTTGACCGCGACGGACTTAACGCGGCCCTCGGGTACCAGCAGCAGCCCGCGGTTCGCCGGCTCGTCGGCGTACGGCTCGATCAGCGCGGCACCACGGGAGCCTAACGCGCCGTCCGCGCTGATCTTGATGGCCCGGATCCAGAGCCGCCCGTCGTACAGACCGTTCTGCGGGCCGCGCGCGAGATAATGCTCGATCGCGGCGTCATCGTTGGCGACCATTATATAGTTGCGCAGCGAATACCCGCCTTCGCGCGCCAGCTCCTCGTGCACATCGATCACCCCGCGCCCGACGCCCGCATCATGCACCCCCGTGAGCCCCCACTCATTGCTCTCGCGGATGGCCGCCAGCAGCGCGGCGCGTTGCTCGCTCTTCGCCGGCGCGGGTATGACGCGGCCCACCAGGCCCATCGCCCTGTCGACCAGTACGCCCGTAGGCTCGTTGTCCGCGCCGCGCATGATGCGCCCGCCGCTCGGGTCCGCGGCCGCGGCTGTGAGACCGGCAGCGTTCATCGCGGCCGTATTGACCAGCGCTGCGTTACCCTCGATCCAAGTTAGGTACAACCGATGAGCGGGCCCCGCGCGTGAAAGCGCCTCGTGCGTCGGGCAGCGCGTGTCGCCCCAAACCTTCTGGTACCAGCCGCGCCCC
>JBQTJS010000208.1:0-16825 GCA_052386875.1 Gemmatimonadaceae bacterium
TATCGTAATACTATCAGTGCCACAAGGAGACCGGCGCGGCAAATTCACAACGTGACGCGGCGCTACCGATTCGGTTGCATGGGCTGGAATTACGACGGCTGGGTGGGCGCATTCTATCCAGACGAGACGCGGCCGGCCGATTACCTGGCCGTGTACGCTCGCGCCTTCGGCACTGTGGAGGTCGACGCCACGTTCTACGCGATCCCTCCCGTCAAGACCGTGCGCGGCTGGGCTGAGCGCGTGCCACGCCACTTCGTTTTCTCGCTCAAGCTGCCGCAGGAGATCACCCACGAGCGGCGCTTCCGACATTCGGGGGACACGCTGGCGCGCTTCAGCGAGGTCGCTCATGAGTTAGGCGTTAGGCTCGGTGTTATCCTGATCCAGCTGGGCCCCGACTTCGCGCCTAACGAGCTGCCGGCATTGGCCACCTTCCTGCCGCTGCTGCCGCGCGATCTGCGCTTCGCCGTGGAGTTCCGCAACCGCGGCTGGATCCACGAAGGCGTCAGTGCCCTGCTCGCCGAGCATAACGTGGCGCTCGCCCTCACTGATGCGCGCTGGATACCACGTAAGACAATGCTCGCACTCGCCGAACGGCCCACGGCCGACTTCGCCTACATCCGCTGGCTCGGCCCCAACCGCGATATCGTGGACTACTCGCGCATCCAGGTCGACCGCACACGCGAGATCGAGGCGTGGATCGCCGCCCTCGGCCGCATGCCCGACCGAGTGCATACAGTATATGGATATGTGAACAACCACTTCGCCGGACATGCACCCGAGACGACACGCGAGCTGCAGCGGCGACTGCGCCTCGAGGTGGTCGAGCCGGCACAGATGGGCGAGCAGCTCACATTGTTTTGAGTGCCGCGGTTAGGCGCTCTCACCGCTGGGCGTGAGGTTGCGTTGCGCTGTACGTGCCACCGAGCTTCACTCCCTCGCCTCTCGCCTCTCGCCTCTCGCCTCTCGCCTCTCGCCTCTCGCCACTCGCCACTCGCCACTCGTCACTCGCCTCTCGCCCCCGGCACTCGCCCCTCGCTCCCGCCACTCGCCACTCGCCGCTCAACCTAATGTTACGCCACATAATCCTCGCTGCCGTCGGAGTTGCCGTTTCGTTAGGCTGTTTCCGCCTCAGCAAGTGGCAGCTCGACCGACTTGCACAACGCCGCGAGCGCAATGTGCTCCTCGCCGAACGGCTCGGCGCCGAGCCCATGACCGTCGGCCAGGTCCCGAGCGATACTGCGCAAGGACGCTATCGCCGCGTAAAGGCCAGCGGTGCGTTCGACTTCTCCCGTGAGGTTGCCCTCATCCTGCGCTCGCGCCACGGCGCTCCGGGAGTACACGTTATCACTCCACTCAGACTCAGTGACGGCCGTGAGATCCTCGCCAATCGCGGCTGGGTCTACGCACCTGACGGGATGACTCTCGACTTCGAGCGCTGGCGCGATGATACAGTCTTTAACGGTGAAGGATTCCTGGAGACCTATGCCGCACCTCGCGGAGCGCTGCGTCCTCCCGACAGACCACAGGCAGTCCGCCGGCTTGTCCGCGATTCGCTCGCGAGCCTACTTGGCCCCGAGGCCGTGGCCATTCCGTACGTGCTCACCCTGACATCGTTGGCTGGAGAGAACGCTCCCACGCGCCTAGCCCCTCCGTCGCTCAGCGAGGGTCCGCATCTCAGCTACGCAATTCAGTGGGCCGTGTTCGGGTTGATCGCTCTGGCCGGCATTGTGCTCGCATTGCGTCAGGGGACCGCTGCGCGTCACAAAACCGGCGGGACGCCTGGGCGCATCAATTGATGGGCATGGATTCGGCACGGGCGGCGAACGGAGGGGAGTGATTGAAACGGCGCCGCCTGGCGCGAGAAGTGGTGTGGGAGTCGGCGGCGGGTAACAATTAGCTCGGTGGCACATGACTGAAGCTTCTCTCAGATCGGCACCTGATTCTGCAAGCGGCACCGGCGGCAGACCGGCGCTCGCGTCGGCTATCGAAGCGCGCGACGTCGCCGAGGCTGCGCGCGAAACGGAGTGGGAATACCCGAGTTTCGTTAGGGAGCTGTTCCTCGGCCGCTTCCGTTTGGACCTGATCCATCCGCACCCCGAACTGTTCGATCCCGAGGAAGAGGCGCGCGCGCGTCCTTTCCTGGACAAGCTCAAGGCATTCATCGAGCGTTTTCCCAGCGACGAAGTAGACGCCACCGGCGAGATCCCCGAGTCGTACGTGCAGGAGCTGCGCGACATGGGAGCGTTCGGCATCAAGATCCCGCGCGAGTACGGCGGTCTGGGGCTTTCGCACCTAACGTATATCCGTGCGATGGAGCTGGTCACGTCGAAGGACGGCAACCTCGTAGCGCTGCTCTCGGCGTCGCAGTCGATCGGAGTACCGAACCCGCTCAAGCTTTTCGGGACGGAGGAACAGAAGCGGCGGTTCTTCCCACGTCTTGCCAGGGGCGCGATCTCCGCTTTCGCGCTAACCGAGACGGACGCCGGGAGCGATCCGGCGAACATGGCGACGACGGCGGTGCCGAGCGAGGACGGCTCGCACTTCGTGATCAACGGGGAGAAGCTGTGGATCACCAACGGGACACGGGCGGAGCTGTTCGTGGTGATGGCGCGCACGCCGGACAAGGTATTGCCTAACGGGAAGATGGTGAAGCAGATCACGGCCTTCATCGTGGATGCGGCGATGCCGGGTGTGGGGGTGAAGCACCGCTTGCGCTTCCTCGGTCTCAAGGCTATCGAGAACGGCGTGATCACGTTCGCCGACGTGAAGGTGCCGCGCGCGAACATCCTCTGGGGCGAAGGGAAGGGGCTCAAGCTCGCGCTCATCACGCTGAACACGGGACGCCTAACGCTGCCGGCCGGGTGCGCCGGCACGGGGAAGGCGATGCTCAATGTGATCCGTGATTGGGCCAGCCAGCGTGTGCAGTGGGGGCAGGCCATCGGCAAGCACGACGCCATAGCACGCAAGATCGGGCGCATGGCGGCGGACACGTTCGCCATGGAGGCAGTCGCCGAGCTTTCGACCGCGCTGTACCAACGCGGGCGCTACGACATCAGGCTCGAGGCCGCGATCGCCAAGATGTGGAATACCGAGATCGGCTGGCGCATCGTGGACGATGCCTTGCAGATCCGTGGCGGGCGCGGCTACGAGATGGCGGAGTCGTTGGCCCGTCGCGGCGAGCGTCCCGTTCCGATCGAACGCGCGCTGCGCGACTTCCGCATCAATCTGATCTTCGAGGGGTCGTCGGAGATCATGCGCCTTTTCATTGCGCGTGAGGCAGTGGACAAGCATTTCTCGCTCGCCTTTGGCATCGTAAAGCCGAAAGCCACAATCGCCGAGCGGTTCGCCGCGTTAGGCAAGTCGGCGCCGTTCTATGCCGCCTGGTATCCGGCGCGCTGGTTGAACCGGCTGAAGCCGCGATCATACGGCGAGTTCGGCCGCGTCGCGCGCCACGTGCGCTACGCCGACCACGCGGCCAACAAGTTGGGGCGCGCGATCTTCCATGCGATGCTGCGCTTCGGTCCCAAGCTCGAGCGGCGCCAGATGGTGCTATTCCGCGCTGTTGAGATCGGGGCGGAGCTTTATGCAATGGCGGCGTCGTGCGTGCGCGCGCGGCTGCTGGAACAGCGGGGTAATCCTAACGCGATGGAGCTGGCTGACGTGTTCTGTCGCGAAGCGCGGGAACGCATCCGCGTGAACTTCCTGCAGCTCTTCGGGCCGCACGATGCGGCGATATATCGTCTGGCGCAGAAGGTGCTGAAGGGGGAATTCGCCTGGCTGGAACAGGGAGCCGTGCAGTGGACGGAGCTGGAGCACGAGCTGCGCGAGGCCGAGGAGTGGCGGCCGGCGAGCGAGCATATCCCGTCGGCGTCGCGCGAGATGGCGGCCGTGGGGGACTGACCGCGGCCGCAAGCCGCGGCTAGGGTGTTGCCAGCTGCTCCTTGTTTCTCGTTAGGATGACGACAGCCGCAGCGATCAACAAGCCGCCGCCGGCCGTCGCCGCCGTAATCGGCTGAGCGAGCAGCAGCCAGCCCAACAGCGCGGCCCAGAACGGCTCACTGGTCGAGACTATGGCGGTGCGCACCGGGCCCAGGGTGCGCAGTCCGCTGAAGAACAGAGCGAAGCCTAACGCGGTCGACAAGACACCGAGCGCGATCATGTATCCCCACACTGCGGGCGCGACAGTGAGCACGAGTCTGCGCGACACGGCGGCGGCGATGAGGAACGCGCTGCCGGCGCCGAGCGACACCCAGAAGGCTGTCACAGTCGGCGCCAGGCGGGTTTGCACTCTGTCGATGGCCGCGACGTATACGGCGAAGAGCAACGCGCTCGTGAGGGCGAGCGTGGCTCCGGCGGGGTGCGTCGAGCCCGGTCCCGGGGCCCCGATCATCACAACAACGCCTGTCAGGGATATGCCTAACGCGACTGCCGGTACTGTAGTGATGCGCTCCGTGCCGCGCCATGCGCCGATGAGAGCGAGCCACGCGGGATATGTATAGAAGAGGATGACCAATGTCGCCGCCGGCAGCCAGCGCAGCGACAGCATGCCGCAGAACACCAATATCGCCTGAAGCGGCCCTGCCAGAGCGACCAGAGCGAGGCGCGAGCCGGCGGGCGTCATGCCTAACGAGGCCACGCCTGCCACCGGCAGCAACGCGGCAGCGGCGAACACAAAGCGTCCAGCCAGCACCGTGAGCAGCGGCGCCCCCGCGCGCAGCGCCAGTGTCACGAGAATCGCGATCGTGGAGAAGCACGCTGCCGATGCAATGACCAGCAGCGTCGCGCGAGCCGCGCCTGCGCGATCGGCGGTTCCGCGCCCGCTCACGCGAGGCCGAGCAGCTGAATGGCGACCGAGAAGTAGATAACGATCCCCGTGACATCTACAATGGAGGCGACGAACGGTGACGACGCGATCGCGGGATCCACGCCCACGCGCGTCAGAGCCAGGGGGAGCATCGATCCCACCGTCGTCCCGGCCGTCACGACAAGCAGCAGCGTGAGCGCGACTACGAAGCCGATGGAGGCGGGCTGACCCATCAGGGAAGCGCTGAGCAGTCCGATGCCGCCAAGGAGCGCGCCTAACAAGGCGCCCTGTCCCACTTCGCGCCGGAGCACGCGCAGTACGTCGCGCAACTCGACGTGCCCGACAGCCAAGGCTCGCGTAATGAGCGTGGCCGATTGCGATCCCGAGTTACCGCCCGAGCTGATGATCAGCGGAATGAACAGAGTCAGCACCACAGCCTGACGCAACGCCTCCTCGTAACCGCGCATCGCCGTCGCTGTGAACAGCTCCCCGATGAAGAGAATCACCAGCCAACCCGCGCGCTTGCGCGCAACGTCCCAGAAAGACGCCTGGAAGTACGGCTCATCCAGAGGTTGCACGGCGCCCAAGCGCTGCACGTCTTCCGTCTGTTCTTCCACAATGGCGTCGATGACGTCGTCGACGGTTATCAACCCGATCATGCGCCCGGCGGGATCCACGACGGGTACTGCCACGAGGTCGTACTCGCTGGTCACTCGGGCCACCTCGGCGCGGTCGGCGCCGGCAGGAACGCTCACGACTTCACTCCAGGCGACGTCTCCCACAGTGGAGTCGTCCGGAGCGGCGAGCAATTCGCGCAACGACATCACTCCCGTTAGGGTCCCCGCCTCGTCCACGATGTAGATCGCATAGATCTGTTCCTTTTTCCCTCCCTTGGCGGTGTCGCGCACGGCCGCCAGTGCGCTCTGAATCGTTAGGTTCCGGTCCACGGAGATGAACTGCGTGGTCATCAGCCCGCCGGCTGTCTCCGGGTCGTACGCCAGCAGCTCCTCGGTCTCGCGCCGCTGCTCGACGGGGATCTCCGACAGAATCCCGACGGCTGTTGCTTCCTCCAGCTCCTCGAGCACGTCAGCGCGGTCGTCCGGCGTCATCGCGGTTACAAGCTCCGCGGCCTGCGTCGCGCTCATCGTCTCCAGTAGCTCGGACCGCAAGGACTCAGCGAGATACTCCAGCACGTCCGCAGCGCGCGCGCTCGGCAGCGCTCGCAATAACAGCGCGACCTTCTCGATAGGCAGCGCCTCTGCGATGTCCGCCAGGTCACGCGGGTGCAGCTCCTCAGTCTCCGCGGCAACGTCAGCGGGAGATTCCTCCAGCATCACGAGGATATCCGGAGCTAGCAGCGCCGCGACAGGACGATCAGAACTGTGCGAGCCGCGCGGGCTCTGATGGCTGTGCGACGTGTGCTGTGCCGCCATAAGAAACTCAGTGATCGATCAATCGTAAGCGCTGTCGCCGGCAGCTCCAGCGAGTCACGCGAGGGGACGGAGCGCGGGGCACAAAGGCGCGCGCAAGTTACGGATGTCGTTGCGAGCGAACAAGCGCGCCGATAAACCAAATCCCGAAGAAGGATGTCTCATGCCTGTGTCGTCAGGCCGAGGGCATATTCGAATGCGCAGTTCCGTCACACTTTCGCTCTTACTCGCGGTCTCGAGTGCGGCTGCACAGACGCCGCAGCTCATAGCACGTACGTCCGCGCCGCTCGCCGCGCCCAGCGCGACGACAGCGCTCGCGGTGCGCACGCCGACAGCGGTCGAAATCGACGGCCGTGATGTGGACGCGATCTGGAGGACGGCTCCTGTAATCGACGGCTTCCGCGTCTTCGATCCTGTGGAAGACGGCGAGCCCAGCATGAAGACTGAAGCGCGCGTGTCGTATGACGAGCGCAACGTGTACGTGCTGGTGCGTTCGTTCGATCCCGAGCCTGAGAAGATCGTAGCTCTGCTGAGCCGCCGCGACGAGCGCACGCCGTCCGATTGGATCCGAGTCATCATCGACTCGTATCATGACAAGCGCTCGGGCTTCGAGTTCATGGTCAACGCGGCGGGAGTGAAGCGCGACATGCTGCTCTTCAACGACGGCAACGAGGATCTGGGTTGGGACGGCGTCTGGGATGTCAAGACGACGATCGACTCGTTAGGCTGGCTCGCCGAGTTCCGGATCCCGCTCAACCAGCTGCGCTTCGCCCGGCGCGATTCGCACACCTTCGGCTTCGGTATCCATCGCGAGGTGGCGCGTCTGAACGAGCGGCAGGCGTGGCCGCGCTTCACAAGGTCGCGCTTCGGCATCGCGTCGCAGCTCGGCGACCTCGAGGGGATCGCGGGGATTACAGCGTCGCGCCGGCTCGAGGTGCTGCCGTACGCTGTGACTTCCAACGAGAGCCGCCAGCGCGCCGACGGCTGGGGGCGCGACAACAGGCTCAGCGCCGGCGCCGACGTCAAGTACGGGCTGACGTCCAACCTAACGCTCGACGCGACAGTAAACCCCGACTTCGGGCAAGTCGAGGCCGATCCGTCGATCCTGAACCTTTCGGCGTTCGAGCAGTTCTTCGAGGAGCGGCGCCCGTTCTTCCTCGAAGGGACGGGGATCTTCCGCTACGACATGCAGTGCAACAACGGTCAATGCACAGGGCTCTTCTATTCGCGCCGCATCGGCCGCGCGCCGCAGCTCGGCTTCCTTTCGCGGGATGCCGACGCCGTTCCTCCGGCGACGACGATACTCGGCGCTACCAAGATCACCGGCCGGCTAAACAACGGGCTCTCGTTAGGCATCCTTGATGCGGTGACCGGGCGTGAGACCGCAGGAGGGGCCGAGCTGGAGCCGCGCACAAACTACTTTGCAGCACGCCTGAACCATGAGATGCGCGGCGGACAGACCGCGTTAGGCGGGATGTTCACCGCGGTCAATCGCCACCTCTCCGCGGAAGCCGCGCCCTTCCTGCGCAAGGCCGCATACGCCGGAGGGCTGGATTGGCGCCATCAGTTCGCCAAACAGAACTATGAATTCTCGGGGTATGCGGCTGCCAGCCGCGTCGACGGCAGCGCCGACGCGATCGCGCGTACCCAGCGCTCCTCCGTGCATTACTACCAACGTCCGGACGACGCTATCGAGTACGACTCCACGCGTACTTCGCTCAACGGTTACACGGGACAGCTCGCCCTCAACAAACGCGGCGGCGGCCCGTGGCGCTTCTTCATGGGTGGTTGGTATCGCTCCCCCGGACTCGAGATCAACGACATCGGCTTCATCCAGAATGTGAATAACATGGGCGTTTCCATCTGGCACGCGCTCATGCTGAACCAGCCCAGGGCGTTCTACCGCCGCTTCCAGGTCAATCTCAATGCGTGGCACGCCTGGACCACTGATAGGCTGAGCACGGGACCGGGAGCGAACATCAATTGGAACACCCAGCTCAAGAACATGTGGCACATGGGTTCCGGGATCGGCGTGGAGCGCCACGGCGTCTGCGGCGCTTGCACGCGCGGCGGCCCCTTTGTGCGCGAGTCGAACAGCATGTTCAGTTGGTTGTGGGTAGAGGGGGACAGCCGCAAGCGCATCTATCCGGGGTTCGATGTCAATGTCAACCGCAGCGACGAGGGCCGTTCCTCGGGGCTCGGCTTCGGGACGCGCGCAAACTTGCGCGTGGCGAGCCGCTTCTCCGCCTCGTTAGGCATGCAATACGACCGCAACATCGATGACAACCAGTGGTATGGAAACTTCGGCGCGCTATTGAGCGACACCACGCACTACACCTTCGCGCGCCTGGACCAGAAGACGGTTTCCATGACGGCGCGGGTCAATTACACGCTCACTCCCACGCTTTCGCTGCAGTTCTATGGCCAGCCGTTCGTCAGCGCGGGGAATTACACTGATTGGCGCGAGCTGAACGTCGCGCGTTCACAAGACTACGACGCCCGTTACAGGCCCTTCACGCAGCGCGGCAACGCGCAGGGTTTCAACTTCAAGCAGTTCCGCTCCAACTCGGTCGTGCGCTGGGAGTATCGGCCGGGTTCCACGCTGTTCCTGGTGTGGCAGCAGGGACGCACGGAGGACGCTGCCGATCCCGGGACGTTCAACTTCAGCCGTGACTATCGCACGCTCTTCCAGGCTCATCCGCAGAACACCTTTCTCATCAAGGCATCGTATTGGTTCAGCCTGTGACCGCCCCCGGGAGGGCTGCGAGCTTGCAGCGCCTTCCATTGAGCAGCGTCTTCCATTGAATAGAAGCTGACGCGGAGATGAATAGAGCTGACGCGGAGACTGGGTAGACTGACCGATCCGCCCTACTTTATTGCAGTAGACCGGACGGACCGGAGGGGCCGATGCGGATCACATCGACGGCGTTTCAGCAGATGGGAGAGATCCCGCGGCGCTACACTTGCGACGGCGAAGACCTCAGCCCTCCGTTGGCGTGGGACGGCGTGCCTAACGAAGCAAAGAGTTTGGTGTTGATCGTCGACGATCCCGACGCTCCCGACCCGGCGGCGCCGAAGAAGACATGGGTGCATTGGGTCGTGTACGACATCCCGGTATCAACGCAGACGTTGCCGGAAGGCGTGCAGGCGGCGGCACTCCCCGAGGGTGCCCGCGAGGGTGTCAACGACTTCGGCGGACGCACGCGCTACGGCGGGCCGTGTCCGCCGATCGGCCGGCACCGTTATTTCCACAAGCTGTATGCCGTCGATACCACGTTAGGCAACCGCGGCGCGATGTCCAAGGCCGATCTTGTGAAGGCGATCGAGGGTCATGTGCTCGCGGCGACGGAGCTGGTCGGCACGTATCAGCGCGCCGCAGCCCGCGAGCGCTAGCGCGAGTTCCGGCCGGCGTGATCTGCGCCGCCGGCCGGATTTGTTGAATCGGTCGCTGGCGCTATCCTTACGTGCGTAAACCGCGCAAACTTGCCGCATACTGACTCAGCGCACCCATCGACCATAATGAACGTCGCGTTCCTCGGCCTCGGCGCCATAGGTGCGCCCATGGCGACTCACGTTGCCGAACGATTCACGCTCGCTGTGTGGAATCGGACGCGCAGCAAGGCGGAGCGGTTCGCCGCTGAGCATGGCGCGAGGGCCGCGGCGTCACCTCGTGAGGCAGCTGCGGATGCTGCAATAGTCGTGACGTGCCTGCCTACGTCGCGCGAAGTCGCCGCGTTGCTCGACGGCGACGATGGGCTGCTGGCCGGGATGGCGGAAGGGGCGACGCTGGTGGACTGTACGTCCGGCGATCCTGCAACGTCGCGCGGCATAGCCGGGCGACTGGCCGAGCGCGGGCTCTACTTCGTGGACGCACCTGTGAGCGGCGGTGTGACGGGAGCGGAGCGGGGGACGCTGACAATCATGTGTGGCGGCGACGAGGAGAGCCTAACGCGGGCACGTCCCGTGCTCGAGACATTCGGCGAGAAGATCGTGCACTGCGGCGCCGTAGGCGCCGGCCACGCCGTCAAAGCTGTGAACCAGGCCCTGCTCGCCGTGCACTTACAGTCCGCCGCTGAAGGACTTGCAGCGCTTACCAAGGCCGGTGTGTCGCCCAAAGTCGCGCTCGAGGTGATCAACGCGTCGAGCGGACGCTGCAATGCAACGGAGAACCTCATCCCGCAGCGCGTGCTCACTCGAGCGTTCCCCCGAACGTTTCGCTTGGCGCTGCTGCACAAAGACATCGCGATCGCCGCCGACTTTACCCGGTCGCAGGGGGTTGTCGCGCCGCTGGTGCAGCTGACAACGGAGTTGTTTGCGGCGGCGCGCCGCGAGTTGGGTGAGGAGGCGGATCACGTGGAGGTCGCAAAGACTGTCGAACGCGCGAGCGGTACCGAGATCCGCGGATGAGTGTTTCAGCCAGGGTGGAAGTTCGCGATCGCGCGGCGGCTCGCGCCGACTCAGTCGCCGATGTCGCCGGCGTGCAGTCGATCCGGGATGACTTTCCTGCTCTCGGGCGCGTGCATGACGGGCATCCGGTAGCGTACTTCGACGGCCCCGGCGGGACGCAGGTTCCGCGAGATGTAGTGCGCGCAATGGCGGACTACCTCTTTCTGCATAACGCGAACACACACTGGAACTATCCCAGCAGCTGCGAGACCGATGCGGTGATCGCGGCTGCACGCGCGAGTGTGGCGGACTTCCTCGGCGCGTCCCCGGATGAGATCGCGTTCGGCAACAACATGACGTCGCTCGCCTATCACGTCTCGCGCGCCCTCGCTCCGCGCTGCGGGCCGGGTGATGAGATCGTCGTGACCGAGCTGGATCATCATGCCAATATCGCCCCCTGGACTCGCCTTGCACGCGAGCGCGGCCTGAGTGTCCGCTGGGTGCGTATGCGGCCGGATGACGGAACGCTCGATATGGCAGATTTGCAGGATGCGATCCGGCCGGTAACGCGCCTGGTGGCGATCGGCGCGGCGTCGAATGCGCTGGGGACTATCAACGACGTTAGGCAGGCATGCGCCTGGGCGCGCGCTGCCGGAGCGCTCACGTTCGTCGATGCAGTGCATCTCGCGCCGCACGAATCGATCGACGTCGCCGCCATTGGTTGCGACTTCCTGGCGTGTTCCGCGTACAAGTTCTACGGCCCGCACATCGGCATCCTCTTCGCCCGCGCGCGCGCCGCCGCAGAGTTGGACGTGCCGAAGCTGATCCCTGCTCCCGACGCGATGCCGGAGCTGCTGGAAACCGGGACGCAGAATCACGAGGGGATCGTGGGTGCCGCGGCGGCGATCGACTACATGGCATCGTTAGGCCCGGGCGCCACGCGCCGCGACCGGCTTGCCTGCGTGATGCGCGAGATCCAGCGCCGCGGGGACGCTCTCTTTGCTCGTCTCTGGCAAGGACTCGGGGAGATCCCCGGCGTGCGACGCTACGGCAGTGCGCCCGGCGCGCCGCGGACCCCGACTCTGGCGTTCACTGTGCAGGGGGTAGCCTCCGACGACGTCGCTCGAGCGCTGGCGGCTGACGGCATATTCGCGTCGCATGGTGACTTCTATGCCGCTACTGTCATCGAACGCATCGGGCATGCGCACGACGGAGTAGTGCGCGCAGGTGCCGCGATCTATACGACCGCGGAGGAGATCGAACGGTTCATAGGCGCCGTGGAGCGCCTAACGCGTCGAACTTGAGCATCGGGCCCGACGGCCCGGCAGTGATGCCTCCCCTTCTCGATCCTATCGCATGCGACTCGTCAAGACAGTCAAGGAATCGCAACACGAATCTTCCGAGATAATGATGCCGCAGCATGCCAATAACCTCGGGCATGTCTTCGGCGGCGTCGTGCTCAGCCTCATGGACAAGATCGCGGCGGTCGCTGCCTATCGGCACGCGCGCATGACGTGCGTCACGGCGTCCATCGACCGCGTCGACTTCCGCGAGCCCGTGCATGTGGGCGAACTCGTCATACTCAAGGCGAGTGTGAACTACGTGGGCAAGACTTCCATGGAAGTCGGCGTCCGCGTGGAGACGGAGGACATGTTCACCGGGAATCGCCGCCACACGAACTCGTGCTACCTCACGTTCGTCGCTGTGGATCGCAACGGACGACCTGTGGAGCTGCCGGACATCAGGCCCGAGGACGCCCAGGAGCAACGCCGCTACTCGGCGGCCCAGGAACGACGGCGGCGACGCCTGGAAGAGCGCAACGCCGAGACCGGGCGGCCGCCAGCGCGCGATACTGGCGCCGGTGCCTAACGAACCGAGCGAGGCCGGCGGCGAGGGCTGACGATGGCGCGGCGGAGCTTCACGCTGGCCGAGGCGAATCGCATGCTGCCGCTCGTCAAACGCGTCGTGGAAGATCTCGTCGTGGCCCACGGCGCCTGGCAGCAAAGCGTCGGCCAGTTCGAGATCGCTTCCGCGGGTAGCGCGATGGCAGCGGACGTCGAGCACCACCAGCGCGAGATCGAGAGGCACGCGCGCGACATCGACGCCTTCCTGCAAGAGCTGCGGTCGCTCGGCGTGGAGTTCAAGGGCTTCGAGGAAGGGCTGGTGGAGTTCCCCAGCGAGCGCGAAGGACGACCTGTGTATCTTTCCTGGAAGCTGGGCGAAAGCGCAGTGGCGCACCGGCAAGAGCACGGCTCGGCGAGCCAAAGGTCCGAGACCTAAAAGCCGCTGCCTAACTAAAGGGTAAAGGATGCGCATGAAGCCGTTTGCGGGACCCGACGGGACAGCCTGGGGTGTCGAGGTGCAGGTCCCCAGTAATAGCAACGCCCTCGTCGTTTTCCATCACCCCAATGGAGCGACGGCGCGGCTGGATCGTTATGCGTGGCACCAGGAGCGCGGGGAGCCGGCCAACGACGTCACAGCACGGCTGGATCCCAAACGCTTACTCGAGCGAATGGGCGAAGAGGACCTGGCACGTCTGTTCCGGCGATCCATGCCGATCCAGACGCGGTGGCCGCGCTATATGAGGAGCTAGGCCCGATGAGGAGCTAGGCTGGAGGCCGCCTAACGAGCCTCGCCCGCGGCCGCACCGCTACCACCGACGGCCGCCTGTTCGTCGTCTACAAAGGGACGTGGATCTCCATCCCGTCACGCGCAACTGTCGTGGCCGGGAAGACGGCGCGCGCCCCGCGCACGATGTCACCTGTCTCGCTCGAGTAGCGAGCGGACAGATGCGTCAGGACCAGGCGGCGCACGCCTGCGCGCAGCGCAACCTCGGCAGCCTCCCGCGCCGTCGAATGGCCGGTCTCACTGGCACGCAGCGCTTCCTCATCCGCGAACGTCGCCTCGTGGATCAGCAGATCGGCGCCGCGCGCCAATTCGACCGTCGCCTCGCAAGGCCGAGTGTCACCGGTCAGCACGATGCGCCGCCCAAGCCGAGTGGGGCCGACCAGAGCGGAGGGATCGATCACGCGGCCGTCGCTCAACTGCACGTGCTCGCCGCGATGCACCCGTCCCCAAAGCGGTCCCTCGGGAATGCCAAGTTCACGCGCCAGATCGGGATTGAATCGTCCGCGACGCTCGTCCTCGATCAGCGCGTAGGTGAGCGCAACAGGGCCCCTATGCACGGCCGCCACCGCCGCGATCGAATAGTCCTCGCGCCGCACAGACGCTCCCGGCTCGATCTCATGGATGTGCAGCGGGAACGTCGCACGCTCGGCTCCCAACGCTTCCGCACGCCGCAGCACGCGCGCGGCTCCGGGCGGACCCCAAACGTGCATCGGAGCCGTGCGGCCCTGGAGTGCTAACGTTCGCAGAAGTCCGGGAAGGCCGAGGAAGTGATCTGCGTGAAAATGCGTGAAAAAGATGTCGTTCAGCGCGAACGAGACGCCGTAGCGCATCATCTGTCGCTGAGTTCCCTCGCCGCAGTCGAAGAGCAGGGTTTCGCCTTCGCGCTCGAGCACAATCGCCGAGACGCCGCGTTCGACCGTAGGCCGTGAGGCTGATGTCCCTAGGAATCGGGCGAGAAGCGGCATGACGGGCCCAGGATAAACGTTCGCGCCAAAAAAGCAGAGTCCGCTGCAAAATGTGATCGAGGAGGGAGAAGTCGCGTGAATTCGATCACAGTCGGACGGTATTCGGCAACAATTTCCAGATTTTTTGAGCCAGACTCTTGCGCATTGGAGGCTATTAATGAAAGAGTAGAAAACATCCTTGGAGGGCAAGGATGTGCTTCACGGTTTAGCGGGTGCGGGCCGTGGAGGCATTCGCTGGGAGCCCCGGGCCAAAGGAGTTGGCAATGACCGGAACGGGAAAGAGCAAGCGCGGATTCGCCTCGATGGATCGCGAGCGTCAGCGTGAGATTGCAAGTAAGGGTGGGCGGGCGGCACATGCGAAGGGAACGGCTCACGAATGGAGTTCGAACGAAGCACGGATGGCTGGACGCAAGGGTGGTGAGGTTGTTAGCCGGAATCGTGATCACATGGCAGAGATCGGTCGGCATGGTGGGGAAGCGCGCGGCCGTATGCTACAGGCGCGCACTGTAAGCGAAGCACCGAGTGTGCTACGTGCCGACAGGGAAGCCAATCTGCCGGTGCACCGCGAAGGCTTGCCGGGCGATCGGCAAGTGCGTCGCACGCCGTTGGAGTTCGAGGGCGACGAGACGCTGGCACCGTAAGCGAATCGCGTGGAACCGGCGACCATCGCGGTCGCCGTCGCACGACAAGGGCGAGCTGGCTTCGGCGGGCTCGCCTCGTGCTTTTTCGTGGGATTGGTTCGACCATCTGTGTAGGCACAACACAACGGCGTTTGCCTGACGCGCGCGGCGTGCGGCGAGCGCCGCGGGGCTGCGGGGCTGCGGGCGATGGTTGAGCGTGATTATGGCATGCAGCGTTTCGCGCGCCGTAAAGAGGGGATAGTGGAGGGGTAAGCGTCAACGTAGGACCAGCTGGGCGAGAGTATCGTCTTGTTGCTCGCCGGTTTGCGGATCGTCCATGGCGGGACAAGCGTGGTCATCAGCTTGACATCCGGTCGGTCGCACGTAGGTTTCATAATTGACCGGCCCCGCGCAGGCGCGGGGCCGGTCGTTTGAATCCGGGGTGCGACCGGCGTAGTGACTGAGCAGTGGGCCCCGGACTTGCGTTATCGGGGCTGTAGCTCAGCTGGGAGAGCGCTGCAATCGCACTGCAGAGGTCAGGGGTTCGATCCCCCTCAGCTCCATAGATGCGTGCGGATGTATCGCCTCCG
This sequence comes from Gemmatimonadaceae bacterium, assembly GCA_052386875.1. GTDB lineage: Bacteria > Gemmatimonadota > Gemmatimonadetes > Gemmatimonadales > Gemmatimonadaceae > DASYRX01. The sequence goes on from JBQTJS010000208.1 coordinate 15,424, forward strand.
GGATGAGCGACCCGCCGCCGTTCGGTAGGACGTAGAGTTCCAATGACGGCGTGCGAGGTCCGTCTCTGAGGCGTGCACCGCACAACTGACTAGAACGTCGCTGACCACATCGGTGAGCGACGTTTTTGTTGTGTACCCGGTATGGTTGATTTTCGCGCTGTCGCGTTAGGGATCCGATTCCTTCCCTGGCATAGCGGCAAGGACGTCCTGAGCATCCGCGCGCATGGCGGCGAAGGCTTCACTCAGGAAGCGATTCTCCTCGGCTTCGGTGCGACCTTGAAAGTCGCCCATTGCGCTTGCGCCGAGGCCGCCTAACCAGCGCATGATCGCACTCTCTCTGACTTCGCTGTGGACTTTTCTGACAAGGAGAGTTTGCGGGCCCATGCCGTCGTGCACGGCGAAGTACATCTCGGAGCCGCGTCCCTGGAACGGGCGTCTGAGCGGGGTGCGGATGAGCGTTTCGGTGAAGAGCGGCAGTTGCCACTTGGGTTCGCGCTGGAAGCGCATCATCCAGGCAATCGAGTGGGGCCCGCGCTGGATGACGAAATCAGCGACCAACTCGGCGAAGCCGACGCGGAAGAGTTTGTACTGCGTAGCGAAGTCGAGGCGGAGACGCAGTGTGTCGGGGAAATGTTGCGAGCCGCCGTCGATGGGGAGGAGCCGGCCGCCACGGGAGCGCCACCTAACGAGCATTCGTCCTCTGTCGCCGTTTACGCGGAAGTAGCTGTGTCCGGCGCGGTCGGAGACGTTGACGCGATATGTAGACGGCGCGATGTACTTGGCGACGTAGCGGGCGAAGTTGGGCATGCTGCCGCGCAGCCGGTCGGCGTGCCAGGTAAGCGCGATGGCTACGGCGGACGAGCCGTCAGCGAGCGCAGTCGAGCGCGCCGAGTCGAGCGAGAAGAGTCTCCCTAACGAGCGAGCGGTGCGGGCGAACGCCAGCACGCTCTCTTCGGCCAGATCGCGGGACGCGGTTCTTTCGGTGGTCGCGCCGCTCGCTTCCGCCGACGCGAAGAGGAACGCGAGGGCGCGTCCCGCTTGGGCCGCCGGCATTGTACCGAGGGCGTGCTCGACGGATGTATCCCAGGAGTAGCTGCCGTCGGCGAGGAGGCCCAGCTCGATCTCGTGGCGCGATTGTGAGAGTGCGTTGGGGACGGCCGCGTTAGGCGTCGTGCGGAAAGTATAGCCGCGGCGCAGCCGGTCGTAGCTCCCAGTTAGGGTGAGCGATCGCGCGTCCCGTTTGCTCAGCTCCGTCCAGACGGAGGAGTCGTTGTAGATGCGAGACGGCGTGAGTGCGTACTTCCCCAGCTTGGCGCGTGCATCGCTGAATTTCGTGTCGCGGACGACGTCGTCGAAGCGTTGTTGGTGCGAGACGAAGATGTCGGACGTATGCCGTAGCGCC
>JBQTJS010000209.1:0-2582 GCA_052386875.1 Gemmatimonadaceae bacterium
CGTACTGCGCGACACCGAGTCTGTCACGCGGGCCCCTGCATCCTCCAGTAGCTCCTTCGCCGCAGTGCGACTCAGCGTTGGCAGTGTCCCAGTGATGACGACCGTCAGCCCTCGGAGGGCACCCCCAGCGGCACTCCCGCTTGCACCTGCCGTGGCGGGGGCGCCCAGTCTGCTGCCGCGCCGCGGTTGAACGAAGTTTACGCCCGCGCTGCGCAGCCGTTCGATCAGTGCACGGTTGCCGTCGTCGGCAAAGTATCCGACGATCGCCTCGGCGATGGCGTCCCCGATGCCGTGCACGCCGCCGACCTCGTGCTGCGATGCGCTCATGAGGCGGTCCAGCGTCGCGAATTCCTGCGCGATCTGAACGGCCACGGTGACACCGACGTGGCGGATGCCGAGGGCGAACAGCAACCGGGCGAGGGGCTGCTTGCGGGAGGCATCGATGGCGTCGAAAAGTTGCTGAGCGCTCTTCGTGGCGAAGCGCTCCAGCGCCACGATCTGATCTGCATGCAGCGCGTACAGGTCAGCGGGATCGCGGACGAGTCCGGCTTGGACGAGCTGTTCGATACGCTGGTAGGAAAGGCCCCGGATATCCATCGCATTACGGCCGGCGAAATGCACCAGCCCTTCGAGCGTGCGGCCGGGGCATTTCGTGTTAGGACAGTAGACTCCCACTTCGTTCTCGTAGCGGACGACGGGAGTTTCGCACGCCGGGCAGTGTGCGGGCATGTGCCAGGCGCGTTCCTCACCGCTGCGCTTCTCCGGGAACGGGCTGATGACTTGCGGGATGACCTCACCGGCGCGTTTTACTTGGACGCGGTCGCCGACACGCAGGTCCTTGTTGCGGATGTAATCCTCGTTATGCAGAGTAGCGAAGGTGACAGTGGCACCGCCTATCTCTACGGGCTCGAGCACCGCGTACGGTGTCAGCACGCCGGTGCGGCCTGTGTTCACCCTGATCTCGCGCAGCGTTGTTTCGGCGATGTCGGGGGCGAACTTGCGTGCGATGGCCCAGCGCGGCTCGCGCCCACCGACGACGCCGATGTCTTCTTGGAGCGACAGCGGGTCGACCTTCACGACGCCGCCGTCGATGGCGAAATTCAGGCCGGGGCGGATGCTAGTCTCGAGACGCTGCGCCCACAGCTGCACGTCCTTCAGCGCGGCGCAGTGCGTGTGATGCGGCGCCACAGGGACGCCCCACGACTTGAGTCCGTCGAGCACCTCGGTCTGAGTGCGGAAAGGGAGCGGCTCGCCTAACGGGGCGACGACTGAGTAACCGAAGAAGCGCAGCGGCCGTCTGGCCGTCATTGCAGGGTCCAGCTGGCGCAATGCTCCGGCCGCGGCATTGCGCGGATTGGAGAAAACCGGTGCCCCGGCGCGCACCCGCTCTTCGTTCATGCGCTCGAACAGGTCGAACGGGTAGTAGATCTCGCCGCGCACCTCGATAAGCTTGGGGATCTTGGCACCGCGCAGACGCAGCGGTATGTCGCGCACGGTGCGGATGTTGGGGGTCACGTCTTCGCCCACCATGCCGTCGCCGCGCGTCGCCCCGCGCGCGAGGAGAGCATCCTCGTAAGTGAGGCTGACGGCGGCGCCGTCGATCTTGAGTTCGGCGGAGTAGCCGGCGACGCGCAGCTCGTCCCCCGCGATCCGCACGATGCGGTCTTCCCACGCCTCGAGGTCCGCGTCGCTGAAAGCGTTGCCTAACGAAAGCATCGCCACCGCATGGCGATGCTTCGGCAAACTGCTCACAGGTGCGCTGCCGACGCGCTGCGTCGGCGAATCGGTTGTCTGTAGCTCCGGATGCGCCAGCTCCAGCTCCCGCAGCTCGCGAAACAGGCGGTCGTACTCCGCATCCGAAAGCGTCGGGCGGTCGAGCACGAAGTACTCGTAGGATGCCTGCTCCAGTTGCGCTCGCAGCTCTGCCGCTCGCCGCGCCAGCATCTGCGATGCTGACGCCGTGCTCACGCCCCCGCGCCCCCTCCCTCCGCGGTGTCATCAGCAGTCCGGCCGCCCTGAAGCAGATAGTTCTCGACGAACAGCAAGCCGCTCTCCCCGGCGCGCCTAACCATGCGCAGCAGCGTGTCCATGCCGGCCACTTCTTCACGCTGTTCCTTGACGAACCACTCCAGCTCGTTCTTGCTCAGGAAGTCGCTCTCCTTGATTGCCAGCGCCATTAAACCGTTGATCTGCTTCGTGACTCGCATCTCGTGCTCGTACGACAGCTTCACGGCTTCTTCGGCGGACTTGAACGTGGGCTTGGGCGCCGGAACCTGTGGAATCGTCAACTTCGCGTCGGCGTCGACCAAGAACTTGACGAAGCGCATCGCATGCGCCCGCTCTTCTGTAGCCTGCTTGTGGAAATGCGCTGCCAGTGACGGCAAGCCCTCCTGGTCGAAATACGACGCGATTGCTACGTACTGGTTGGACGCCAACAGCTCGTTTCCGATCTGGGCGTTCATCAATTCGTTCATTTCCTTGGAGATGAGCATTGCGAGGGTGGTCTGAGGTCGTAGGTCGGACTGCGAAGTTTACCGAAGGATCCGGTGACGGATCACGTCAAACAAACAAAAAGGGGCCGC
>JBQTJS010000210.1:0-43410 GCA_052386875.1 Gemmatimonadaceae bacterium
GCCGCGGCCCTTTCGTATGCGGCACCCGCCTCAGCAGGCTTCCGGCCCTGTTCCAGTCCAATCGCCCGCAGACTGTGGATCGACGCGGCAAAGACGTCGCTTCTGCCGGCAGCGTCCAGCACTGCCAGGCCGGAGTCCACACTGTTCTGCTCGTACAGGATCTGTGCTAGCAGGAGTCTCCCTTGGACTGCTGCTTCGGTCCCGCCGTAGCGAGTGATGAGCTTTTCAAGGTCGGTCTGCGCCAGCGGCTTGTTCCCCGAAGCAAAGCTGCGCGCCGCTACAAGGAGGCCCTCTTCGGCGCGCTGCGACTTGATTGCCGCGGACTGGCGCCACATGTAAACCGCCACCGCGGCCGCCGCAGCTCCGAATGCGACATACGCGACCTTCCGCCCGTGTGTGCGGAACCAGTCAGCAATCGAGTCGTCGTCGTCAATGCGGCGTGCAGTCTGTCTCTGTGAGGCGGTCACGGTCATTGTGTTTGAAGTGCCGGCGGTAGTGGCGCCAGCGAGCCATGAGCGACCGGCAGGAGAGCCGCCGTAGTGCCCCTGGGGTGACTCGAACACCCGGCCAACGGTTTAGGAAACCGCTGCTCTATCCACCTGAGCTACAGGGGCGATACAGCGAGCCTGAAATTATAGTTGTCAAGCCATTGCGGGTAAAGCGCTTGCGCGCCCTGGAAGTGTTCGGAACTGCCCGCGCCTCGCGCACCGCAACTCTCGATTCGCGCGCTTACAGGCTTTGAGGCTGCTGTCCTTCGCTCGTTAGGCAGGGGCCCCCTACCTGACTCCAGCCGCTCACGGGCTACAGCGTCCGACAATCCCCGGCTCGAGTACTTAGAACGTGAGCACGCTTTCTAACCGGCGCCCAGAGAGGCGTGCTGCGCCATTAAGAAAGGCCAGCCGCACTAGGAACGAGAGTCCGACAACAGTGGCCCCGACGGACTCGACCAGCGCACAGGCCGCGGCGGCGGTTCCGCCGGTCGCCAGTACATCGTCCACAACGAGCACGCGTCCCCTGCCGTCGATCGCATCCGTGTGCATCTCGAGGCGGTCGCTCCCGTACTCCAGGTCGTAGGAGATGCCGGATGTAGCATGGGGGAGCTTACCCGGCTTGCGCATCGGAACGACACCGGCGCCTAACGCGAGCGCGACCGGTGCGCCGAACAGGAAGCCGCGACTCTCGATTGCCACGACATGCGAAACGGCCGCTTCCCGAAACGGCGCTGCCATCAGGTCGCAGGCTTGCCGGAAGTGCAGCGGCTCGGCCAGGAGCGGCGTGATGTCCTTGAAGACTATCCCCGGCTTCGGATAGTCCGGTATATCGCGGATGAAGCGCGCCAGCGAATGCACCGTCGACGCCTAACGAACAATCGAGAATGGAAACGGGAGCGCCGGACCCTCGCCCACAGCCTCAGCGACAGCCTCGCGGACCACACGCTGCACACGCGCCCCCGCCCCCGCGCCCGATGGGCCGCGCTGAAGAGCCGCCTCCAGCTCGTCCAGCGCAGCGGCCGTCCCTGACGCCATCAGCTCCACCTCCCCTGACGAGTTGTTGCGCACCCAGCCCGCCAGCGACAGAGCACGAGCGCGTTCGCGGACGAACCAGCGAAACCCTACGCCCTGCACTCGCCCGATTACCTCGAATCGCGCAGCCGGCACCACTCCTGGTTAGCGCGCCGCGAGCAGCGACGCAAGAACGGTGGCGAGCACGGTGCTCGGGTCTGCTGAAAGGGGGGCACCGTGCGCCAGCGAGATCGCAAGCTCGCCGCGGCGCACGCGCCCGGCTATCTGCTCGAGCACTTCTGCTGCCGCGATCGCGTTACGCGACTCCGGCCGGTCGGACGCGCTCGATGCGGCTCCGACTGAAATGAACGCCGCCTCGATCTCGTCAATTGCACCGCAAGAGCGGGCCGCGCTCGCCGCGTCCCTCTCGGCTTCGGCGGCCGACTCCCATGCACTCAGCTCGTCGCTCGTTGTCTGCGCGGTTTCATGCGACTCCGCTGGCGTCACACTCATGCGCGAGGGCTGATTGTGCACCGGAACCTGACGCGGCGTGCCGGTCTCTGGGGCAACAAAGGGTCGTGCAGGACTCCTCCGCGCCATCGCTCCGATCGGTAGCGGTGCCCACTGTTTCTCCTTTCGCTCCCCCTCCCCCTCCGCCTTCCCCTCCCTATCCCCTTCCACCACCCTGCCTCTGCGCCCTTCTGCAGGACACGCGAATGGCCGCGGGGGAGTCGCTCTCGGCTTGTCCGAAGTTGCACTCATGGGTCGCTCCCGTCGTGCGTTAGGGGCGACCGCCAGTGTCAGGGAGGTGCATTCCAGCCGTGGGCGCCCAAGAGCGGGACGAACCGCACAGGCGTGATGTCACGCTGCTCGTAGCCGTCGCCGCGCCGCGTCACAAGGACAAGCATCTGCTCATCACGTCCGCCGAGTGGGACGAGCAGGCGGCCGCCGTCGACGAGCTGTTCGAAGAGCGGGCGGGGAACTTCGGGGGCCGCCGCGCTGACAACGATTGCATCGTAGGGCGCGTACTCGCGCCAGCCCAGTGTACCGTCGCCGAGCAGCAGGGAGACGTTACGCACGAGGCACTCGCGGATGATGTCGCGAGCGCGCTCGAGCAGCGCGCTCACGCGTTCGACGGAAAAGACCTGCGCCGCGAGGTGAGCCAGGAGGACAGTCTGGTAGCCGGATCCGGTGCCGATCTCGAGCGCTCGCTCATTGCCCGTTAGGCGAAGCAGCTCGAGCGATCGTGCGTGCACGGACGGTTGTGAGATTGTTTGCCCGTTCCCGATGGGCAGCGCCGTATCTTCGTACGCCCGATGCCTAACGCCGGTCGGCACGAACAGGTGGCGCGGCGTCTCGTCGAACGCTCGCAGGACAGCGAGATCGGAGATGCCGTTTGTCTGCAGCGTCTCGATGAGGCGCCGCCGCGCTCCCCGGAAGGCCGGGTCTACGGCGTTCGCCACCACGCCTCCGCCGCGTCGAACCGGACGTGGTGTGTGAGGTCCAGGTGCAGCGGCGTGACCGACACGTAGCTGTCGCGGATTGCCTGGAAATCGGAATGCTCGTCCCCGACCCACGAGATGTCACCCCCTCCGATCCAGTAGATCGGTCGGCCCCAGGGGTCCTGCATCGGCTTGATCGAATTCGAGTAAACGCGGCGCCCCAATCGGGTGAGCTTGATCCCCTTGATCTCGGACGCCGGAGCCGGCGGCAGGTTGACGTTGAGCAGCGTGTCTGCCGGAAAGTGCGTCAGGCTTGTGAGGTGGCGCAGGAGAGGTGTGAGCACGGCGACCTGCTCGTCGAGTCGCGCGATATCGGCACGCAGGTCGCCGCCGGCATAGGAGACGGCGATGCTGCGGATGCCTAACGCGAGCCCTTCCATGGCCGCGGCCACTGTCCCCGAATAGAGCACGTCCTCGCCCATGTTCTGGCCGTGGTTGATGCCGCTCAGCACGAAGTCGGGCTTATCCGGCATGAGGGCCTCGATCGCCAGCATTACACAATCGGTCGGCGTGCCGTCCACCTGATAGCGTCTGTCGCCGCGCGCGGTGGCTCGCAGCGGGTGGTGCAAAGTCAGCGAGTGACTCGTCGCGCTCTGCTCCCGGTCCGGCGCGACGACGGTAACCTCGCCGATCTGCTGCGCTGCGCGCACGAGGCACGCCAGTCCGTGCGCCAGGATACCGTCGTCGTTAGTGCACAAGAACCGCATTACGCGCTCTCCTCCGCGTCGAGCGCGCCCGGCACAGCCTGGCCTGCACCGTCGAGCAGCTCCAGGACCTGCGCCAACTCGTCTTCCAGGCCGCGCAGTGTTTCCAGCTCCAGCGCGGCGCGCGCTTCGCCGCGTAGCTCCCCATTGCGGCGGTGCTCGTCGATCTTCTGGCGCGCGCCGTCTATGGTGTATTTCTCGGTGTAGAGCAGGTGCTTGACGAGGAGGATCAGCTCGATCTCGCGCCGCTGGTACACGCGATTACCGGAGCGATTCTTCGCCGGGTGCAGGAATCGAAACTGACTCTCCCAGTAGCGCAGCACGTGAGGTTTGAGATCCGTGAGTTGGCAGACTTCGCCAATGGAGAAGAATTCCTGAATCGGTTCGGTCGTCATTGATCTCGCTCCGAACGGAGGTCGCGTGACATGAGGGAAGTGATTGCGGCCCTGGGATCGAGCGCTTGCGACAATACTTGCCGGACGGCGTCTGCTATCGGCATATCCACTTGCTCGCGGGCGGCGAGGTCGCAGGCACTTTCGGTCGTAAAGACGCCTTCCGCAACGGTTTCGCGCTCGCCGAGCACGTCGCTGGGGACACGCCCCTGACCGATCTCCACGCCGAGCGAGCGATTGCGCGACAGCGCGCCGGTGCATGTGAGCACCAGGTCGCCAAGGCCGGCGAGCCCGGCGAAGGTTTCACTGCGGGCGCCTAACGCGACGCCCAAGCGCGTCATTTCCGCCAGACCGCGGGTGATCAGCGCGGCACGCGAATTGAGTCCGAGCCCCAGTCCTTCGGCGACTCCGGTGGCGATGGCCATGACGTTCTTCAGCGCGCCGCCCAGCTCGACCCCGGTCACATCGTCGTTCGTGTACACGCGCAGCGTGGCTGTGCTCAGTATCCGCTGCACCTCCCGGGCGGCGGACGCATCGTGCGAGGCCGCGACCAGCGCCGTCGGCTGGCCGCAAGCCACTTCGGCCGCGAAGCTCGGGCCGGAGATTGCGACGACAGTGCGTCCGGGGAATTCGGCTGCGGCCACGTCCGTCATGAGCGCCAGTGACCGGCGTTCGATCCCCTTGGTGGCCACGACGATGATCGCGTTAGGCTGAACCGCCGGCGCCCCTCCCCCTCCCCGCATCACTTCGCGCAGTACGTGCGACGGGGCCGCATAAATCAGGACGTCGCTCTCGCGCACCGCGGCCGCCATATCGCACGTGGCTCTCACGCCGGCGTGCAACGCGACGCCGGGCAGGAAGCGTCGGTTCTCTTGCGCCGTGTTGATCGCATGCATTACGTCGGCTTCGCGCGCCCACAGGCTGACGCCTCCCAGCTGCTTGGCGCACACATGCGCCAATGCGGTCCCCCAGGCACCCGCGCCGACGACGCTGAGTTTCGTCACGCGTGGCCCGGCCGTCCCAGGCGCCGTTCGTCACCGCGCCGCAGTCGCGCGATATTGCTGCGGTGCGTCCAGAAGACGAAGAGAACAATGGCGCAGGAGGCGCTGAACAGTGGCGAGGCCACACCCTGCGTGGCGGCGACGGCGACCGGTAAAACGCCGGCCGCCAGCAGAGAGCCTAACGAGACGTACCGAGTGGCAGCCACGGTCACGACGAACGCAGCGAGTGCGCTGAGGAAAGCTATGGGCGCCAGCGCCGCGAATACGCCGGCTGTCGTGGCGACTCCCTTCCCTCCCCCTTTGAACCCGAGGAACGCCGGCCATACGTGCCCGGCTACTGCCGCCAGACCGTAAAGCAACCCCCATGCTGGATGGGGAGCGTCGAACCAGCGCACGAAGAAGGCTGCCGGCAGGGCGCCCTTCGCGGCGTCCAGCACGAGCACCGCGGCCGCCGGCAGGGTGCCTAACGTGCGATAGACATTCGTCGCTCCCAGGTTGCCCGACCCGACCCGGCGCAGATCGATCCCTTTGAGCTTCCCCACCGCGTACGCGATCGGCAGCGATCCCACAAGATACGCGAGCACCAGCGCTGCTAAGGCCATGCCTCAGGCGGCCCGGCGCCGGAGCACGATCCTGAGCGGCGAGCCCCGGAAACCCCAGGCCGCGCGGAAGCCGTTGTGCAGGTACCGCACGTAATGCTCCTCGACAAGCTCGGGATGGTTTCCGAAAACAGCGATCGTTGGCGGCGCAGTCTCAACTTGCGTCGCATACAGAAGCTTCACCTCACGGCCTGCTGCTTGCGGCGGCTGACGCCGCGACACGAGCTGCTCCAAAACATCGTTCACCCGCGCTGTCGTGATGCGCTTGGCGCGCTCCGCCTCGACCTCGAGGATGATGTCCAACACACGCGACACACGCTGGCCGGTGTTCGCCGAAGTGAAGAGAAAGGGAACGAACCCCAAATACGGCGCCTTCTCACGCGCCGCCTTCTCGAAATGCGCCGCCGTCTTGTCTCCCTTCTCCACCAGGTCCCACTTGTTCACTATCAGGATCAGCCCACGTCCGGCCTCCCAAGCCAAAGTCGCGATCTTCAGATCCTGGTTATGCAGCCCATCTAGCGCGTCGATGAGCAAGCAGCAGATGTCCGCGCGCTCGATCGCGCGGCGCGTGCGCAGAGTCGCGTAGAACTCGATCCCTTCACTCACCTTCGACTGGCGCCGCAGCCCCGCGGTGTCGACGAAGACGAAATCGCGATCATGGTAGCGCAAAACCGAATCGATGGCGTCTCGCGTCGTCCCAGCTTCTTCGGAGACGACGAGCCTTTCCTCGCCCAAGAGCCGATTCACGAAGGATGACTTCCCGACATTCGGACGGCCCACGACAGCTACCCGCAGGCTCGCTCCCTCCTCTGCGGGGGCCGCGGGGATGTGCGCGACGACGGAGTCCAGGAGATCGCCCGACTGCTTTCCGTTGGCCGCCGAAACCGGATGGGGATCCCCGGCGCCTAACGAATAGAACTCGTACCAGTCGGCGCTCGCCGGATTGTCCACTTTGTTCGCGACAAGCAGAAACGGCTTGCGCGACTCGCGCAGGATGTCCGCGATCCGCGAGTCCAATGGATGCAGACCGGCCCGGGCGTCCACCACGAACAGCAGCAAATCGGACTCCGCGATCGCCTGGTCGACCTGGCGGCGGATCTCGCTGTCCATTGGCGTGCGTTCATCGTCGGTGAGCCCCCCGGTGTCGACCAACCAGAAACTGGAGCCGCTCCACTCGCCGCGCGCGAAGTGCCGGTCTCGCGTCGTCCCCGCTTCTTCGTCGACTATCGCGGCTTGCGTCCCGATCAGTCTGTTGAACAAGGCCGACTTTCCCACATTCGGCCGGCCCACGATCGCGACGACAGGAACGCGCACGTTGCGGCTCCGGCGAACAGCTCGTTAGGCAGCCGGCGCCGCGTAGCGCCCGGCAAACATCGCATCGCCTAGTACGTCCACGAAGTCGTACGACGCGTACACGGGGATGGGGCACGCCTCCTGTACAGCGGCCAGAGTGTCGTCGTCGAGGAATACTGCGTCCTCGTTCAACGTCTCGGCCGGGATCAGCGCGAAATCCAGGTCATAGCGATCCGCCAGAGCGCCGCGGATGTCCGCACCCACGAGCAGCCCAGCCGTAGTCGTCGTCGGGCCGAAAAGCGAATTCACCTTCGGCAGCAATTCAAACGTCGCACCCGTGCGCCGGCTAATGAGATCGAGCAACTCCGGCAGCAGCGCCGCCATCGCTGTCCCGGTAACAACGCCGATCCGCGACCCCGCTAGCGGTTCAAGCTCATCTACTTGCGCCCGGACGCGCTCGCGCAGATGCGTCACGGCTCCCACTCCGTTCTCTATCTGCGCGAAATCGCCGTATTGTGCCGCGGCTGGGAGTTCCCTTCCTGCTAGAAGGTACAGCTCATCAGAGCCGAAGACCCACGTGCCGCCGCGCTCGTCGCGCCCGCGCTGGCCCCAGCGTTCGGCCGTGGCCAGCAGCTCACGCGCGTGGTCCCGGCTCATCGGCGTCCCCGTATAGAGATGCGAGAACTGCGTGAGCCCCACCGGGACGATCGCCACGGACAGGACGGCCTCGCCAAGCGCCCAGAGGTCCGCCAGCGACTCACGCAGCACAGCACCGTCATTGACTCCCGGCACTATCACCATCTGGCAATGGAAATGGATGCCCCCCGCGGCCAGTCTCTCGAGCTGCTCCTTCACGTTAGGTACTCGCGGGTTGTTCAGCAGCTTCCGCCTTGCCTCCCAGGGGGTGGCATGCACAGACACGTACAGCGGAGAGAGCCGATACTCGAGGATGCGATCGTAATCGCGCTCCTTGAGGTTCGATAGCGTCGCGAAGTTGCCATACGCGAACGAGAGCCTGTAATCGTCGTCGCGGATGTACAGCGGCTTGCGGAGTCCTTTTGGCAGTCCCTCGATGAAGCAGAACTCGCAGCGATTGGCGCAGCGCCGAACCGACGGCGGCTCTAACGTGACACCGAACGGCTCTCCCTCTTCACGCTCGATCTCGTAGATAACTCGCTCGCCGCTCGGGAGGACTGCTTCCAGCTCGAATGCATCGTCGGCGCTGAGGAATTCCCAATCGAGAAAGTCCTCCAGTGCGCGCCCGTTTACGGCCGCGAACTGCGTCCCCGGCGATATGCCAAGCTCGTACGCGATGCTATCTGGCGAAACTCGTGCGACGCGGACCATGGAGGGTTGGCCGTGAGCGGCGAGAACTTGACGGCTCGCCCAAGCTCGCTCGGCGCTAACAAAACACCGCGCGCTCGAGCTTCAACCAACGTAGCGTGTCATAGCGCCGAAAGCAATGCAGACCAAAGAGTTGCTCACTATCATCTACGAGAGCACTTGAGATAGAAAAGCAGCGCGGCGGCGCAGTGATGTGGACCGCGCCGCCGCGTTAGGTGAGGCTCTGCTTCGGCTATCCCGAGTTCAGCGGCCCGTACTTGAACGCAACTATCCCCGGGCCCTCCACTTCGAGTCGGAACGATTTGGTGCGGCCCGCCTCGATCCCCTCTACGACGGCTTCCTTGCTCGTTACTGTCTCACCCTTGTCGTTGAGGAAGTCGAACTTGAGCGTATAGCTCTTGGTCTCCTTCCCTTTGTTCTCTACCATCCCGCCGAGTGTGTGTTTCTCGCCGTCGTGCGCAAAGAGACTGAATGACACGCGCACCGACGCTTCATTGTAGCGGTTGAAGTACTTGAGGAGCGAATCGTTGATCGCTGTGAAGGCGGCGACCTCAGGGGCGTTTTGCGGCTTCCCTTTTGCCTTGTCGCGCGCCACCTCCGCTTTCTTCCGGTAGTACAGTGCCCAGAGCTGATAAACCTCGGGGTTCTCTGGATCGACGATCTGCAGCCGCTCGAGAACTGGAGGCATGCGATCGTGCTCCTGCGCTTGGTCGAGGATCGTGGCCAGGTTGAACAATCCGTCGCGGTAATACGGGTTCTTCTTCAGCCCCGCGTCGAACAGTTTGACTGCTTCATCCTTCTTATCGCTGCGGAACGCCGCGACACCAGCTTCGAACAGGTCCTGGTAAGGATATTTGTCAGGCTCAGCCGACATCCTTGCGAAGAGTGCGTTGGCGAGCGAGCTGTCGCCGGCCATCATTTTCACCCGCGCCAGTTCCGCTTCGGCGCGCGTCTCTTGCGGGAACTCCTTGAGGTGCCCCTCGAGCAGCGCGGCTGCATCGTTCAACATCTTCACTCTGGCTTCGCCTTCTAAGGCTTCGCCCTGTGAGGTCATCATCTGGACGAGGCTCATCGTCACAGCCTTGCGCTCGGCCACCTGCGATGTGTCCTGCGCCATGATGCCCACCATCTTGCGGAAGGATTCGATGGCTCCAGGGATGTCGTTGTTCGTCTGCTTGACGTTGCCCAGGACGTTGTACGCGATGTGCGAGTAGCGATAATTGTCGTAAACCACGAGCGACCGTTCAGCGAATGCCTGCGCGGAATCGAGCGTGCGGGCATTGTAGGCATTGACCGCTCGATCCAGGAGCGGCGCCGCAGCACGGCGGCGGTAGGCCTCTGTCTCATCGACACATGCCGGATTGGCTGCTTCGACGGCGTCGAATGCTGTATCCGCAGCCGCGAGAAGGTCGATCTGACCCTCAGGATTCGTGGCAAATCCGACGGAACCGCGCTGTACAACTTCCGAAGCGTTAGGCAGCGTGGCGAGGTTCACCATCGCCTTGCCGTAGGTAAAGCTGCGGCCGAGACTGTTATCGATCTTGTCCCAGTTCTGCGTGAGTGTTTTCACGGCACCCTGCAAGTTCTTCATCTTGTCTTCGGGCTTGCCGATCAATTCTGCCTTGACGATCGCGTTGGCCGCGTCCTTTACGGGCCGTGGCTTCCCCTCATCGATCTCACACTTGGGCCCTGTCGCCTGCGCGGCGGCAGCGCCGCTCACGGACACGGCAAACAACGCCCCGATCGCGAAGTTGCGGGCGTGGGTCATGCTGGCTCTCCTGAGGTTTGGTGCGGCATGCCTTCCGGCACGCGGTGGGATGCTACCCATTAGGCCTTAGAGACGTTCCGATAAGGTTAGCGCCAAGGCGGTGACTTCGGCCACAGGGCGGCCGGTCTGTAGCGCGATCGCTTTAACATCCTCCAATTCGGGCTTTATCCGGCGCTCGCCATTCGGCAATGTCGCGATCTTGAGCCTCACGTCGTGGTCAAAGATGCGGACACGGCGTTCTTCGCGCACTAGAGCGGTCCGTTCGATCGGGGTGCGTCGCACGCCGAGCGTCGTGGTGTGCTCGAAGAGGACCTGCTGCAGCCGATCAGCTTGCGCTGGGGCTGCCAGAACTTCTATCCGCGAGCCGACGCGACCCTTTTTCATGTGAATCTGTGACACGACCACGTCCAGCGCTCCTGCCGCCCTGACGGTGTCGGCGGCTATTGCGATGTGCTCAGGGGTCATGTCATCGATATCGGTAGCGAGCAGGATTAGGTGCTCCAGGCCAGTGCCATGCGTCGCGACAGGGTCTGCCAGGATTATCCTCAGTAAGTTAGGTCGGCCCTTGAGTTCTTTCGTGCCAGCGCCGAAGCCGTCGCGCAACGGGATGAAGGCCGCCGGAGGCGGTCCTTCGCTTAATACGTGGATGAGGGCCGCGCCCGTTGGCGTGACCAGCTCGCCGCAGCCGGGAGGACCCCACCGGACAGTGTGGCCCGCCAGCAAACGCAGTGTCGCCGGCGCCGGGACCGGAAGGATGCCGTGTGCGGCTCGCACGCTGCCGTCGCCTAACGAGATCGTGCCGCAGTACACCCGTTCCACGCCCAGGCGCTCCAGCCCCCACAGTGCTCCGACGACGTCCAGGATCGCGTCGACGGCTCCCACCTCGTGCAGGTGCACCTGTTCCGGCGGCACGCCGTGCAGCGCTCCCTCTACGTGCGCGATTGCGTTGAAGGCTCGCGCGGCTCGCTCCTTCACCTTTACCGGCGCCGCGCTGCGCGCCACCAGGTCGCGCACTTCAGCGATGTGGCGCGCATGAGGCTGCGGTGGAATATCGAAGTCGACCTTCGTGCACGCGATATGCCCGCGCTCGGTACGCTCAATGCGAACGCCGATCCCCGTTAGGCCGAGTTGCTCCGGCAAAGACTCCACCCATGCGCGCTCCAGGCCGAGGTCGACAAGCGCGCCGAGTGTCATGTCGCCGGCGATACCGCTGAACGGATCGAGTAAGGCAAGCACTGCTGTGCAGGCTCCTGGATAGGGGTTTTAGCTGCTCACGAGCGATAGGACGCACCGCTGCCGGTGTTATAAATCACTACTTCGCTGTCGGCGGCAATCTCTCCTGCGCCTACGAGCTTAGCGGTGACTGAGAGGGCGCATCCCCCCTCCGGCGCGGCATCGATTCCGCTCGACTCGGCAAGTTCACGCGTTGCTGCGCGTATCTCTTCCTCCGTAGCTGACTCGGCTACACCGCCTGTTTCGCGGAGAGCGCGGAGCACTAACCTGTCGCCAAGGGGACCTGGAACGCGCAGACCGGCGGCATGCGTGTCGGGGTGTTCCCACGGCGTGGCCTTGTCGGCGCCGGCTCTCCACGCTCGGACGATCGGTGCACACCCTGCTGACTGGGCAACGACGATGCGTGGAAGGGGGGCGTCGCCGGGGATCCAGCCCCAGCGTTGCATCTCGAGCACGGCCTTCCAGATACCGACGACCCCTTCGCCGCCCCCCGTGGGATACGCTATCACGTCCGGCAAGCGCCAGCCGAGCTGCTCGGCCAGCTCGATGCCTAACGTTTTGTTCCCTTCCACTCGATAGGGCTCTCTCAGCGTGGCCACGTTGAAGAAGCCGCTGGCGCCGGCGAAGGCGAGCGCCAGTCGTCCGGCGTCGCCGATATGCCCGTCCACAAGCTCGAGTTCGGCGCCGAGGGCGCGCGTGATGTCGAGGATGGGCCGCGGAGTTGTCGCCGGGGCGTAAATGCGCACAGGGATCCCTGCGGCGGCGCCATAGGCCGCCAGCGCGGCGCCTGCGTTGCCGGCCGTGGGCACGACGAATCCGGGGACTGCGTGTGCTCGAGCGCGCGTGACCGCGGCGCTCAATCCGCGCGCTTTGAATGACGCTGTAGGATTGACGCCTTCGTCCTTGATCCAGAGCCGCCTAACGCCGACTTTTCGCGCCAGCGCCGGCAGTTCTATCAGTGGCGTACAACCCTCTCCTAACGAGACCACCGGTTCGCCGTCGGTCCCGGGGAGGGCAGCGGCGTAACGCCACATGTCCCACCGCGCGGTGTTGGGCCGCTCCGGTGACTGCGAATCGAATTGCGCCAGGTAGGGCCTGCCGCATGCGGGACAGAGACCCACGAGCGCGTCCTTCGATTCGCGTTGGCCACAGCCGGAACAGATGAGATTCCAGTCGAGCACAGGTTCAAGTTCCAGGGCTAAGGTCCACGAGGTCGGAGTGCTGCCGTTGCGCATTATCCGCGAGTGGTTCGCGCAAGGCAGCCTGTATGCGCTCGGCGGAGGCTTTCGAGAAGCCGGGGAGCGCCGCAATATCGTCAAGGGACGCATCGCGCACGCCCTGCAGGCTCCCGAACGCGTTGAGCAGCGTGCGCCGTCTCGCCGGGCCGACCCCCGCAATACGCATTAGCTCGGAGGTCACGGTTCGCAGCGTCCGGCGTTGGCGGTTGTACGTCAGCGCGAACCTGTGTGCTTCATCGCGCGCCTGCTGCAGCAAGCGCAGCGCTCCGGCGCGGCGCGGCAGGCGCAGCGGATCCATGCGTCCGATCATGAATACCTCCTCCTCGCGTTTGGCGAGGCTGACGACGGGGAGGTCGCTCAAGCCTAACGACACGAGCGCGTCATGCGCCGCGGCGAGTTGGCCCTTGCCGCCGTCGACGACGACAAGGTCGGGGAGCGTGAGGGCTTCGTTGATGCGCCGCTGGAAATAGCGCGTCACGACTTCCGCCATCGCCGCGAAGTCATCGCTCCCCGTAACTGTTTTGACGCGGAACTTGCGATACTCCGCTCGCCGCGGGCGTGCATTTTCGAACCAGACGCAGGAACCGACAGTATCCCTCCCCTGTGCCGTCGAGATATCGAAGCAGACGAGCCGGCGCGGGACGGACTGCAGGCCGAGCTCGCGCTGCAGGTCGTAGACGGGACTCGTCGCCCGCTCGTCAGCCTCGTCGGCCGCGAGCTTGAATTCCTCGAGGAGGTGGCGCGCGTTCTCGTCGGCAAGGGAAACCAGCTCGCGCTTGGAGCCGCGCTGCGGCACTGTCACGCGAGTTCGGCCTAACGACTCTTCGAGCGCCTGACGGTCCTCGAAATCGAACGGCACCAGCAGCTCGGGGGCGCGCTCCGACTCGCCAACATAGGACCGTGACAGGTACGCGGCCAGAACGCTCGCGTCTACTTCCCCCTCCAGGTTGTCCAGCATGCGATGGTCACGGGCGAGCAAGCGCCCCCTGCGGAAGCGCAGGATCGCGACGCAGGCGTCGTCGCCGTCGCGTGCGTAGCCGACGACATCGCGATCCCCGCCGTCGGCCTGAACGACGACCTTGGGCTCTTCCAGCCGCTCCAACCGGAAGAGCGCGTCGCGCAACTCGGCTGCGCGCTCGAAGTCGGTCGCCTGCGAGGCTGCCTGCATGCGCTCTCGTACCCGCTGCATTACTTCGGACGTGCGACCCTCGAGAAAGAGCACCACCTCGTCGATCATGGCGCGGTAATCGGACGCGTTCTGCCAACCTACGCAGGGCGCCCGGCACTTGCCGATGTGGTAGTCGAGACAGGGACGGTCGGGTGCATCGTTAGGCAGCGCGTAGTGGCACGAACGCACAGTGAATATCCGCCGCACCACGTTGAGCGCGCGCCGCATCGCTCCCACATCCGTATAGGGACCGAAATACAGGGCGCCGTCGTTAAGCAGCCGCCGGGTCACCAGCACGCGCGGAAACGGCTCCTGCACGGTAACCTTGACGTAGGGATATGACTTGTCATCCCGCAGTTGAATGTTGAAGCGGGGCCGATACTCCTTTATGAAGTTCGCCTCGAGTATCAGCGCATGTGCCTCGGAGGGGACGACGATCGTGTCGAGATCGTCTAGCGACCGCACCAGATGCTGCGTCTTGACGCTCCCCTCGTGCTCGCTGAGAAAGTAGCTGCGCACGCGCGACCGCAGACGCTTCGCCTTGCCGACGTAGAGCACCGCTCCCGACCGGTCCTTCATTAGGTAAACACCGGCCGAGTCGGGGAGGTGGGCGAGCTTGTCGGAGATCCTGCTGGGGATTTGCACGAGAGCGGCGCGCGGAATACTCCTGAAGGCTAATCAGGCGGGCCGGTCAGCGGAGCCGCGTCAAGCGCCTTACGATGGCACTAGACTCCGGCGATCCCAGACGCCACGTGATCGCTACGTACGCGACCCCGTAGATCGACAAGATCACCAGCGCCGCCAGCGGCTGCGCCTCAGCGTGTCCTGCCCCAAGTCCGAGGCGCAGCAGCCAGGCAATAAGGGCGGCGACCCCTGCTGCGAGCCACAACCGAAGCATTGCCTCCGCGCGCGTGGCGCCGACGCGGTGCGCCAGAGACCTGCGCAGGAGCACAAACTCCAGCCAGGCCGCAACGCCGGAGGCCGCTGTGAGGCCGGCTACGCCCCAGCGGAGGTCCAGCGCCAGTGTCCGCGGAAGCACGAGCGCCAGGAGAATGCCTAACGTGAGGCTCAGCAGCACCCTGCCGAGTGCGAACCTCACAGGAGTACGTGTGTCTTGCAGCGCGTAGAACGCGGAAGCGTACAAGCGCGCGGCTGTAGCCGGCACGAGCCCGAGAGCAGCGCCGCCTAACGCGCGCCACACCCAGACACTTTCGGCCGCGCCGAAGCGGCCGCTCTGGTAGAGTATCGCCGCCATGAGATCGCCGAACGCCAACATCGCTACGGCCGACGGCACTACGAAGAAAGCGATGCGGCGCAGACCGACTGTCAGGCGCGTGCGCACGCGCCCGGCCGCGGAATCGACCTCCCTACCCTCGGCCGCCATGATCGGCAGCTCCGCTGCACTTACAGACATCCCGAAGAGACTTACCGGAAGCAGATAGATCATCTGAGCGTAGCCGAGCGTCGCGGCTGCCCCTGCTGCGACAAAGGAAGCAATCGCGATGTCGACATAGGCGCTGAGCTGCACGACGCCGCGGCCGAGCAGAACAGGGACGAAGTTGCGCACGACCTGCCGTACGTGCTGCGACCTTATGCCTAACGTGGCCCGCAGACCGTGGAGCAGCCGCAGCGCCGCCGGCAGCTGTACACCGAATACAAGCGCGCTTCCGATGACGCTCCCCCACGCCAACGCCACCGCGAGGGCGGCCGAGCTGCGACCGGGCGCCATGGCGAGCAGCACGGCCACCATCGTCGCGTTCCATGCGACAGGAGCCGCGTACGACAGGAAAAACCGCCCGTGACTGTTGAGGACGCCCAGGCACCAGGCAGACCACACGAGCAATGCCGCGCCGGGAAACAGGATGCGCACGAGCGTGATTGTGAGGTCGCGCTTGGTGCCCGTGAATCCGCCGGCGATCAGGTCCACGAGCGCGGGGGCGGCGAGCATGCCGACGGCTACGCCAAGCGAGCACACGAGGGCGAGCAGGCTAAGCACAGCGGACGCTACCTCGCGGCGCGCGGCGTCCGCCTGCTCCCGCCGGAGCCCGGCGTACACCGGGATGAAGGAGGCCGACAGAACTCCCTCACCGAGCAAGTTCTGCAAGAGGTTGGGGATGCGAAAGGCGACTGTGAAGGCATCGGCCGCGTCCCCCGCGCCGAAGTAATGCGCGAAGGCACGCTGCCTAACGAACCCCGCCAGCCGGCTCGCCAGGATCCCCGCTCCCACCAGCAAGGCCGGCTTCCCCGAGGGGGGCGCGGAGCTGCTCTCTATCGCGGCCGGTATATCCTGCTCGCCAAGCGGCGGAGCGTGAGTCACGAAGTCGCGTGCGACGGGACTGCGATCAATTCGCTCGCCTGAGTTCCGGCCTCGTGCCGAATGGCATCGAGCAACTGCATACCATGACGCGCGAGGAACGGCGTCAGATTGAGGCGCCGCTCCTGCCGCTCCCCGAATGGGAAGAGCGCGGCGGCCGCAGCGGCGACGCGGTGCTGCCGTTCGGCGTCTACGCGCTTGGCTGCTGCCAGTACCCGCCTTTGTAGGCGATCCATGCGGAAATGGAGCGATCGCCTTGCTCCCTCGACAACGCCTTCACGCAAGCCGAGGTTGCGCGCGCCATTCACGTTCTCGCCCAGAGTGCGCGCGTGATTGTCGATCGCTTCGCGCAGCGCAGCGAGGTCACGGCGTACGTTCTCCGGAACGCGTGTCTCGGCAAGTTGTGATTGTACCCCGTGCAAGTCGGCGAGCGCCGACGCCGAGAGGCCGTATTCCGCCAATACGCGATCGACATGGGGCTCGACGATGGTCACTGACCAGCGCGGCAGCGCGAGCACGGGGCGCATGTTCAGCGCTCGAGCGACGGCACTTGTCTGGGCGAAGTAGGCCAGCTCGCCCGGGCCGGCTACGTATGCGATTGTAGGAAGTATGGCGCATTCTACGAGCGGCCGGAGCAACACGTTAGGCGACAGATCTCCGGGCCGCGCATCGTCCAGAACGGCGCCGGCCTGCTGCATGGTGACGCGGGCCTTGCCGCCGCGATTGTCGAAGACCAGTGTACGCCCGGGTACCTGCTCGACTTGGGGCTGGAAGCCCGCGGCTTGCAGCTCGTCGCCGCGCGACGCCAGCGCGCGCTCGATGAGCGCTGCCTGATCCAGCGCCCGCAACAAAGTAGGGTGGGCCGCTTGCCGCACGGCGACATGGCCGGCGTCCAGGATCGTAACTCCGAGGGGACAGAGCAGCTCGGCCAGCAGCTCGACGAAAGCCGCCCCGTACGTTACCCCCTCGCGGTAAGCGCGCCTAACGAGCTGTATCGCTCGCGCATCGCTGGCACTCCCGGTCGCAGCTTCGAGCCTCGCGATGAGCGCATTTACGTTGGGTAGAGGGACTTCGCTGAGCGGTACTCTGGCGTCATGATTGCGCACGGGGATGCGCAGCTCCACGGCCGCACCATCCGCGATGATCGCCGTCGCAGAAGCCTCCAGTACGTCGCTATCGTCCGTGGCCGCCCAGAACAGCGGAGCAGTCGGCACGCCGGTCGTCTCTTCCAGCACATCAGCGATCGCCAGTGCCGACAACGCCTTCGCAATCGTGTAGATCGGTCCGCCGAACAATCCAGGCTGCTGGCCTGTAGTGACCAGCACCCCGTTCTGTGCCACGACGTGCGCCAGGCGGCGTTCCGCGGCGCCGCGCTGCACGAACGCCGGAGTGAGGCGTGCAGCCCAATCCGCCGGCGCAGCGCTACGCACGGCTTCCGACCAGGTACACCACTCGTTAGGTCCGCGCGGCCGCCGCGCATACCAACCTGCCGGCGCACTCCCGTCAGCGGCCGCGCGCGCCAGCGCGCTCCCGCCGAGCGGCTCCGTGATCAGGCGCGGAAGGGTCAAATCGCCTCCGATTGCTCGCGCGCGGCGAGCTTGATACGACGAACGGCGTATAATCTCATCGACTACCATCACTTGTGGTACGGTTCGCCGCGCACTATCGCTCCCGCCCGGTAAAGCTGCTCGGCCAGTACCAGACGAGCCACCTCGTGCGCCAGCGTCCAGGGCGCCAGAGCGATCGAGCCGGCGGCTCCCTCACGAACATCGTCACTGAGTCCGTAGGCACCTCCGATGATGAACGCAACATCGCGCGCTTGGTTCCTCTTGGCTGCCAACCAGTCCGCAAACGCCTTCGAGTTCATGCGTTCTCCGCCGGCGTCGCACAGGAACCGCGCCGTGCCGTCAGCGGCTTGGAGCAGCCGCTTACCCTCTGCTTCACGGACGGCGTCAGGCCTCGCATCGCCTCCCGAGCCGGCCCGCACCTCGCGCACAACGAGCGGCCAGTAGCGTGCTGCGCGGGTCTCGTAGTCCGCGATAGCCGCAGCGAGGGCGTTGTCGCGCGGCCGGCCCACAACGCACAGCCGGAAGCGCACCCTTGCGACCTGGCCGGTCGGCCCCGGGCCTAGTTGTTAGGCGTAGATCCCGCGCAGGCGGTGCACGGTAGCGACACGGCTAATGGATAACATGTACGCCGCGGTGCGCATGTTCACCTTGTGCTGTCGCGACAGATCCAGAACATCCTTGAAACCGCGCACAATGATGTCGCGCAAACGCTCGTTCACAGTGTCTTCGCTCCAGAAGTAGCCGCCGCGGTCCTGGACCCACTCGAAATAGGATACAGTGACGCCGCCGGCGTTGGCGAGGATGTCGGGGATGACGAAGATCCCCTTCTCTTCCAGGATCGAATCCGCCCCCGCTGTCGTCGGGCCGTTCGCCCCCTCGCAGATTATACGCGCGCGGATCTTCGGCGCATTGCGCGTGGTGATCACGTTCTCCAATGCCGCGGGGACGAGCACGTCCACGTCGAGCGTCAACAGCTCTTCGTTCTCAATGCGCTCGCCCTTGGGATAGCCTTCCAGCGTTTTGTGCTGCCGCACCCACGCGATCGCGTCGTCCACATCGATGCCTGACGGACTGTGCAGCGCACCTGTGCGATCGCTGATGGCCACGATCTTACACCCCTCGCGTTGCAGCAGCTGCGCAGTAACCGAGCCGACGTTGCCGAAGCCCTGAATGGCGACCGTGGTGCCGCGCACGCTCATGCCCAGGTGCGCCAGGGCTTCCTTCGTCACGAACGTACAGCCGCGCCCCGTTGCCTCGCGTCGCCCTAACGAGCCGCCCATCTCCACCGGCTTGCCCGTCACGACTGCCGTGACAGTGTGGCGCACATGCATGGAGTACGTGTCCATTATCCACGCCATCACGCGCTCGTTCGTGTTGACGTCGGGGGCAGGGACGTCGCTGTCCGGGCCTAACGTGGAGATGATGCCGGCTGTGAAGCGCCTCGTTAGGCGCTCCAACTCACCCACACTCATGCGTAACGGATCGCACACAACCCCTCCCTTGGAGCCGCCGAAGGGGACGTTTACGACGGCGCACTTCCAGGTCATCCACGCGGCCAGCGCCGTCACCTCGTCCAGCGAGACGTGCGGATCGAAACGGATGCCCCCTTTGGCCGGGCCCCGCGAAGTGTTGTACAGCACGCGGATCCCCGTGAATACCTCGATCTCGCCGCTGTCCAGCATGATCGGACAGGCCACGATTATCTGCTTCTCCGGCTTGCGCAGCACCTTGTACAGCCCGGGCTCAAGATCGAGCAGCTCGGCCGCACGGTCGAAGCGCGACATCATCGCCTCGAAGGGGTTCTCCTCCTGCGTCGTGAGGAAGCGATCCTTGTCCGGCTGAACGATGCTGTGGGTGGGGAGACGGAGTTCGGTAGCCATATTGGGTGCGCCGCGGAACGGCGGCGTTATCGCTCGGGTTGATGCCGCAAGTCAAGGAACTGACGGAGGATACGGTCTAGATCCTGACCCCCCTCCTCGACCTCGATGCGCTGAGAAACATACCACAGCTCGGGGCCTTGGCGAGGCCAGATCGGTGCCAGCTTCACGGCGTCTTTCAGCGTGCAGACGACCAGGCCAAAGCCGGCGCCACGCCGTGCCAAACCTTCAGCATCGTCGCGCGTGTAGCCGTGATGATCGCCGTAGAGAGCCGGGGCCACAGCCGCGCCGAGCGATTCCAGTTGTGCGATGAAGGCTGCAGGATCGCCGATCCCCGCGATCGCGAGCACACGCTGGCCATGTAAGGTGTCGGCGAGCCGCCGCGCGCCGCTGCGCGGCGCTACTAAGCCCTCCGGGAGGAGAGCGAAGCGGGCTTGCGGTATGCCGGGGGCGAGAGTCCGCAGCTGCGCGCCCAGCTCGTCCGCGACGTCCTGGGAGACGGCCTTACGAGTGACTGCAATGAGCGACGCACGCCGCAGGCTGCTGAGCGGCTCGCGATACGGTCCGGATGGGAGCAGGTTGCGAGTGCGCAGTCCTCGGTCTGCACTGATCAGCACTACGTCCACAGCGCGGCCAAGTCGGCGATGCTGGAAGGCGTCGTCGAGGATGGCGACGTCGCTGCCGTTGCGCGCGGCCCGCTGCACGGCGCGCACGCGATCCGGGTGTATCACGACGGGGACACCCCTCGCCAGCTCCGCGTATGTGCGTTCCTCGTCGTTGCCGACGCCGCGCATAACGAGCGCTGGAGCGGCTCCGGCGTCGCGCATTAGGCGCGCGAAGTATGCGGCAAGCGGTGTCTTGCCGGTCCCTCCGGCTGTCAGGTTACCAACGCTCAGAACCGGAATGGGCGGCTGCATAACTTGCGCGAGGCCGCTGTCGAACAGCGCGTTGCGCGCGCGCACGATGCCGGCGAACGCCCAGGAGAATGGGGCGAGCGCAAGCCTGCCTAACGCGGGACGCGCGCCGGCTCCGTACCATATGCCCTCCACCAATCCTCCCTCACGCCGGCGCATCGCTCAGGTCGCGGAAGGCGCGCTCGAGTCGCTGCACGTCTTCCCCGGCGGCAGCTCCCTCCCCTTGGCGCACCGTGATGGGATCGCCGTACCGGATCGTGACGCGCGCGAAAGGCCTCGGGATCATGAAGCTGTCCCACGTGCCGAGTCGCCAGGCGCCAGCGGATCCGACATGGATGGGGACAATCGGTGCGTTGGCGCGACCGGCGGCGAAGAGGATCCCCGGCGCGATGGAATGCACGGGGCCGCGCGGCCCATCGGGCGTGATCGCAACCTCGACGCCGGCCGCGAGCAAGCGCACCGTTTCGACCAGCGCCCGCGCCCCGCCGCGCGAGGTAGAGCCGCGGATCGTGCGGTAGCCAAGCGACTGGCAGATGCGCGCGATACTCTCGCCGTCGGCGTGTGTGCTGATGAGGACGGCCACACCTTGCCGGCGGTGGTGCCACAGGAGCGGGAGCATCTCGCCGTGCCATAGCGCGAAAATGAAGGGCCGCTCGGCCCGGCGCAGAGCTTCGAAGGCTGCGCTGTTGTGGGCGGTCACACGCCAGGTCGAGCCGATTAGCCTAACGAGTACCGGCCCCAGCCGCGCCGCCCATGCCACTCGTTTGGCGCGCCGGCGCTCACGCGGCGAAGTTATCTCGCCAGCAGCCCGCATGCGATATCCGCCACGCGTTGCGCAGCGCCCGGAGTCCCCAGCTGCGCGCGCACGGCCGCCAGCTCTTCGATCATCCTGCTCCGCTGCGGCGCCGCGTGGTCCAGCAGGGGGAGCAGCGCCGCCGCCAGCGCCGCGCTTTGCGCAGCTTCCTGCACGAACTCGGGGGCGACCTCACGTCCAGCCACGACGTTCACAAGGCCGATGTGCGGGATACGGACGAGACGCCGTGCGAGAGCATATGTTAGGCGCGACGTGCGATAAGCGACGACCAGCGGGCAGCCGGCGACAGCCGCCTCGAGCGTGGTAGTGCCGCTCTTGCACAACGCCGCGTCCGCGGCTCCAAACAGCACACGCGACCGGCCCCGCACTACCTGAAAGGGACAGCGCGAGGGAGGAATGTCGATCCCCGGCGCGCCACCCACGAGCACCCAGAGCCCGCCACCCGGATGCGCGGCTTGCACACGCCGCGCTGTTTCGACGAAAAGGTCGAGATGGCGCTCGATCTCCTGTCGCCGGGATCCGGGAAACAGCGCCAGGACACGCGCGTCGCTCGGAAGGCCCAGCTCTGACCGCGCGGCCTCGCGCCGCGGAAACTCGTGCGCCCCGTCGAGCAGCGGATGGCCGACGAACGTTGCGTCGATGCCCGCAGCCCTCAGCAGCGCTGCCTCGAACGGCAGGATCGTCGCCGCCTTCGTGATAAGACGCGCCAGCCGCGGCAAGCGCCGCGCCCCCCAGGCCCATACCTGCGGTGTGATATAGTACAGGACAGGGACTCCGGCGGCGCGAGCCAGGCGCGCCACGCGCATGTTGAAGCCTGGATAGTTGATGAGAATCACCAGCGCGATACGGCCGCTCCGCAGGCGTGCACCTAACGAGCGTAGCAAACGGAGGTGCTGCGGCACCTGACTCAGTATCTCCGCGAACCCCATCACCGCCAGCCGGTCACTGCGATCCAGCAACAGCACGCCGGAGCGCTCCATCGCCGCTCCTCCGACGCCGCTCAACGCGACGCCGCCGCAGCGCCCCCGCAGCTCCTCGGCCAGTCGCGCTGCATGCAGGTCCCCCGACGCTTCCCCACTTACGATGAGGATCTCGCGCACCGTCCCCAGGCGTTGAACGCGACTAGTTGGCTGACGCGGCAGCGCTCGGGATACCCGCGCCGCCGGCCAATGCAGGGAGAGAACGCTCGATCTCGCGCACGATCCGCAGAGCTACGTCCAGAGCTTCGCGACCATCCTCGCCGCTTACGATTACGGGCGCTTCGCCGCGTAACGCCGCGACAAAACTCTCGAACTCGAGGCGCAGCGGCTCCACCTCACTAGCGCTCAGAGCGACACGATCCACGAAGGCCTCCACCGACAGCGGGCCGCGCACGAGAGAACCGATGTCGACGTCACGCCTGAGGCGATAGAACTCCCCGTCCCCGCTCGCGAGGTCGAGCGACAAATACCCACTCTGCTGGAAGATGCGCAGTTTGCGGGTCCGTTCGCGCGACACACGACTCGCCGTGATGTTCGCCACTGCCCCCGACGCAAACGTTAGGCGCGCGTTCGCGATGTCCACGAACGGCGTGAGGACCGGAACACCAACCGCGGCCAAATCCGCGACGTGACCACCTACGAGAGTCAGAATCAAATCGATATCGTGGATCATGAGATCCAGCACCACTGCGACGTCGCTCCCGCGCGGGTTGAACGGCGCGAGGCGATCGCACACAACGAAGCGCGGCGCGTCCACATAGGGGAGCGCGGCGCGCATCGCGCGATTGAAACGCTCGACGTGCCCCGTCTGGATGAGGAGGCCGTTCTTGGCCCCAAGAGCGAGCAGCGTGTCGGCTTCCTCCAGCGTCGCTGTGAGCGGCTTCTCGATGAGCACGTGCTTGCCGCGCTCCAGAGCGCGGCGTGCCACGGAGAAATGATCCGGCGTGGGCACGACGACTGTCACCGCATCGCAGTGATCCAGCAGCGCTTCCGTGCTGGCATGGTGCCTAACGCGCAGCTCCGCGGCAAGCTGCGCGGCACGCTCCGGCCTGGCGTCGTGAAAGCCGGCGAAGCGGATGCCCTCGAGCTGGCTCAAGAGCCGCACGTGATGATAGCCTAACGCCCCCGCTCCGATCACTCCGATGCGCGGTCCTCCGCTGTGCGCGCTCACATCACTATGCCGCGGTCGCTGTCGCTCAGGAAGCGCAGGAAATGCTCCACTTCCGGCAACGGCTGCAGTTCGCTGCGCGCCCTCTCCAACGCCTGCGTCACGTTCAGCTCCGATCGAAAGAAGAGCCGATACGCACGCTTCAACTCTCGGATCACAGTCTCCGGGAAACCGGATCGCTCGAGCCCCACGGAATTGAGTCCGTACAGCTTGATAGGATTGCCCACGGCCTTGAGGAAGGGCGGCACATCCTTGGCCACACGCGAGCATCCGCCCACAAATGAGTGCCGTCCGATCTTCACGAACTGATGTACGGCCACCAACCCTGAGAGGATGGCGCGATCCTCGATCGTAACATGGCCCGCGACTTGTGTCCCGTTGGAGATGATCACCCCGTCACCCACCTGGCAGTCGTGCGCGAGGTGCACGTACGACATCAGAAAGCAGTTCTTACCGACGCTCGTCTTGTGCGACTGCGCGGTGCCACGGTTGATCGTGGAGTATTCGCGCACGCGGCTCCCCTCCCCGATCTCAACCCACGTCTCCTCCCCCTGAAACTTGAGATCCTGCGGATCGCCGCCGATGACGCTGCCGATACCGATCGTCACGTTAGGCGCCAGCACGACGTTCTGCTGCAGCACCGCACGCGGCTCGATCACCGAGCCGTCACCGACCACACACCGCTCACCGACGATAGCGAACGCTCCCACACGCACGTCAGCTCCAAGCTCGGCGCTCGGAGCGACAATCGCGGATGCATGTATCTGCGCCGTCATCGATCGCGCAGCATCGCCGCCATGTCCGCCTCCGCTACCACCTCTCCCTCCACTTTGGCGATGCCGCGCATCTTGCACACTGTCCCGCGCAGTTGAACCAGGTCCAGCTCGAACCGCAGCTGATCCCCCGGCCTTACCGGCTTGCGCCATTTCACGTTATCCAGTGAGATGAAGTACATCAGCTTGTTGTCGGCATCCTCGACCGAGCCCATCAGGAGCATGCCGCCCACTTGCGCCATCGCCTCGATGATGAGCACGCCCGGCATGATCGGCTGACCCGGGAAGTGGCCGGCAAAAAACGGCTCGTTGATAGTGACGTTCTTGATCCCTACGACTCGCTTCCCCGGATCCAGTTCCAGGATGCGGTCGACCAGCAAAAACGGGTAGCGATGCGGGATGACCTTCATGATCTCGTCGATGCCAATCACACAAGTCTCCTTCGTCGCATGTCGGATGATCTCGCGGACAAGTTTGATCGTGCCGCGATGGCTTGGCCGGTGCGCCACGATGCGCGCACGCACATGAGCCCCCGCAAGCGCCAGATCGCCGACACAATCGAGCGTTTTGTGCCTAACGAACTCGTCCGGCCACCGCAGCGCGCCGCCCACGACACCGTCCGCATCCAGCACGATCGCGTTGTCCGTCGAGCCCCCCTTGATGAGCCCTTCCGCCCGCAGCGCGTCGAATTCATGGGTGAAACCGAAGGTCCGCGCATCGGCCAGCTCCTGGCCGAACCCTTCCGGCCCCACATCGACCGTACAACGCTGCGTACCGATGAGTGGATGCGGGAAGTCGATTGTCACGTCCAGCCGCAGGCAAGGAGCTGGGTGCGCCTCGTACCAGGCATCACCTTCCTCGACGCGCAGCCGTGAGCGCAGGCGTAACTCCGACCTCTCCCCGCCATTCTGTATGAAACCGGCCCCCTGAAGCGCGCGGAAATATGGTCCGGCGCTCCCGTCCAGGATTGGAGGTTCCGGTGCGTCAAGCTCGATGATCAGATCATCAATCTCACTGGCCGCCACCGCAGCGAGCACGTGCTCCACAGTGTGCACAGCGACGTCGCCGTCGCCGAGTTGAGTGCGGCGATGTGCCTCGCGCGCGTTCTCGATATTGGCTTGCATCGGCCGCGCGTCGCTGCGATCCGTCCGGAGGAAAACGACCCCTTCGCCCAGTCGCCCCGGCCTGAACGTAATCCGGCATGGCTGTCCCAGATGCAGTCCTATGCCGCTAAGCGAGGTGGGTGCGCCGATGGACCGCCGACCACGGCGGCGCGCGCCGGCGGCCGAGATCAAGCCTCTCCCCCGCTCCGGTCCTCCAGCAGCCTTTCGAGACGCTTCATGAGGCCGGAGAGCTTGAAGAGCGCCGCCTGGGCGCGCAATGCCTCCTTATGTGGACGGGCAGGATAGCCCGACCAGGTCTCCCCCGCTGGGACGTCGCCGAAGAGTCCCGACTGGCCGGCGATGCGTGCTCCGTCTCCGATATTCACGTGCCCCGGTACCCCTGCCTGCCCCGCCAGGATGCAGCCGTCCCCGACCTGACTCGAGCCGGCGATCCCCACTTGCGACATGATCAGGCAAAGGCGCCCTATGCGCACGTTGTGGGCTATCTGGACGAGGTTGTCGATCTTGGTGCCGGCTCCGATGACGGTGTCATCGATGCTGCCGCGATCGATGGTCGTGTTCGCGCCGATCTCGACATCGTCGCCGATCACGCAGCGGCCGACATGGGGGATCTTGGCGTGCGCGCCGTCGCGGAAGACGTAGCCGAACCCGTCGCTGCCTATTCGGGCACCGCTGTGCACGATGACGCGGTCGCCTAACGTGGCTCCGCTGTAGACCGTCACCTGCGGGTAGAGGTGTCCCGCGGCCCCGATGGCGACTCCGCCGCCGATCACAGTATGGGCATCGAGACGCGTCCCATCGCCGATCGCCGCACCGTCTCCGACGATAACGTAATGGCCGATGTACACACCGCGGCCGATCCTCGCGCCGCGCCCGATACGCGCCGTTGCTTCTACACCGGAGACGGCGCGAGGCGGTTTGTACAACTTTGCGAGCACGCCGAGCATAGCCTCGTGCGGATTGCCAACCACGATGCGAGCCGCGGATGCGCCGGGAGTCTCAACGAGTGCGCGCGTGGTCAACACAACGGGCGCGCCATGCGAACGCCGCGCGAGCAGAGGGGCGTAGCGCGCCGACGCGAGGAACGTGAGGTCGCCCGTCCCCGCACGATCGATCGGCGCCACAGCGTTGACTACCGCCGAGGCATCCCCCTGCAACTCGCCGCCAACAAGACCCGCAATGTCGGCAGCGGTGAGAGTGCTGGCACCCTCACCGCTGCTGATTGTCTCGTTAGGCTCTCCGTCGCTCACGGCGCCGGCGGCTTCCTCACCCCTGCTGGAGCCGGACGGCCGGCCGGAGCCCTGGCCGTATCCCCCTTCGCCGCTGTAACTGGAACAGGCTTGAGACGCGCAATCACTCGCTCAGTGATGTCCAGGTTCTTGTCGTAGGCAACGATCGTCCCGGTCCCTCCCGACAGATCGAGGATCACGGCGTAACCATCTTCCGCGCGGATTTCATCGAGCACCTTGCGGATCTGGTCCAGGATGGGCTGCACCAGCTCTTGCTCCCGCGACTGGGCCTGCTGCTGCAGTTTTTGAGTGCGGTCCTGGTATTCGGCCTGCTTTTCACGGATCGACTTCTGCCGCTTATCCTTATCGGCGGCGCTCAAAGCCGGCTCCGCTTTCTGATAGTCGTTGATCAGGGCGGCGAGCGAATCGTTCATCCCCTTCACCTGCGTCTCGAAGGGCGCCGTCTCGCGCTGGAACGCCGCCTCTGCCTCGCGCCGGCCCGGGGCCCTATCGAGGATGGCGCGCGAGTCCACGAAGGCAACTTTGAGCGCCCCTCCCCCTGCCGGGCTCGATTGCGCGGCCGCAGAGTTTACGCCGGCCGCCGTGAGGCATAGCAGGCTCAGTAGCACATGATATTTCATTCGGGCTCCTAGAAGAGCTGTCCTAGTCTGAAGTGAGTCTTCCATCCCGGCCGAGGCCGCCCGCGCTCATCAACCCTATCAAAGCCGTAGGCGAGGTCAATCCCTAACGGTCCGAGCGGAGTCACCGTTGATACACCGACCCCCGCGCCCCGGAACAGCCGCGTAGGGTCGATCTCGCGAGCCCGACGCCAGACATTCCCGGCATCGAAGAAGGCGTTCATATATAGTGCCTGATTGAGTCGAAATCCCAGCTCGGCCGTTGTTGTTAAAAAGGCCTTACCGAACGACTCGCGGCGCGCACTGAAAGTGTTCGTCCCCGACACGTACCCGCGCGGCGTAATCGAGAACTCATCGTAGCCGCGCAGCTGCTCTGTGTACTGCACGCCGCCCACGGCGAACTCCTGGAAGGCGAAGAAGGGTCCGGTGTTTCCGGCCACGGCACCGGAGCGCACTGACAGCCCGGCCAGAAGCTTCATCGGCTGTTGGCCGGGACGCCCGCCGCCGAACACGGCGAGCGGGGCGTAGGCGCGCGATTCGAGAGTGTAACGCTGAAACGCATAGGTCCCGCCTAACGGGCCGCCGTTGAACTGCGCGGTGAACGTTTGCAGCCCGCCCGCGGACGGGAACGGCAGATCGATGCGCGTGTCGTGCGTGACCGTCGCGCCGAGGTTGGACCGGAAGGAGAATCCGCTGCCGAACTCCGACCGCTGCTCGCCCGTTAGGCCTCCGCGGCCGAGCCGTACCCCTTCCGCGCCGTACGAGACCTGTACTCGTGTCCACGGCGAGCCGGGAACGGGGAAACCGACGGCGAGAGTCGCGCCGGTCTGCTGGAAGCGTCCCAGGTCGCCGATGATAAAGCGAGTGAGCTGATGGTAAGCGCTCACGCTCCCCGAGATCAGTGACTCGCGCACGCGCGGATCGAAATACTGCAAGTTGAAGTTGTTGATGTAGCGGCCGAACTGCCATTGCAGCGAACCGCGCTTGCACCGGCCGAACAGGTTGGGTTGATCGAAACCGATGAAGCCGCCGACTCCGTAACCCTGCCCCATCGACGCACCGAAGTTCACGTTTCCTGTACGCTTCTCTTTCACGCGGAAGACGATGTCGATGTCACCCTGCTCGTTCGCGGGCCGCGTGTCGGGAAACGGCAGCGGCGATTCGAAGAAGCCAAGGTTGCTGATTGACTGATAACTGCGGATGAGGGCGTCCTGGTTGAACACCTGCCCGGGAATGAGCGACAGCGCATCGCGGATGCAGCTTTCCGTCGTATAGTCGTTTCCGAGGATCTCGATGCGATTGATCACCGCGGGAGTCTTCTCGTCGATATCCCAGCGCAAGTCCACGACGGGGACCGAGTCCACGGTATGCCGCCGTTCCACCACCGGACGCACACTCGCGTAGATGTAGCCTTCGTTGCTGTACGCTGTGCGCAGACGGTCTGTCGCCTCGCGCCAGGCACTTTGGTCGAACACTCCTTCGGGAGCGCGGTCCTTGCGCCGCAGGAAATCGGTCACACGACTCGTTAGGGTACGCGTCTCCTTGTCGAAGGGATAGAACTGCGCGATCTCATCCGACGAGAAACGCCGGTTGCCGTTCACATCGAAGGAAGCCACGCGGTATTGCGGCCCCTCGACGACGGCAATGTCGACGAGTCCCTTGCCCAGCTCGCGGTTAATGAGAAGCGTGTCGTTGGCGACTCGAAAATCGATGTATCCGCGGCGCGCATACATTTCCGGCAGACGCTCGGCGAGATCCGCTGCGAAGCGCTCGTCATCGAACTCGCCCTTGCGCCACCACCAGAACCCTTCGGGCTTGGTCTTCATTGCGCCGACGAAAGAGCGGTCCCCCAGCGCGCGATTTCCTTGCACGCGGATGCCGGATACGGCCAGGCGGTTCCCTTCGTCGATCCTAAACGTTAGGCGCGCGGTGTTGTCGCTGAGCGCCGTGTCTACCTGGATGCGCGCGAGATAGTAACCGTTCTTTTCATACGTCGAGTCGACGCGCTGCATTCCGCGCGTAACTGCCGCGGGATCCAAAGCCTTGCCGAACTCCAGGCCCAGGTGATCTCGCACGGTGCGCTCGGACACCTTCTTTGCTCCCATGATCGTCGCGTCAGTGAGCAGCGGCCTTTCCGCTACCTCTATGATCAGAGCGACTCGACCGCTCGCATTTATGGCACAGTCAACTGACACTCGCTCGAACTCGCCGGTCTCGTACAGCGAACGGATGGCGCGCGCAATGATCTGCGCGTTCAGCTGCGTCCCTGCCAACAGTCCCGCTTCGCCGCGGATCGTCGACTCCGGCACGCGCGAGTTCCCCAGCACACTCACCGAGTCGGCGATCGTGCAGCGGCCCCCTGACGCTCCAACGCCGGGATCCTGGGCGCCGGCGATGAGGCTCGCTCCGGCGAGCCCTCCTATGACCAACAAACCACGCAGCATGCGCGGAATATACACAGAAGGAGCGGCCGGGTTCACCACGAACCCGGCCGCAAGTCCCACTGATGTCGGCGCTTAGATGCTTGGCGGGAGGACCTACGCTTTGGGCGCGCTAGCCGGAACGCGGAACTCCAACTTCTGCCCGTCCGCGGAGACCTCGACTTCGATCTCGTCACCCTTGGAGAAGTCGCCAACGAGGATCTTCTCCGACAGCGGATCCTCGATATAGCGCTGGATGGCTCGCTTGAGCGGTCGCGCGCCGAACTGTTCGTCAAACCCGTGCTTAACAAGGAAGTCTACGCCCCCTTCAGTCAACTTGAGCGTAAGCTCTTCATCTACGAGCCGCTTCTGCACGTCCTTCAGAAGTATCCCCACTATCTGCGCGATGTGCTCGCGCGAGAGAGGATGGAAGACGATGACGTCGTCGAGGCGGTTGAGAAACTCGGGATTGAAAACGTGATTGAGTTCTTCGCGAACCTTCTCCGCCATGCGCTCGAATGACGTCTTCGCATCCGGCGTCGAAAAGCCGAGCGCCTTGTTCTTGGTGATGTCGCGAGCGCCCACGTTGGAGGTCATGATCACGACCGTGTTCTTGAAGTCGATCTCGCGGCCGTAGTTGTCCGTGAGATGACCTTCGTCGAGCACTTGGAGCAGGATATTGAAGACGTCGGGGTGCGCTTTCTCGATCTCGTCCAGCAGCACGACGCTGTAGGGCTTGCGCCTAACGGCTTTTGTCAGAGTCCCGGAGTCCTCGTAACCCACGTATCCCGGCGGCGCGCCGATCAGACGCGAGACGGAGAACTTCTCCATGTACTCGCTCATATCAACACGGATAAGCGCCGATGAATCGGCGAAGAGGAACTTCGCGAGCGCTCGCGCCAGCTCTGTTTTGCCGACGCCTGTCGGACCGCAGAAGATGAAGGATCCAATGGGCCGCTTCGGATCCTTGAGACCCGCGCGACTGCGACGGATCGAGCGCGACAGGGCAAGGATCGCCTCATCCTGAGCAACGACGGAGGAGTGCAGTTCTTCTTCCATGCGCAGCAGGCGTGAGCTTTCCGCTTCCTGAAGGCGCGTAACCGGAATCCCCGTCCAGCGGCTCACGATGAACGATATGTCGTCTTCTTCGAGCACCGGACGGTACGACTGGCGGTGCTTCTCCCACTCTTCCTGTTTCTTTCGGATGTCCCCCTGCAGCTCACGCTCCTTGTCGCGCAGTGCTGCCGCGCGCTCGAAGTTCTGGTCACGCACGGCAGATTCCTTCTCGTTGTTGACTTTCTCGAGCGAGTCCTTGAGCTGCGCAACCTCAGGAGGTGGAACTTGCGCCGCCAGACGCGCCCGTGCTCCCGCCTCGTCGATAACGTCGATCGCCTTATCGGGGAGGAAGCGATCGGTGATATAGCGCTCCGACAGCTTGGCGGCAGCCGAGAGAGCGTCGTCGGGGATGGTGACGCGATGGTGCTCCTCGTATTTCGGACGCAAGCCCTTGAGGATCTCCACTGTTTCGTCGACAGTCGGCGGATCCACGATGACAGTTTGGAAGCGCCGCTCGAGAGCACCGTCCTTCTCGATATACTTGCGATACTCGTTAAGCGTGGACGCGCCGACGCACTGCAGCTCGCCGCGCGCTAGCGCGGGCTTCAGCATGTTGCTCGCGTCAATTGCCCCTTCGGCGGCGCCGGCACCGACCAGCGTATGCAGCTCGTCGATGAACAGGATGATGTTCTTGTTCTGCGCGATCTCGTTCATCACTGCTTTGAGCCGCTCCTCGAACTGACCGCGATATTTGGTCCCGGCGATAACAGCCGCCATATCGAGGGCGAGGACGCGGTGGTCGCGCAGCGAATCCGGGCATTCGCCGTTGGCGATAAGTTGCGCGAGCCCTTCCACGATCGCTGTCTTCCCTACTCCCGGCTCGCCGATGAGCACGGGGTTGTTTTTCTTGCGGCGCGTGAGCACCTCCATCACGCGCTCGATTTCCTTGGCGCGGCCGATGGTGGGGTCCAGCTGATCTTCGCCGGCGAGCTGCGTGAGGTCGCGGCAGAAGTGATCCAGGGCCGGCGTCTTGGACTTCTTCTCGCCCCCCCCCTTGGACGGCGCCGGCTGCGCGGAGCCGGTCCCTTGCTGGGCCGTGGGCGCGCTCCCTTGCTGCGCCTGCGGCATCTCGGTGCCTAACAAGCGCAGCGTTTCCGCTCGCGCCGCATCCAGCGCCACACCGACCTCGGCCAGGACCTGGGCAGCGATCCCCTTCTCCTCGCGCAGCAAGCCTAACAAGAGGTGCTCCGTCCCCACGTAGCTGTGACTCAGCTCGCGCGCTTCGGCCATGGCAAGCTCCAACACTTTCTTCGCGCGCGATGTGTACGGGAGGTCGTTGCCGGAGGCCGGCGCGGCTTTCCCTTTCTTCACCGTCTCCTCGATCTTCTGCTGCACATCCTCGAGGTCGACGTTCAGATTCTGCAGCACGGCGGCGGCGACGCCTTCGCCCTCGCGAATAAGTCCCAGCAGGATGTGCTCGGTCCCGACGTACTCGTGGTGCAGGCGCTGAGCTTCCTCGCGCGCCATCTGGAGGACCTTGCGGACTCGCTCCGTGAAGTTGTAGCCGTTCATGCGTCCCTCAGCTCGATCTAGGCAGCGTCGTTAGGCTTACGTGCTGGCCTCGTCGGCAAGCACCTGTCGCACGTAGCGCGCCCGCGCGACGCCAGCCTCGCTCTCAGTCAGCGCGCGACCCTCGACATACGCGAGATGCGCCGACTGACAAAAGATCAGGAGCTTGTTGAGAGTATATACACTGAGTCCCGATATCAGTTTCAGCCCCGTCGCGAGCCTGACGCCGCTCAGGTAGTTCATCGCTTCGTCGAACGTCAGGCTGCGCGCGAAGCGTAACGTACCGTACGCACGCCACAACTTGTCTTCGATAATATAGCCCGCGTCCCGCA
Source organism: Gemmatimonadaceae bacterium (assembly GCA_052386875.1). Classification (GTDB taxonomy): domain Bacteria; phylum Gemmatimonadota; class Gemmatimonadetes; order Gemmatimonadales; family Gemmatimonadaceae; genus DASYRX01. The sequence goes on from JBQTJS010000210.1 coordinate 32,521, forward strand.
CCAACACACGACGCGCTTCGTGCTCGCGCTGTATCACGGTGCGCACCACTTTGTTCAAGTGATCCGCCAACTCGTCCTCGGATTGACCCAATGTCGTTTGATTGGAAATCTGAAAGAAATTGCCGACTACCTCGCTCCCCTCACCATACAAGCCGCGGTACGTCATGTTCATCGACTGCAAGCCGGTGAGCACCTTGCCGATTTCTTTCGTCAACACTAAACCGGGCAAGTGAATCAGCACTGACGCGCGCATCCCCGTTCCCGTATTCGTGGGGCACGCCGTCAAGAATCCGAACTCCGAGGAGTACGCGTAAGGCACGCGAGCGCCTAACTCGTTATCGAAGCGCAGCGCCGCATCCAACGCATCCTGGATGGCGAGCCCTGAACGCACTGCCTGCAGGCGCAGATGATCCTCTTCGTTCACCATCATTCCGACACGTTCCGCGACAAATAGCGCAGCTCCGCCGCGCACGGGGTGCCGGCCATCGAGTCCGGCCAACTCGCGGCTCACCAGGTGCCGTTCGTGCAGCAGCTGGCGATCTTGCGGCGACATGTCGTCGACGCGGAGCATGACACCGCGCTGCAATGAGTTCACGCGCGGCGCAGCCTCACGAACCTGCGCCAGCATACGCAAACGCTCCCCTTCGCGCGAGCGCCCCGAGAACGCATAGCCCTCGACGTTTCTCGCTAGGCGGATCCGCGTCGAAAGCACAAGCTCGGCGTGCTCACCCGACGCATCGAGCCACGCGAGACCACCGTCCGGGATCAGCGCGATGTCCAGCATCACTCGAGCCCCTTGATCTGGTCACGCAACGACGCCGCTGCCTCGAACTCTTCGTTGTCGACGGCGCGCCGCAAACGGTCGCGCAACTCGCTAAGCGTCGCATCGCGCCCGGCAACCGGCGCAGGGGCCGCATATGTACGCCCTACGTGGCGGCCGTTGCCGTGGACGCGCTTGAGCAGCTCGCGCAAGCTCACCTCGAACGTGTCGTAGCAACGCGCGCACCCTAAGCGACCCGTGCTGCGGAAATCCTTGAGCGTCATGGAACAGAACGCGCAGCGCAGCGACTCACCTTGCGCCGTGCTCACCTGCAAGTGGACGGACTGCAGAACTTCACCGACCAGGTGCTTGCTCGCCGACGCCGTAACCGTCATCTCGATGCCGCGCTCGGCCGCGCACTTCTCGCACAGGTGAAGCAGCGTCATCTCGCTCTTCTCCATGTGTGTCACGTTCACTATCGCGTCGCGTTCTTTGCAAACATCGCAAATCATCAGATGACAACTCCGCGAACGTCGGTCTCGACCAGCCGTCCGTCCTCCAGTAGTAGCACCCGGTGCGCCCGTCCCGCGAGTGACCGGTTGTGAGTAACAACTACCATCCCTAGCTCCAGGTCACGCACAAGTTCGGCCAAGAGGTCGTGCAAGCGCTCGGCGTTGGCGTGGTCCAGGTTTCCAGACGGCTCATCGGCCAGGAGGACGCTGGGATCGGCCGCGAGCGCACGCGCCACAGCCGTGCGCTGCTGCTCCCCCCCGGAGAGCTGCGACGGGCGGTGGTGCATGCGTGCGCTTAATCCAACGCGTGCAAGGAGTTCCGCGGCTCTTCCACGGGCTTCTGCGTCCTGTCGACCGGCGATCCGTAGCGGCATCATTACGTTTTCGAGCGCCGAAAATTCCCGGAGTAGGTGATGGAACTGAAAGACGAATCCCACTTTTCGGTTCCGGATTGCAGCAAGCTCATCGTCAGAGCGGTCTTGCAGCGACTCTCCGTCAACCAGGACGATTCCGCGGGTCGGTCGGTCAAGAGCACCGAGTACCTGAAGCAACGTGCTTTTCCCCGACCCGCTGGCTCCAACCACGGCCGTCATAGTCGCGCGCGACACCTGCAAGCTGACGCCGCCGAGCACGGGGATGACGCCGCCGTCGCCGCCGCGAAAGGTCTTAACGACGTCACGCGCCTCGATGACGAACATCACAGGCGCCGCCTAACGTTGCGTCGCAAGAGCCTGCTACTCATGCCTGATAGCTTCCACGGGGTACAGCCGAGCCGCCTGCTGCGCCGGGTAGATGGTTGCCAGCGCGGCGATCGCGATGCTCGCCACAATCGTTATGAGAACGTCGGGGATCTCTGTTTGGACGGGAAGGTGATCGATCAAGTAGATCTCGGGATTCAGCTTGATGAGTTTGTATTTACCAAGCGCCAGCGAAGCTGCGATACCCACGACGAGTCCGGAGAGCGTGCCGACCACGCCGATCACCAGGCCCTGCGTGAAAAAAACCTGGCGGATCGAGCGCGAGGTCATCCCCATTGCTTTGAGAATTCCAATCTCTCGTGTCTTGTCGGCAACCAGCATCGTTAGGTTGCTCACGATGTTGAACGCCGCCACTACAATAATCAACAGCAGGATCACAGCCATACCCAATTTTTCGAGCTTGAGCGCTTGAAAGAGGGTGGAGTTCTGTTCCTGCCAGTCGACGCTGCGGTACTGGAAGGCAAAAGCTTCGTCCAGGCGGCGCGCGACGCCCGAGGCCTCCCAGCGATCGCGCGTCTTGATCTCGATGCCGGTCACGTCGGCGCCGAGCCCGGCGAGTTCCTGCCCCATCGGCAGCGACACGTAGACATAGGCGTTGTCGTATTCGTAAAGGCCCGAGTCGAAGATGCCGCTGACCTGGAACTGCATGGGGCGCGGAATGGCCTCGCCTAACGAGCGCGAAACCGTCGTTGTCGCCATTGTGAGCAGCGACACTGTATCGCCCTGGTAGGCCTGCAGTCGGTCGGCCAGGAGACGCCCGAGCACGATACCGCGGCCGCTGCCGTCGCCGCTCGCGAAACGGAAATCGCCTGCCGTCGCATGCTGCCGAATCGTGGTCACATCCGGGTCGCGCGTCCCCGCCGGCTGGATGCCGGCGATGAACACGCCGGACGTATAGTCCTGGCCCTTGCGGATCATCCCCTGCGTCAGCACGAAGGGGGCCGCCGCCACGACGCCGTCCGTACCGCGCACCCGCTCCAGCACCGACTGCCAGCCCGTTAGGCGCAGCCCTTCGCCATAGGGAAGCAATCTGATATCCGGACTCCCCACCAGGATCTTCTCCCGCAAATCGCGCTGCAGTCCGCTGATCACCCCCATCACCACGATCAGGGCGCTCACACCGACGATCACGCCGCCGATAGCGATCAACGAGATGAACGACAACAGCCGCGACCCGCGCCGGCTGCGCAGATAACGCCACGCGATGCCCAGCTCCAGCGACTGTCTCATTCTGGCCTCATGGTCGGAAACAGGATCACATCGCGTATGTGCCCCGTCGCCGTGAGATACATGAAGAGGCGATCGATGCCGATGCCGCAGCCTCCGGTCGGCGGCAACCCATATTCCAGCGCCCGCAAATAGTCCTCGTCCACTCCCACGGCTTCTTCGTCGCCGGCAGCGCGCAGAGCCGCCTGCGCTTCAAAGCGGCGCCGCTGATCGATGGGGTCGTTCAGCTCGCTGAAGGCGTTGGCCAACTCCGTGCCGCGTGAGAACAACTCGAAACGCTCCGTTAGGCGCGCATCACCGCGTTTCGGCTTCGCCAGCGGCGAAAGCTCGAGCGGATAATCGATGACGAACGTCGGTGAGCTCAACGTTGACTCCACTAGTCCCTGAAAAAGCTCATCGAGCAGCCTCGGTCGACTGAGCGTTTCCACCTCATGCACACCGGCGCGCGCAGCAATGTTCCGCAGTTCCGTTTCGTCCATCTCCAGCGGATCGCGACCCAAGACGCGAGTCAGCGACGGAACCCACTCGATTACCGGAAAGGGCGGTGTGATCGCCGGCACCCGCTCGCCCACGTCCGGCACGGCGCGCACAGCGTCCGCGGCGGCGACGAGCAGCCCCTCGACTATGCGCATGATGTCGCTGTAGTCCGAGTACGCCTCGTAGAACTCCAGCATCGTGAACTCGGGGTTGTGCGTCCTGTCGATCCCTTCATTGCGGAAGTCGTGCCCGAACTCATAGACCTTTTCCAATCCGCCGACGATCAGCCGCTTGAGGTACAGCTCATCGGCGATGCGCAGATAAAGCTGCATGTCCAGCGTCTTGTGATGCGTCACAAAGGGCCGTGCGCTCGCCCCGCCGTACTGGGGCTGCAGCACCGGCGTCTCGACTTCTATATAGCCCAGGGCATCGAGGTAAGCGCGCATGGCCGTCACCATGCGCGCCCGGGCCACGAATAGTGAGCGCACTTCCGGATGCACTGCCAGGTCCGTATAGCGCTGCCGCGAGCGCTGCTCGCCGTCGCTGAATACGGAATGCCTAACGAGTTGCCCGTCCACGACTTCGTCCTTGCCGAACGGGAGCGGCCGCAGCGACTTCGCCAGCAGCTCGACGCTTTGGACGCGCACGGTCGCTTCCCCTGTGCGCGTCCGGAAGAGCGGGCCGCTCACGCCGATCACGTCACCGAGGTCGTAGTACTGCAGCTGCGCGAAGACAGCGTCGCCAAGCTCGTCCTGCCGGCAGTACAGTTGCACGCGTCCGGCGCTGTCGGCCAGGTGCGCGAAGGTTGTCTTGCCGTGCGGGCGCCAGGCGACTATGCGGCCGGCCAGGCGCACCACGGGGCCCTCCGCCGCCTCCGGCCCGAGCAGCGCCAGGGCCGCTTGCGTGTCGTGCGAACGGGCGAAGCTATACGCAAAAGGGCGCACGCCTAACGCCTCCAGCGCGGCGAGGTTTTCTCTCCGCGCCCGCATAACGAAGTTCACATCGTCGCTCACGCGGCGGCGTCTCCGCTCGCGCCGCGCGAGGCGCTGCCAAAACGCTTGAGATACGCCTCGATAAACGGGTCGATGCCGCCGTCCATTACCTTCTGCACGTCGGGGATCTTCAGCTCCGTGCGGTGATCGTTGACCATCGTGTACGGCTGGAACACGTAGCTGCGGATCTGGCTTCCGAACGTCACGTCCGCCTTGGTGGCGTCCAGAGCCGCCTTCTGCGCCGCCCGCTTTTCGCTCTCCAGCTGGTACAAGCGGTTTTTGAGTATCTTCAGCGCCACGGCCTTGTTCTTGAACTGCGAACGCTCCTGCTGCGACGACACCACGATGCCGCTGGGAAGATGCGTTAGGCGAACCGCGGAGCTTGTCTTGTTGACGTGCTGGCCGCCGGCTCCGCTCGCGCGGAAGACATCCATCCGTATGTCTTCCTCGCGCAGCTCCACGTTGATCTCCTCGCTCACGACAGGATACACGAACACCGACGCGAAGCTCGTGTGCCGGCGCGCATTGGCGTCGAACGGCGAGATCCTAACGAGACGGTGCACGCCGGTCTCGGGCCGCAGAAAGCCGTAGGCATACTGACCGCGGATCTCCAGCACGGCACCCTTGACCCCCGCCTCCTCCCCCTCGCTCAGATCCAGCATCGCGATCTGGTAACCGCGCCGCTCCGCCCAGCGTGTATACATGCGCAGCAGCATCGCCGCCCAATCCATCGCTTCGGTCCCGCCGGCGCCCGCGGCAATCTCCACCTGCGCGTCGCGCCAATCGTCCGGCCCGCGCAGCAACGACCGCAACTCGAAAGCTCGCAACGCTTCGTCCACGTTCGCGATCTCCGTCGCGAGATCGCGCTCCGTAGATTCGTCCGGCTGCTCCGTCAGGAGATCGTGCAGCTCGCGTGCGCTTGTCGCGCGTGCGACAAGGTCATCGAAGGGCTCGATCCAAGTCTTGATACTCTTTACGCGCTGAACCACTTCACGCGCCGCATCCTGATCGTTCCAGAACGCCGGCTGCGCCATGCGCAGCTCCAGCTCCGCCAACCGCACCCTCTCCCCTTCTATGTCAAAGGTACCTCCGAAGCTCCGTTAGGCGCTCTTCAAAAGCTGCCAGGATGCGCGATCGGTCGAGTTCCGCCATGGCCGTGAATCTCCAGAATACGACGCGAGCCGCCTTCCCGCCGGAAAGCGGCTCGACGCCTAGCGAGCTTATGGAGAAAACTAGCGGCGCGCCGCCGCGGCCACTACGCCCTCGCTCAGAATACCTTCTTGCCCCCCCCGAGCACCTCGTTCAAGGCGTCCTGAAAGTGCGACGTGGACTCAGCAAACTCACGGCCGACCTGCTCGCTGTACTCCTCGTAGCTCTTCTTGATTTCTTCGCGGAAGAGCTGTTTCAGCGTGCCATCGCGCACCCCTTCGTCGCGCTTTCGTGGGTGATACGCCACCATGTCTGAAACGAGCGCGCGCGCGAGACGTCGCGCCTTTTGATTCGGATCATTCGCGAGAAAAGGGTTGATCGGCCGCCGCTGCTGAGCGGGCGCTCCCGGCTGGACCGTCGCTGCCGCTGACGCCGGGGCCTGAGGCCTGACAGCTGAAGGCGCTGCAGACGCTGCAGACGCTGCAGACGCGCCTAAAGATGCCGGCGTAGTGCGAGGCGCATCGACGCGATGGGGCGGCGGAGCGCTCGCCGGAGCGCGCACCGCCGCGCTTGGCGCAGGAACATTTGCCGGCGGCACAGTAGGCTGCGCTGCGGCAGAACGCTCACGCGGTGCCGCGGTCCCACCTCCCGGCACCGCTAAGGCCGGCGCTCGAGTCATGGGTGACGCTGCCGCCATCGGCTGCCTAACGGGAGCGCCTTGGGGAGCAGCGGCGCCGGCGCCAAAATCATCCGCCCATCGTACGCTCGCGCCCACGGGAATGACCCCGCCGCAAACCGAGCAGCGAGCGCGCAAGTTCACGCCGACGACCTTCGCTGGATCGACTCGGAATACTGAACGACATTCAGGACAAGCGACGTTCATGACTCCTCAACGACTGTAATTGGCTGCGTCCCACGTGACGGCGTGGTCCCGGCCGGCGGCGTCGGATCCTGCCGCCGGTCGACTGTGAAGACAGAGCCCGAAAGAGTCTTCGCGTATCCCTTCATCTCCGTTGCCAGGCGACTCACCTGACCCGCGGACCCGAAGATCCGGCGCTCGTTCGTTACGACGCCGATCGATAACGTCATGAGCGGCACGCGATGAAGTTGCCCTCGACGGTCTTTGCCGAAGTAGTAACCGGCCCGCCTGTCTTGCTCCGAATACTGATATGGGATCAACTCGTCGAATAGCTCGACAATCGTGCTGCAAGTGAGCTGAATGTCAACGGCAGGAACAATAAAGATGAAATCGTCGCCGCCGATGTGACCGACAAACCCGCGCTCGCCGAGGTACCCTTTCACGACATCGTGCAACATGCGGGCAAGCAGACAGATGACGCGATCGCCGTCCGCGTAGCTATACCGGTCGTTGTATTCCTTGAAGTGATCTAAATCCGCGTAGCACACAGCGAAGGTCTCCTCGCGCTCGATGCGGCGTGCTATCTCCGCATCGATCTCGAGCGTCCCCGGAAGACGAGTCGACGGATGTACGTACACGTCCCGATCCGAACGGCGAAGCAACAAGTCGAGCCGGCGGCGTACCTCAGCGGCGGTTGCATCGTTGTTCAAGACCTCGTCCGCCCCGCTCCCGAATGCCGCGTCCGTATCAGCTTCACTGCGCAGACAAATCGCGACCGTCGGCACAACGGACGTGTATGAATCACCCTTGAGCCGCCTGCAGACCTCGAGCCCGCCATCCACGTCGAGCGAGGCGTTAATCACCGCCAGTCGCGGCCGCCCGCGCAGTGCCAGCGCAAGCAACGAATCCGGATCGCCCACATACTCGACCGACAGCTCTGAATCGCGCAGCCACGCGCTGACCGCAGCCGGCAGCGACGCGGTGTCATGTCCATAGACTAGGGCGTAAGACTGCCTGCGCACGACTTCTCGGGCTTTTTGGAATCGCGTGTGAGAAAGTACTCGATACGCTGAGCGTAACTGGCTGAGCTAATTGTCGTTACGCCGTCTTAGTTCATGCCTGCCGGAGCCCCTGACACCCCGAATCCTAGGACGATCCGCCAAGACCCATCGTGACAATCACTTCGACCGCGCGCGCGAGGCGGGGACGCTCAAACGCAGCTCGATCGCTGACCCACGCTGCGACCGCATCTCCAGCCGCACGGCCGCCAGGGCGTCGACTGTGCTCAGTAGGTGATTCGCGATTATCACGCTTGCGTCGGTGATAGCGGAGCGATAAGCGTCGTTGCTCCGCCTGATCGTTCGGCGGAACTCGTCATATTCGAGCTGTGCGTCACGCCACGACCAACGCAGTTCCGGACCGACCGCTCTGCGACGGTAGAACGACTCTGCCAATCGCCACTCGCGGCTCTCACGCGGCGGCGGCGACGCCAGGTCGCTCCAGTAGGTGCGGCGCGCTAGCAGCCAGATGCGTCCATTGAATGTCGCGGTGTCGGGCTCGGGATCGAGCAGCCCCCCTGGAAACGCGTCGAAGGCGCCGCTTTCGATGAACTGCTCCATCGACTCGTAGTACTCGAATGTCCCGGGAGCGGGGCGTGTGGCAAAGGGGGAGCGCGCTACATCGGCTGCCAAGGCGCGATAGCGATCCCGCTCACGCCGGCCGGTCCTGCGGTGCTGTACGTAGCTAATCCAGAAAAAGGCTTCGGCGGCAACATACACGACCCAGCGGTCCTGTCCCAGGAGGGCCTGCCCTGCGCCGGGGATTGCTGCCGAGCCGAGCACGGGCCAGGCCGGCGCCACGCGGTGCTTGGGGATTGCGGATCGCTCCGGCGTCGCAGCCTCGGCGCCCAGCGAAACGGGCGGACGGATTCCAGCCTGTCGCGCGCGCTGCGCCGACGCGGCGGACGCAATCGTTAGGCACCCGGCCAGTGCCAGGAGAGCTCGCATCGCCTAAAACAGGAAACGCACCGACAGGTGCGTCGGCGCCTGGCCGGCGTCCGCTGACAGACCCGCCGTGATACGACCGATATCGATCACGAATCGGCGGATGACGAATCCCAGTCCGATTGTCGGTCCACCCCCTTCGCTGGACTGCTCACGGGCGACGTATCCGGCTCGCAGAAAGGCTGTGCGCTGTATGCCGACCTCGGAACCGAGCCGTGCCAGCGGCCGGCGCGCGGTGAAATCGTCCACGACGGCGAAGGCGAAGCGCAGGTCGAACTGCGCTGCATAACGAGCAGGAAGTCGCGGACGGTACTCCAGGCCGGCCTCCACGCGCGTCGGAAGCTCATCGGACTGCTCTGCATCATTGACCTGCAGTTGCACACCCACATTGCGCAAGGCCGCGCCCAGCGTAATCGGGGCACGACCGCCGAAGTCGTATTGGGCGCCGAGATCGAGCGCACTGGTCGACGCGTGCAGCGAGACGCAAGCCCCGGTGCAATCCAGCCTGAATTGCACAACTTTATAGGTGACTCCCGCCCTCGTGTGCCTGCCGATGGTTGTCGCAAAACTCGCTGCCAGCACTACCTGGCGCGGGAAGAGGGTGCCTAACGCGCCTGACGAATCTATGCGCGGCTCCTGTTCTCCCAGATCCAGGACGCTCGCGGCCACGGCGATGACTCCGAAATCCCGCCAGGGCATAACGAGGTTGAGCGCGTCACCGGTGCCGTTCAAGCTCTGCGAATGGTGAATGGCGGCTTCCCGCGCAGGCTGCCCGGACAATCCGGCAGGGTTCCACCACGCACTTTCGCTCGTCCCGCGCGCCGCGACCGCGGCCAGCCCCATCCCGACCGCGCGCGCTCCTATCGGCAGGAGCAGGAAAAGCGCCCCCTCCGTTGCAGTCCCAGCCTGCGCCTGGAGTCGCGGGGGAGCGAGCGCGAGGAGCACGCTACCTAGCGCGGCCAGCCTCGCGCACCGGGAAAGCGTTAGGCGTCCGGCAGCGCGCAAGCGCGAGACCGCGTCACAGCGGAAGTGCCTCGTCGAGCAGCAGGATCGGGATGCCGTCACGCACGGGGTAGCGCAGCCGGCAACGCTGACAGATCAGCGCGGCCTCTGCTGTGCGATACTCCAGCTCGCCCCTGCACTTCGGACAGGCGAGGATGGCCAGCAATTCCGGCGGAATCGTCATCGGTGATCCCCTGTGTCGCCGCGAGGCGGAGCCAAGCCTAAACGTTCGAGCGCGACCCGGTCACGCCGCCAATTGTGGAGCACTTTGACCCATAGGTCGAGATAAACCTTGTCCCCCACGAGCGACTCTATGCTGGACCGAGCCGCGCGCCCGATCTGGCGGATGCGCGTCCCCCCTCCGCCGATGAGTATGCGCTTCTGGCTCTCTCTCTCGACGGAGATGACTGCGCGAATGTATACCGGACGCTGTGCCTCACGGAACTCCTCGACCACGCACGCCACACTGTGAGGGACCTCTTCTTCGAGCTGCGCCAAGGCAGCCTCGCGGACAAGCTCCGCCGCGATGGATCGGACCGGATGCGCCGAGACGTCATCCTCCGGATAAAGGAACGGGCTCTCCGGTAAACCGTCCGCCAGCGTGCGCTCCAGGTCGCTGAAACCGGAGCCCGACACGGCGCTCAAGGCTAGCGCCCCGGGATGTCTGCCTAACAGGTCCTGCACACGCTCCGGGGACACGAGATCGGCCTTTGTGAACGCCGTAACGACGGGCCCGCGAGGTGCACGATCCAGCCTGGCTTCGCCCACGAGAGTGTCGTGGTGACGCTCCGTGGCATCGAGCAAGTGCAGTATGACATCGGCGTCGGCAATCGCGGCGAGGCTGTGGGCGCGCATGCTTTCATGCAGGACGTCGTGCGGCGTGATGAGACCGGGGGTATCGTGCAGAACCATCTGCACGTCCCCGCGCGTAACGATGCCGACCACGCGGGTCCGCGTGGACTGGGCCTTGGGGCTTGTGATGCAGACGTGCTCGCCAACCAGATGATTGACGAGAGTGGACTTGCCGACGTTAGGCTTGCCGACGACGGCGACGATACCAGCCTTCTTCATGTAAGTGCCCGCTCAGCGCGTCCTGCCGGAAAATACCCTGCACGGCGGGCCCATGCTGTTTCGCGGCTGCGCCTCGATAG
>JBQTJS010000211.1:0-5729 GCA_052386875.1 Gemmatimonadaceae bacterium
GGGGCACGGGGGCGAAGTCAAACGGGCTCGAGTGTGAAGGGAGGGGGTAAGTCGGCCGTGCCGCTCTCGCCGGCGGGGAGCCCGTTTGCGTTCCAGGCCGCAAAAGCCGCGACGGCAGCGTTAGGCGTCTGCTCCTACGCTCGGAGCGGTCGTCTTGACGCCGATTTCCAGCAGCGATGCCAGCGCTGCAGGCGAGATTGGTTTTACCAGATGATGGTCGAAACCAGCCGCCGTGCTCCGCTCGCGATCCTCGTCCTGGCTCCATCCTGTCAGCGCGATAAGGTGCATGTCCTGGCCCCATGCCGCTTCGCGGATCTGCCGGCAGGCATCGAACCCGTTGAGATTCGGCATGCCGATGTCGAGCAGCACAGCTTGGGGGCGGAAAGTCTCCGCCAGCGTGACGGCTTCGGCACCGTCGTGTGCCAGGCGCACGTCATGTCCCATCAGCTCGAGCACAAGGCCGAGGCTCTCGAGACTGTCAGCATTGTCGTCCGCAACGAGAACGCGCCGCTTGACGCTGGGATGCCATGGATCAGCAGTCAGGCGTGGTTCCAGCGCGCCCGGCAGCGGCGCTGGCCGCATTGGCAGACGCACGATGAACTCGCTGCCGCGACCAACCTCGCTGTGCGCCTCGATCCTTGCGCCATGTCGCTCGGCGAGATGTTTGGCCATCGTTAGGCCGATCCCCAGTCCGCTCGTCGTCTTCTCGAGCGAGCGGTCTCCCTGCTTGAAGATGTCGAAGACGCTCGAGAGAAGTTCCGGCGGGATACCGATTCCGTTGTCCCGTACGGTCACGACAACGTCGCTCCCCTGCGGAACCGCGGCCAACGAAATGTGGCCGCGGCCGTCAGGTTCGGTGAACTTACAAGCGTTATGCAACAGGTTGCCGAAGACCTGCGCCAGGCGCGTGGGGTCGGCATCGAGCCAGATGGTTTCCACGGGGAGCTCGACGCTCAGGGTATGCGAGCCACGTTCCACGTACGGCTGCACTGTCTCGACGGCGTGCTGAATGACCTGTGCCAGCTCCACTGGCTGCGCGCGGAGGTCGAGCTTGCCAGTCGTTAGGCGGCCGACATCCAGCAGGTCATCGACCAGTCGCACCATGTGCGAGAGCTGCCGGTCTATAACGTCCAGCGCATGGTCGCGCCTGGTGACCTCGCTTGCCCAGCGCAGCACGTGGGATGAGTTCGCCAGCGGCGCTAACGGATTCCGCAGCTCATGCGCCAGCATGGCGATGAACTCATCCTTGCGGCGATCCGCTTCGCGCAGCGACTGCTCGGCGGCCATCCGCTGCGTTACGTCATGCAACGCGCCGATCATCCGGATGGGCGTACCGGCTGCGTCAACGACCACCTGCCGTGCTACATCGACCCAAAGCCACGATCCGTCCTCATGCCGCACTCGATAAGAGCTGCGTGAGACGCCCCCCTTCGCGACGTCTCGAGCGACGCGCTCGAGATGTGTCTCCTTGTCCTCGGGATGCAGACGCGTGTGCCACCACGCGATACTCGGCGTCACGGTCCCGGGTGCGACACCGACGATCTGCTCGAGTCCGGGGACAACGGCATCGTTGCTCTGCGCCAGGTCCACCTCGAACACGAAAGTCCCGGCCGCTGCTGTGGCGAGGCGGAAGCGCTCTTCGCTCTGGCGCAGACTGGCGGCCAACGCGCTCAGATCGGCCGTGCGCTCGTCCACGCGGCGCTCCAGCTCCTCGTTCATCAGCTCGAGCCGGCGGTTCTTCCGGTACAGGTCCACGAAGACCATGACCTTTGCCCGAAGCACCTCGGGGATCACGGGGACCGGTACGTAATCCACGGCGCCGGAGTGATAGCCCTTCATGCGGTCCACGTCGCTAACGAGGATCGCTGAAACGAGGATCACGGCTGTCTTTCTGAATCGTGGATGCTCGCGGATCATAGCGGCCAGCTCGAATCCGTCGAGCTCGGGCATAACTACGTCGATCAACACGACCGCGATATCGTTGCGCAGCAGTTGATCGAGGGCCTCGCGCGCCGACCCGGCGCGGAGGAGATTTTCGCCGAGGTCGCCGAGCATGGTCTCGTAGGTCAACAGCTTGGCCGGCTGATCGTCGACCATCAGGATGTTGACGCTGTCGTTATCGCTCACTGCAGAGCCCCTTCGGCCTAACGGTGCAACCACATCCGCAACGCAGATAAAAGCTGCTCGGTGTTCACCGGCTTCGCCAGGTAGTCGGATGCGCCGGCCTCGAGACACTTTTCGCGATCCCCCTTCATCGCCTTGGCCGTGAGCGCAATGATTGGTAAGCGCCGCAAGCTTGGCTGTTGCCTGATCACCTGCATCGTCTTATAGCCGTCCATATCGGGCATCATGATATCCATGAGCACAAGCGACAGGTGGGGCGCGGCTTCGAGCATCTCAATGGCTTCGTGGCCCGTGTTGGCGGTGAGCACTTTCATCCCGCGGCGCTCCAGGACGCTGCTGAGCGCGAAGATATTGCGCACGTCGTCGTCGACGACAAGCACGGATTTGTTCGCGAGGTACTCATCGGATCGGTGCAACCGCTCCAGCATACGCTGTTTCTCGGGCGGGAGATCGGTCACGACTCGATGCAGGAACAAGGAAGTCTCGTCGAGCAGGCGTTCCGGCGACTCCACTCCCTTCACGACGACGCTGCGCGCCAGCGCGTGCAGGCGCGCGTCTTCGTCACTTGTTAGCTCCTTGCCTGTAAACACGACGACAGGCATGTCCCGCAGTTCGGCATCATCGCGGATGACTTCGAGGACTTCGAACCCGGACATGTCCGGGAGACGGAGATCGAGCACGACGCAATCGCACACTTCTTCGCGCAGCACGCGCAGTGCTTCCTCGCCGCTCCCCACGCTTTCGATATCGATGTCCTCGCTGCCGAGCAGCTCGGCGATGCCGAGTCGTTCGGCGTCGTTGTCCTCGACAATGAGCAGCCGCTTGCGTCGCGCCGCGGTGAAGTCGCGGATGCGCGACAGTGCGTCCTCGAGGCCGCTGGTGGACGTCGGCTTCGTTACAAAGGCGAAGGCGCCGCGCGCCAGGCCGTGCTGGCGGTCTTCGTCCAGCGTGACGATCTGCACGGGAATGTGACGCGTCGCCGGATCCTGCTTCAACTGACTCAAAACCGTCCAGCCAAGCATGTCCGGGAGGAATACGTCCAGCGATATGGCGCTCGGCGTTAGGCGCCGCGCGAGATCCAATGCGTCGGTGCCGTTATGCGCGACGAGAACTTTGAAGCCGTTGTCATGCGCCAGATCTACCAGGATGCGCGCGTAATGCGGATCGTCTTCCACAATGAGCAGCGTAGTGTCGCCGGGCACGAGATCGTCGCGGTCGTCCGCCACGACTTCCGCAATGCGCACGGGGGCCGCTGCTGCAACCGCGCCGGCGGCGCGCGTCTCTGCCGTGGCGCTCAACGCCTCCGCTGTGCGGACTGCCGTCGCGGGGCCCACGTAGCGGAGCGGGAGATACAGCGTGAACGAGCTGCCGACTCCCATCGTGCTGCGGAGCTGAATCTCGCCGCCTAACAATGCAGCCAGCTCGCGGCTGATCGCCAAACCCAGTCCCGTTCCACCATACTTGCGGCCGGTTCCCGCGTCCGCCTGCTGGAACGCCTCGAAGATGATCCTTTGCTTCTCCGCGGGAATGCCGATGCCTGTGTCCGATACCTCGAAGGCTACCACTGTCGGCGTGGAATCGAGCATCGGATGACCGGTGGTCCAGCCCGATGTGGCGACCGACGCGTTGAACCTAACGCCGCCCTGCGAAGTGAACTTGAACGCGTTGGACAACAGATTCTTCAACACCTGTTGCAGCCTCCGCGGATCGGTCACCATACTGCGGCCCAGGTGTGGATCGATCTGCGTATCGAAGGAGAGGCCGCGCCGGTCGGCTTCGTGACGGAACGAACGATCCACTGTGCCGATCAAGCTGCTGAAGAAGATCTCCTCCGCGTCCACCGTGACCGTGCCCGACTCGATCTTTGACAGGTCCAGGATGTCGGTGATCAGGTTGAGGAGGTCGGTCCCGGCGGCGTGAATAGTGCGGGCGAACTCGACCTGCTTTTCACTAAGGTTGCCATCCGGATTGTCGCCTAACTGCTGGCCGAGGATGAGGATACTGTTGAGCGGCGTGCGCAGCTCGTGCGACATGTTGGCGAGGAACTCCGACTTGTACTTGGACGTGAGCGCCAACTCGGCTGTCTTGCGCTCCACTTCAACGTTGCGCTCGGCCAGCTGCTGAGCTTTTTGCTCCAGCTCTTCGTTGGTCTGTTGAAGCTCCTTCTGGCGGAAGGTCAATTCACCTGCCAACTGCTGCGACTGCTTTAACAGCGCTTCCGTCTGCATCGTCGCCTCGATGCTGTTGAGGACTATGCCGATGCTCGCTGTAAGCAGCTCGAGGAAGGCGAGGTGCGACGGCGCAAAGTCGTGCAGCGATGCAAGTCCCAAAACAGCCTTCAGCTCGTTCTCGAACGAGATCGGGATCACGACGATGCTGCGCGGGAGGGCCTGCAGCAGGATGGCGCCTATCGGGACGACATCCTGCGGCACTTCAGTGACGAGGATGCGCCGCTTTTCCACCGCACACTGGCCTACGAACCCGTGCCCAAGCTCGAGCCGGTCGGGGTACTTCGGTTCGTTCGCGTTGGCGTAGGAGGCAAGCATCCGGAGATGCGGCTCGGCCTGCGTATCGAGCTGATAGATGACCCCCTGGTGTGCGCCGATGAGTGGCACCAGCTCCGAGAGCAGGAGCTTGCCGACCGTCACCAGATCGCGCTGGCCCTGGAGCATGCCGGTCATGCGCGCCAGGTTCGTCTTGAGCCAGTCCTGCTCCGTGTTGCGGTCCGTCGTTAGGCGCAGGTTGGTGATCATCGTATTGATGTTGTCCTTCAGCTCCGATACTTCGCCGCGCGCGTCCACCTGCACAGCGCGCGTGAGATCGCCCTTTGTCACAGCCGTGGCGACGTCGGCGATCGCGCGCACCTGGCCGGTGAGGTTCGCGGCCAGCAGGTTCACGTTGCTCGTGAGGTCTTTCCAGGTACCTGCCGCTCCCGGCACGTACGCCTGGCCGCCCAGCCGTCCCTCCACACCCACTTCACGGGCCACTGTAGTCACCTGATCGGCGAACGTCGCGAGGGTGATCGTCATGTTGTTGATCGTCTCGGCGAGCGCTGCCACCTCACCCTTCGCCTTCACAGTTAGGCTCTGCGAGAGGTCGCCATCGGCCACCGCCGTCACGACTTTCACGATACCGCGCACCTGCTCGGTGAGGTTGGCGGCCATGACGTTCACGTTGTCCGTGAGGTCCTTCCACGTGCCGGCGACGCCGGGGACTTGCGCCTGGCCGCCCAGCTTTCCTTCGGTTCCGACTTCGCGCGCCACACGCGTCACTTCCGCGGCGAAAGCGTTGAGCTGATCGACCATGGTGTTGATGGTGCTCTTCAGTTCCAGGATCTCGCCTTTCGCGTCGACGGTGATCTTGCGCGACAGATCGCCCCGGGCGACAGCCGTCGTCACCTCGGCGATGTTACGCACCTGCGTCGTTAGGTTCGCCGCCAGGTGATTGACGTTATCCGTGAGGTCCTTCCAGGTGCCGGCGACTCCTGGTACGACGGCCTGTCCGCCCAGGCGTCCGTCGGTCCCCACTTCGCGCGCCACGCGCGTCACCTCTCCGGCGAATGCGTTGAGCTGGTCGACCATCGTGTTGATGGTCTCCTTGAGCTG
>JBQTJS010000212.1:0-2319 GCA_052386875.1 Gemmatimonadaceae bacterium
CATGCGATAGCTCCACTCCCTCGACATCGAAAGGGACAGCCCCGGTCTCAACTGCGCGGCTCACGACTTCGTTCGGCGGCACGAACAGGAATTGCGCCTCGCGGTCAATGAACCGCGCGACGAGCCATGGACAGGCGACTCGGTCGATCTTGGGTCGTTCTCGTGTGATCCACTGCATTGGGTCCTCTCTTGTGGTGGCGCCGACGGTGGGATCCCGTTCGGTTTCGCGTGCCGGCGTTTCGTGGAAACAACGCCGCCTTGACCAGCATGCGTATAGATGATACACTAGTATCAGCAATGGTCAATACTGTATCTCAACCTGCGCCAAGCGCACCGTCCGAGAAGCCGTCCGAAAATGCGGCGCAGACGGACGAGTCGGCCGCGCCATGGCTGGTGCTGCTGGCGCAGCTGCCAGCGAAACCCGACTACGAGCGCGTGAAGACTTGGCGCCGCGTACGGCAACTGGGCGCGGTCACACTGAAGGGAGGCGCGCATGTGCTTCCGAACTCGGACGGGTCGCGCGAGGACTTTGCGTGGCTGGCCGTGGAGATCGAGTCGGCAGGCGGCTCCGCGGTGCTGTGCGAGGCGCGCATGGTGTCGGGCATATCGGATGGCGAACTGCGCGCGCTTTTCCGCGAGCAGACGGACGCCACCTATCATGATGTCGCCGAGGCGGCGCGAGCGGCGTTAGGCACGGGCCCGAACGTCGCTGCAGCTCGCCGGGCCAGACGCCAGCTCGACCTTGCGCGCCGGCGCGACCACTTCGCTGCCGCCGGTCACGCATCCGCCGAGCATGTCGTGGCGCAGCTGGAAGCCGCGGCCGCATGCGGAGTCTTGCCTTCGGCGAAGGCAAGAGCGCAGCGCGGCAGTGCACTCGAGCCGGGCACGACATGGGTGACCCGGGCCGGAGTTTTCGTCGACCGCATCGCCAGCGCCTGGCTCATCAGGCGTTTCATCGATCCTCGGGCGCGCTTCAAGTTCGTGGCCGGCGTGCACTACTCCCCGGCACCTAACGAAGTGCGCTTCGATATGTTCGATGCCGAGTTCACGCATCGCGGCGACCGTTGCACTTTCGAGGTGCTCCTCGAACACTTCAAGCTGGAAGACCCGGCTCTCGCGCCCATCGGCGAAATCGTGCACGACATCGACCTGAAGGACGCGAAGTTCGCACGCCCGGAAGCGGACGGCATCGCGCAGCTGCTGCAGGGGATCGCCGTGACCCACGCCGACGACGCCGAACGACTCACGGCCGGGGCGGTGATCTTCGAGAGCCTCTACGCGCGCTTCAGTATGGCAGACCGGTGACTGATCACTGCGCTACCTCGCGGCCGCAGTGATCGGACGCGCCGATTCGCCGTCGGACGGCGTTAGGCGCTCGCCGTCGCTCCGCGAAGCCGTCCCGGTGTGGTCGCGCATAGCTGCCGAAAGCTTTGGCGGCCCGGTTGCGCAGATCGCCGTATTGCATCGCGTATTCGTCGCGGAGCGCGGCTGGGTGAGCGAGACGCGCTTCCAGCGCGCCCTCAGCTTCTGCATGCTCCTTCCCGGACCGGAAGCACAACAGCTCGCGACATACCTCGGCTGGTTCCTCCACGGCATCCGCGGTGGCCTCGTGGCGGGAACGCTGTTCGTCCTTCCGGGCTTCGTCGCTCTTCTGGGCCTGAGCCTGTTGTACGTGTACGCCGGCGACACGCGCGCCGCCCAGGGGATGTTGCACGCGGTGCAGCCCGTTGTAGTCGCCATCGTCGCTCACGCGCTGCCGCGCCTGGCGCGCGCCGCTCTTAGAAATCGCTTACAGGTGACGATCGCCGCGGCGTCCTTCTTCGCCTTGTCCTTCCTGCGCGTCCCGTTCCCAATCGTCGTCCTCGCTGCGGCGCTCGCCGGAGCGCTGCGGCGCGCGCCTCCCCCAGGCGCAGAGGCGAGTTCAGGCAGTGCTGTCGCGGTGCGCCGGCAGCTCGCCGTCACACTGCTCTGGATCGCGCTGTGGCTCGCACCGCTCGTCGCGGCGGCCATCGCGTTAGGCAGCGGCCACGTGCTGGTCCAGGAGGGACGCTTCTTCGCCACCTCGGCGCTCGTCACCTTCGGCGGTGCTTACGCTGTGCTCTCCTACGTCGCGCAAGAGGCAGTGCACCGCTTTCACTGGCTCAGCGCCGAAGAGATGGTCACCGGGCTCGGTCTCGCGGAGTCGACTCCCGGGCCGCTCATCCAAGTGGTGCAGTTCGTCGCGTTCCTGGGTGCCTTTCGCGCGCCTGGCGACCTCCATCCCCTGACCGCAGCCATCCTTGCTTCAGTGCTGGTCACGTGGCTGACGTTCGTGCCCAG
>JBQTJS010000213.1:0-15661 GCA_052386875.1 Gemmatimonadaceae bacterium
GATCGCGAGCATTGGGCGTGGAAGTTTCGTGACTTCCCGATCAACATGCTGCAGACCGGCATGGTGCCGATGGCCATGCTGTATGCGGCCCGGCCGGGAGACAGCCCGTACGCCGGCGAACCGCGCATGCTTCAGTGGACGCTCGCCGCCGTACGCGCCACCTTGAACCGGCAGCACCGCAACGGCTCCTTCGACAGTGTGGCGCCGTACTCGCAGGACCACGGCGTAACGCTGCAACTTGTGTTGGCGCTTGCGGCGACTCTGCGCATACTGGGCGCGTCGGCCGGCCAAGACGTGCACGCCGAGGTGGCCCGGGCAGTGCGGCGCGCCTGCGCCTTCGCGGAGCAGTCGGTCGAAGACTACGCCTTCATCTCGAACCATCACGCCTTCTTTGCCCTGGCCTGGCATTACGCCGGTGAGCTGCTGGGCGACAGCACGCTGACAGCGCGCGGCTCGGCGACAGTGAACGCCATCCTGGCGCGCCAATCGAGCGACGGCTGGTACGAGGAGTACGGCGGCCCGGATCCCGGGTACGAGTCGTTAGGCATCGCCTACCTGGCCCAGTACCTGGCCGCCACGCACCACGCAGGCCTGGCCGAGTCGCTGGAGCGCAGTTTGGAGTTCTTCGCGCACTGCGTGCATCCGGACGGCAGCGTGGGCGGGTCGTATGGGTCGCGCCTAACGCACCTGTGGTATCCTGCCGGCTTCGAGCTGCTGGCCGCCGGCAGCCCGCGGGCAGCAGCCATAGCCGCCTTCCTGCGCGATCGCTTGGGCCGCCTCAACGTCGTCACGCCGGACTCTGTCGACGCGCATAACCTCCCTTCCATGCTGCTCTCGTACCTGCTCGCCGCCGACGCGCGGCGACACTCGAGCGCGCCGGCGGATCCACAGATCCTCCCCTGCGAGTCGCGGCACTTGTGGCGGCACTTTAACGAGTCGGGGGTAACCGTTGCGGCAACGCCGCACTACTACGCCGTCACCAACGCGCGGCACGGCGGAGTGCTTTCGATCTGCGACCGGCGTTCCGAACGACTCGTCTACGACGATTCCGGGCTCATCGTCCAATCCGGCTGTGCCACTTGGTGCTCGGCAACTCCTGCCGCTGTGGAAAGGATCGAGACTTCGGCCGACTCGTTTACGGCCACCAGCGTTGTGCGTCTTGGAAGCTCCGCTAACACGCCGCTTACTCCTGGTAAGTTCTTGATACTACGAATTTTAGGGCTGACGGCATTCCGCAGCGTCGCGCTTGGACGACGGATCCGACGCCTTGTAATTGCTCGGCTAATCACTGCGCGGAAGGCTGGACCACTCACCTACGAGCGTTCGATCACGTTCAGGGACGCAAGCATTGCTATCAGCGATCGGTTAGCCGGACGCCTGGCGTCCGGCATTAGGGGCATCCGGCTCACCCGGGACTTCCAACCATTTCATATGGGTTCGGCGCGGTATTTCCACCAGCGCGACCTCTCGGAGACGCCGGTCGTCGATACAGCGCCCGGAGCGCACGGCCCCGGAGCGCGCGAGTGGTTCGGGGGTCTTCGGTCGGAAGTGCGCTGGAGCGCCGCTGGTGAAGTCTCGTGCACGCGCGATAGCGTGCTGTGAAGGGTTCCCAGCGGTCTGGGTGCAGGACTTCGGAGTAATCGGATGATTTTTGTCTTGTTGCCGGCTTATAACGAGGAAGACGCTCTGGAGCCGCTCGCCGCCAAGATCGCCGGCGCGATGCGGGAGCTGGACGCGGACTACGAAATAGTCGTCGTCAACGACGGCAGCCGCGATCGCACCGGCGAGATACTGCGCGATCTCAGCGAGCGTTACCCGATCCAGGTGATCACGCACAAGATCAACCGGGGACTTGGCGAAACGGCTCGTGACGGCTTCGAGTACGTCGCGGAAGTGGGCCAGCGCGGCGACATCGTCGTGCGCATGGACTGCGACGACACGCACGACCCGCGCTATATCGCGGCGATGGTGGCGAGTCTGCGAGCAGGGTATGAGGTGGTGATCGCCTCGCGTTATGCGCCCGGCGGCGCTCAGATCGGTCTTGACTGGTACCGCCGTACAATCAGCCGCTGCGCGAACCTCTTGATGAAAGCCGTTTTCCCGATGCGCGGTGTCTGGGAGTACACCTGCGGCTACCGCGCCTACCGCGTGGCGCTGATTCAGGACGCCATCGCTACATACGGCAATCAGTTCATAGATCTCAAAGGGATGGGCTTTACAGGCACTGTCGAGAAGCTCATCAAGTGCCGCCAGCTCGGCGCTCGCGTGGGCGAGGTGGGGTTTGTGTTGCGCTACGACCGGAAGCGCAGCGCCAGCAAAGTGGTGACGAGCCTAACGACTCTGGGCTATCTGACTCTCATCGCGAAGTATGCCGTACCGTGGGGCGACCTCGGTCGCGCCTGGGCACGCCGCGGGGCGGAGCGGCGGCGCACGGCTTACGGCGCGAACGGACTCCCTCTGGAACCGATCGACCTCAAGCGCGCATGTGTGGAATTGCCGGCATAGTCACGCGCGACCGCGCACTGGCCCCCGACGGCGAGCGCTTGCGCATCATGCTGGACACGCTGGCGCATCGCGGGCCGGACGGCGAGGGGATTTGGGCCGACGGCCCCGTGGCATTCGGACACAAGCGCCTGGCTGTAATCGACCTGGACAGCGGCCAACAGCCGATGTCCAACGAGGACGGCTCCATCTGGATCACATTCAACGGAGAGATCTACAACTACGTGGAGCTGCGGCGAGAGCTTGTTAGGCACCACCGCTTCCGCACGCAGAGCGATACCGAAGTCATCCTGCACCTTTACGAGGAGCTGGGCGAACGCTGTCTCGAGCGCCTCAACGGCATGTTCGCCTTCGCCATCTGGGACGCGCGCCAGCAGCGGCTCTTCGCCGCGCGCGATCGCATCGGCATCAAGCCGTTCTACTACACTCTGGACGCCAGCCAGCTCGCCTTCGCGAGCGAGCCCAAAGCCCTGCTGGCCGCAGCTTTCGCGGCGCGCGAGAGCGACCGCCACGGGCTCGAAGAGTACATAACGTTCCAGTTCTGCCTGGGCGACCGCACGCTCTTCCGCGACGTGCGCAAGTTGGAGCCGGGGCACTACATGACATTCCGGCCGGCGCGCGACCAGCAGCCGGCCGTCGTGTGCTATTGGAATTACAAGTACGAGCTGGATTTCCATCATACGGACGAGTACTTCCGCGAGCAGCTGCTGTGGTTGCTGAACGACTCGATGCGCATGCAGGTCCGCAGCGATGTCCCGGTCGGCGCCCATTGTTCGGGAGGCCTCGACAGCTCCACAATCGTTACCCTCGCGGCCCGGCATTTCCCCAAGCGCTTTGCGACGTTCACAGGCGCGTTCCGCGAAGGACCGGATTTCGATGAGACTCGTTATGCGCGCGCAGTGGCGGAGTCGGTCGATGCTGCCTACCACGAAGTGTGGCCCACCAGCAGCGAGTTCGTCGACGCGATTCCGCATCTCATCTACATGATGGATGAGCCGGCGGCGGGGCCGGGTCTCTTTCCGCAGTACTGCGTATCCAAGCTCGCGCGGCAGCACGTGAAGGTCGTGTTAGGCGGCCAGGGAGGTGACGAGCTGTTCGGCGGCTATGCGCGCTATCTCATCGCGTATCTCGAGCAGGCGCTGCGCGGCGCGATCTACGGCACCGGCGACGACCCGCAGTACGTCGTCACCTGGGAAAGCATCGCGCCAAGCCTCGCCATGCTCAGGCAGTACCGGCCGTTGCTGCAGAGTTTCTTCCGCGACGGCCTGTTCGACTCGATGGATGCCCGCTACTTCCGTCTCGTCAGCCGAGTGGATGACGCGGAGAAGCTTTACACGAGAGAAGTGTGGTCCGGCGACAGCTGCCAACGCATGTTCTCCGCCTTCTCGCAGATCTTCAACGACCCGTCCACCAAGAGCTACTTCAACAAGATGACGAACTTCGATCTGAAGACGCTGCTGCCGGCGCTGCTTCAGGTGGAAGATCGCACGAGCATGAGCGTCTCGCTGGAGTCGCGCGTGCCGCTCCTCGATCATCGCATCGCGGAGTTGGTCACGACGATGCCCCCAGCGGTGCGCTTCCAGGGGGGCGACTCCAAGCGCGTCTTCCGCGACGCTGTGAGTCCGCTGCTGCCGAGCGCCGTTGCCGGCCGGCGCGATAAGATGGGCTTCCCTGTCCCGCTCGCCCAGTGGATGCGTGGTCCCTTGCGCGACTTCGTGCGCGATGTGCTGCTGTCGGCGCGCGCCAGAGAGCGCGGCATCTATCAGCCCGAGGCCGTCGCGCGGCTGATCGCAAACGAGGGGGCTTTCGGGCGGACGCTGTGGGGCATGTTGTGTCTCGAGCTGTGGTTCCAGGAGCACGTGGATGCCGCTCGTGCTCCCCTGCCTAACCGTCGCTCGACGCCGCGTAAGATTGCCGCCGTTGGTTAGCGCCCTTCCGTCTTTTGCAAGGCGCGTGAGCCGCGCGCCGCTCCTACTCGCCGCACTTGCCTTCGCGCTTTACGCGCCAGCCTTCTGGTGGGGAGCGCCGCACGCGACTGCCGCCGATCGGACGAATGCTTGGGGGGTGGACGACGAACCGCCGTTAGGCCCGCTCGCGCAAGCTCACGACATAATCGCACCGAAAGCCGAGATGAATCCCAATCTCGGCTACCCGATGCTGCACCCGTTCATGGTGCTCGGCGCGTACGCCCCTTACGTCGCAATACTCGCCGCCTCCGGCGGTCTCGACTCGCCCGGGGTGGCATATCCGCACGGCTTTGCCGATCCCGTGGCCGCGCTGCGGCGCCTAACGTTGATCGCGCATTTTCTGTCCGTGTTGCTCGCTGCCGGCGTCGTCATCGCTGCCTACGGCGTCGCGCGCGAGTTATGGCGCGACGACTCTGTGGCCCTGGCCGCTGGGTGCTGCGCCATGCTCGTGTACCCGATGTTTTACTACGCGCGCAACTCGAACGTGGACGTTCCGCTGCTGTTCTTCATCGCCGCGGCGCTGTGGATGTTCTCCGTGACGGCCATGCGCGGCGTGACGACCCGGCGAGCTGTCTTGTTGGGCGTATTAATTGGATGTGCCGTAGCGACCAAGGAACAAGGTTTCGCGTCGTTTGCTTTCGTGCCGCTCGTCCTCCCTTTCATGCGCGACCCGGCGAGCGGAATCCGTTACGGTCGGACGCGGCGCTTTTGGTCTGCGGCGTTCATGGGCGCTGCAGCTGCCGTCGCGGCGTACGTCGTGCTCAGCGGGATGGCTGTGGATTTCGACCGTTGGGTTGCGCACATCCGGTTCAACCGGGAGCGGATGCAGCTCGCGCGTGCCGGGGGAGTGATCTTCACGGAGTATTATCCGTACACCTGGCGGGGCCACGTGGATTTGGCTCTCCGCATGCTGGCGCTGCTGCGCGACGCTGTTACGGCGCCGGGCCTCGCGTTAGGCATCGCCGGCGCCGTCGTCGCGGCCCGGCGGGCGCCGCGCACAGCGCTGTTGGCCTGCTCGGCGCTCGCTTACGCAGCGATCCTGTTTCTCTCGGCTCGCGTCATCCAGCTGCGCTACGTCCTCCCGATCGCGTTCATCCTCGCGCTGTATGCGGGCTATGCAGTGGTGACGGGGTGGCGCTCGTCGCGGCGCGTATTCAGGTGGGGGACCGCAGCGCTCGCCGCGGCGGCGGGGGTGACGCTGCTCGCCTGGGCCGCGGACCTCACCTACGCGATGTTGCGGGACTCGCGCTACGCCGCGGGCGCGTGGCTCGCCGCCCACGCGCGACCTAACGACGCGTTGGAGTACTTCGGGTCCGAACACAAGAACCCGCCAATGCCCGCCTGGCTGGCCTCGCGGCCCGCGTTGCCGTTCCGCGGCAGCCTGTACCGCCCCGACACGAGCCATGTTGCCGTGCAGGCCGTAGTGCGCGCGTGGCAGGAGCGGCGGCCGCGCTTCGTCGTGCTGCTGCCTGACTACACCAGCGGCGCTGACCCGCATCCGGCGGCATGCCCGCCGGAGATCTACCGCGGCCTCGCGGCGGGCTCGTTAGGCTACCGCCGGGTGGCGCTCTTTCACACGCCGGCGCTGCTGCCGTGGAGCCGGCGGCCCGCGCTCGACCATCCGGTCGTGAACCCGCCGATCCGCCTTTACGAGCGCGTCGCCGCGGCAGGGTCGTAGCGCGTGCCCGCACCGCCGCCGCAGTCCAGTGCAATGGTGGCAGCCCCCGGCGACGGCACCGCTCGCACGGCGCTAGCGATCCATGTCGACCTCGATGGGGCCACGCACATATATCGCGCGCACGGCCGCGTGTTTCGGGGTCCGCTGGATTCAGTTTTCGTATCGGGGATGGAGACAATGCTAGCCGTCTTCGAAGAGCGCGGCATCCGCGCGACGCTGTTCGTCATAGCGGAGGACGTGCACGATCCCGCCAAGCGGTATCTGATCGGCACGGCCGTCGAGCGCGGCCACGACCTCGCGTCGCACACGCTCACGCATCCCAACCTGCTGCGCCTAACGCGCGCCCAGAAGGAACTCGAGCTTGTCCGCAGCAAAGCCGTCATCGAGGACGCTTTCGGTGTCCCCGTCACCGGTTTCCGCGCCCCCGGATACGCCATCGACGCGGAATCGCTTGCACTGCTCGGCAAGGCCGGCTACAAGTACGACTCCTCTGCTTTTCCCACCGCGCTCTTTGCCAGACGCCTGGGGTGCTCCGTCGATGACCTGCGCCGCCCGCGCCGTTTCGGCGTCTCCGAGAGCGATCCAGCGGGCGTTGTCGAGCTGCCGCTTCCGGGCCCGGCACCTAACGCGATGCCGCTGGGGCCCTCCTTCTCCCTCGCCTTCCGCGTCCCGGCGGCCCGCTGGACGCTGGCGCGCGCGGCGCGCCGGGGCGCTCCCACTGCGTTGCTGTTTCATCTAATCGACTTTGCCGCACCAATCGAGAGCCCGTATCGGGAAGGGGCGCGCCTGACTCTCTTTACACTGTCAACGCGCTCAGCCGGCGCCAAGCGCGCGGCGTGCAGCCGTCTGCTCGACTTTGTGCGCACGCGCTTCGCGGTCACGTCCACCAGCGAGCTGCTCGCGCGAGCGCTCCAGCCGCAGCGGCGTGAGCAGTAGGCAGCGGCGGGTCCTCTCCGGCGTCGCTAGGTTCGCCGTCGCCGGCGCCCTGCTCTGGCTCCTCGCTACCAGCGGGCGCGTCGAGTGGGAGGTGCTCGCCCGCCTGCGCACGCAATTGGGCGTGGCGCTCATAGCCCTCGCGCTCGTATGCGCCGTGTTCCTCCTCCTGTCATGGCGCGCGTGCCTCCTGCTGCGCGCACGAGGACTCCGTCTCAGCTTGCACGACTCCACGGCGCTGTCGCTCATTACCAACCTGTTTGCACTGGTCCTCCCTGGAGGGAGCGGCGACCTCGCGCGCGTCTACTACAGCACGCGAAACGCCCCGGGACGGCGAACCGAGATCGCCACCGTCCTCATCCTCGAGCGCGTCATGGGGCTCCTCGCCCTGACACTCTTCCCGCTCCTGGCTGCGCCACTGTGCCTACCTCTCCTCGCTCGCTCGCCCCTGCTCCAGACGCTCCTAGTCGCAGCAGGCGCGACGTCCGCGCTGATCACTCTAGCGATCGCGGTTGCAATGTCAGGCCGAGCGAGAGCGTTGCCGGCTGTGCAGTTGCTGCTGCGCAAGCTGCCGCTCCGCGGATACCTCGGCCTTATGCTCGACACTCTTCACGGCTTCCGGCGACGCGTCGACGCACTAGCAGTTGCCGTGGGGATCTCGGCGTTAGCGCACGCGCTCAGCATGGGTGTCGTCGTGTTGCTCGTAAGAGCGATGCAACCGATCCAGGATGTTGTTGCAGTGCCGTTTTTGGCGTCGCTCGGTTTTGTAGCGAATAACATCCCGATAACGCCGGGTGGCTTGGGCGTCGGAGAGGCCGCATTCGAGTCCCTTTTCAGCGTCGCAGGGCTCGAGGGAGGGGCCGAAGCGTTGATAGCGTGGAGGGTGCTCCTGCTCGCCCT
Organism: Gemmatimonadaceae bacterium; assembly: GCA_052386875.1. Lineage (GTDB taxonomy): Bacteria > Gemmatimonadota > Gemmatimonadetes > Gemmatimonadales > Gemmatimonadaceae > DASYRX01. Next base: position 7,981 of record JBQTJS010000213.1, read on the forward strand.
CACCCCCTTGGGAGCTTGGCTTTACCTCCGGGGCCAGGCGTCGGTAAGGGTGCTTGCCACGGAGTCAGCGGGACGGACAGCGGGCTAAACTCGGGAGCGAAGGACCTTCACCCCAAGCCAGTAGTCGTGCTTATCCGGCTCAGAACAACGTGCATCCGGGCGTTGGGTGGACCCAACGCCTGCATCCCGAAGGGCTGTGCGTCTTGCTGTTGAAGTTTTCCAGCGCCGATGGAGCCCGGCACTCCCCGGCGCTCCTCGGCACTCCCCAAAAGCACAACGGGCGACACCGCGGTGTCGCCCGTTGCTTGGTGGTCTCTAGCGAGGCGCTTACGAGCAGCGGCCCGAGGTACTGAAGGTGCACCCGTCGTTGTGCAGTGCGGCGCCATCCAGCGGGCCCGAGAACCCTGCTCTCGTTACCTCGCGAAACGTACCAAGCTTCTTCAATTCAGGGCTCTTGTACATGCTCGTTGCGGCCTCCTCTGTTGTAGTCCCACCAAGCTCGCGCTCAGCAGTTAGAGACGCCCTTGCGCCTCGGGTTATCGCCTGTTGCTTCTTCACCACACTACGGCAACGATACCGATCGCGCTCTCAGCCAGCATTCTGTCTGAACAGCCGCGACAAGTGCCGCTCCTTCCTCTACGTCTGACACCGTTCCCGCAGCGATCAGTCGAGTTCGCTCAAGGAATTTACTGCCGACTATCACTCCGGAGTCCGCAAGTATCATACCCTTTGTAGACTCCGTCAAAACCCATTTCGCGTGCGCCACCGCCGTCCGCTCCAGGTACCGCAGGGGGAGTCCAGTTCGGTTGGCTCTGGGCCCAACGACCGAAGTGGGGAGGTCGCTCCGGAAGGCCGCGCGCAGGAGACGCTTGTTCTCTCGCTTGGAGTAGCTCTCCGCGAGCGGCCTCGCGGCAGCAAATCGCACCACTCGGCTGTCAAATAGTGGTGCTCGCACCTCCACGCCGTCAAGCAAACCGATGTGTGCCTGGCTCGCGTGGACTCGCTCCGAAACCGCATGGCGGAGTGCGAGGCTCTGCTCCAGTGCAGCGTGCCCTTCTCTCGGCCGGCGGGGCAAGGGCTGATTCAGCTCGGCGAGTAGCTGAAAATGCTCGGATGCGGAGTTTGCCCATGACGGGACGCGGCGCGTGAATCGGTGTTGCGGCGTGCGTCCGCGCCGCAGACGCGCTGCAACGGCGAGCACGTCCTTCGGTATGTTCGGTACGACTACCTCTCGCAAAAAGAGCCGCCAATCCAGACCGCCGCCGGCTTCGCGCCACTCCGAAGTCAGCGTTTTGAATCGTCCGTTTCGGAAGTGATCTGCCAGTCTAATCACGCTTGATGAGAAGAACTGGTCGCCTCCTGTGCCGATAATCGCGACGCGGCGTCCTGCTCGCTGGGTCGTTTGCGCAAGCGCCGCGTTCCAAAGCTCGTACGTGTGATAGAACGGCTCGTCGCGCAGTATTGCGCGCTGGATCGGCGACTCGAGCGCGGGGATCGCGGTGGCATCGCACCAGGTGGGACGAGTCCTCCAGAAGGCCGTTGTCGCTTCGATGAAGTTGTCCTCGTAGCCTGGGTCGTCTGGGGGATGGCTAAGCGAGACGGCGAGGGGCTCTGGCAGCGATGGGTCGTCGGCCGCGGCGACTTGCGAGGCCGCGAACAACGTCGAGGAGTCATAGCCGCCGCTCAACCAGACCGCGCTTCCGGTGCCACCGGCGTGCTTCATGCGCTCCGCGGCTGCCGCGACGATTAGGCGTCGCAGTTCTCCGACAGCCTCGCTGAACGGCGCTCCATCGCCACGCGCGAAGATGGGCACTTCCCACCACCGTTGGGCGGTGCCTAACGTGCCGTTGCGCCAGGTGATGCGGTGGCCCGCGGGGAGCCGTTTTGCACAGCTATAAATCGTGCTTTCAGGTGCATGCACGCGCAGGAAGAGCGCGTCGTTAGCCAGCGAGGTGGGGTCCAGGCGCGCATGGAACTCCGGCAGTGCCGCCAGGCCGCTGAGGCGTGACGCTGTTGCCAAGCCGCCGCGGTACGCTGTGTAGAACAGCGGCCGCGTGCCGAAGTGGTCGCGTGCCGCGATCAGGCGTCGTTCGAGCCGGTCCCAGACGAGCAGTGCGAAGTCACCTTCCAGCCGGCGAACGGCGTCTGCGCCCCAGGCGCGATATGCCGCGAGGATGAGCTTTGCCGGGGAGTTTGACAGGCATGGCTGCAGCGCGGCCGCGAGAGAGCGCTGCAAGTCGGCCGTATAGTAGAGGCTTGCATCGGTCACAACGACGGCGCGTTCGTCGTACGCGAGGCGGGCGCCGTCCGGGCCCTCCGCGGCCTGCCAGGCATATGTGATGCTGCCTAACGCGGCGCCTTCTCCCTGCCAGATCTCGACCAGCCCCGTCCCCTCTGGGCCTGAGGACATTGCTCTCAACGCGTCGCGAGCGTCTCTGCCGAGGTCCGTGCTTCTGGCGTGGAACAGCCCCAGAATCGCCGTCATGCCCGCAATGCTAGTGCTCTCCCCTCTTGCGCGCAGGTATTTGGCGATCTAGCCGCGGTGACGCGCCGGCTGGCGTTCCGTCGCGTTATCCTCCATCGTCCTCGACCGTGCCGCCTTTCGGGACCCGCGGGCTCTTGTCCATTCAGCGCGCCGCTACGCCGGCGGAGGGGGAGCGATGAAGATCGCGTCCGTCGTCGGCGCGCGTCCGCAGTTCATCAAGGCATGGCCGATCAGCCGCGAGCTGCGCCGCGCGGGCCATACAGAGACAATCGTGCATACCGGGCAGCACTATGACGAGCAGATGTCCGACGTCTTTTTCGGCGAGATGGGGATCGCGCGTCCCGATCACTTCCTGGAGATCGGCTCCGGCACGCACGGCGATCAGACCGGGCGCATGTTAATGGCGATCGAGCACACGCTACTCGACGTGCGTCCCGATTGGGTGCTCGTTTACGGTGACACGAATACCACGCTCGCGGCTGCTCTGGCGGCGTGCAAGCTCGCTACTCAGCTGGCGCACGTCGAGGCGGGGTTGCGGTCGTACAATCGGGCGATGCCGGAAGAGCACAACCGAGTGCTCACGGATCACTGTTCCGATCTTTTGTTGTGCCCCACTCGGACGGCGGTTGACAATCTGGCGCGCGAGGGGATCACGCGCGGCGTCGAGCTGGTAGGCGACGTGATGTACGACGCGGTTCTCGCGTTCGGGGCGCGGGCCCTCGAGCGGTCGCGCGTGCTGGCCACGTTAGGCGTCGAGCCGCGATCCTATCTGCTCGCCACGGTGCATCGCGCGTATAACACGGACGATCCCGTCGTGCTGCGCCGGCTGCTGTGTGCCCTCGAGGCGATCGGTGAGACAGTTGTCTTCCCGCTGCACCCGCGCACCCGCGCGCGCCTCGAATCCGGGAGCGCCGCTCCGCTGGCGCTGCGGCACGTGCGCCTAACGGATCCAGTCGGCTATCTCGATATGCTCGCTCTGGAGCAGCAGGCGCGCGTGATCCTTACGGACTCAGGTGGCGTGCAGAAGGAAGCCTTCTTTTTCGAGGTGCCCTGCGTGACGCTGCGGCCCGAAACGGAATGGGTCGAGACTGTCGCGTCCGGATGGAACGTTCTGGTCGGGTCGGACCACGACGCGATCGTCGCCGCTGCGCGCGGGGCCGGGCGCCCCGCCACGCCCCCGCCACGCGTTTTCGGCGACGGCTCGGCGGCTCGGCGCGTCGCCGCGCTGCTTACCTAACGAGCCGCCCCGCTCGTCTCGCTGTGCCACGCCGCGACGCGCGCGGCGACCTCGTTGACGCGTGCGATGTCGCGTGCCACGTGCAGCCGATACACAGGCAGCTTGCCCGCCAGTGTGGCGGCGCGCTCGAATACGCGCGCTGCCTCGCTGCCGCCGAGCAGCGCGCCGAGCTTCTGGTATTGAATGATCGCTATCGTGGCTGCGATCGGATCGAGCGGCACACGCTCCACAGCCGTTGGCGAGTCCGGCGCGACAGGAACGAGCGTGTAGAGCGCGCCTAACGGCGCTGCATCCGCGGCCAGTGCCTCGCTCGGCAGTTGCTCGAAGATATGCTTCTCGCTGCGTATCAACCGTCCCGGCCCCAGCTGCGCGAAACGCGCGGCGCTGTCGTGCCACAGGCGGATGCTGTGCACGCCGGGGGCGGCCGTGCCCGTCTCCGGCGTCACGATGAGCGTATCGTCGGTAAGGAGCAGAGCGCCGTGCCGCTCGACCAGCGCCATGGCCAGCGTGCTCTTGCCGAAGTTCTTGGGAGCGAGGAACGCGACGGCGCTGCGCGCCGGGGGGAGCACGACCGCGCTGCCGTGCAGCGTTAGGCTCCCCTCCACATGCGCCGCCAGCGGCAGGACGCGCCCCAAGAGATCGGCTCGTGCCACGTCACTCTCGCAGCCGCTCTTGCGGTAGAAGATTATGTCGCGCGCGCCGTTGGCGAGGTCGAACGTCCCCGTATCATCGAATTCCAGCCGCAAGGAGCCGGGGGCGGGGGCGGGGGCGGGGACGCGGTGCAGTCTGGCGTGGACGCCCTCGAAAACGAGATCTTCGCCGACAAGCTGCGCCCCTTCCAGAGCGGGAGGTTCGCCAGCGCGTTCCTCGTAGCGCCAGGTCGGGGGCGTGTGATCGGCCGCAGCTTCGCGCAGCTCCGGAATCGGATGGGAGCTACGCAGCCTGCCGCCGAACACCGCGTAATCAGGCATCGCGCTGCGCGCCCCGACGTATCCACATCGTGCGGTATGCTAGCGTACGGGTGCGTCGCGCTGCAACAATGGGCGCGATCGGTCGTCGATCTGTTCGAATTGCAACACTCAGTCTCACCAGAAAATGGGAAATCACACAGCCGGAGCCGTCAATCGTGCGCGTGACCTGTGGCTCGTCATTGCCGGTGCGGCGATAGGCGGCACGCTCGCCGAGTTCGCGCTCATCCTCGCCGCGCGGATCGTGCTGCAGCGGTACACGCTCCTCAACCCACAAGGGATCTGGCTGGCACCGATCGCCAATGTGGCCATCATCGCTCCAGCTGTCTTCGCGGTCTGGGGCCTCGTGCGAGTCATGCGCCGGGAGTGGGCTTTCCCGGCGGCAGTCACAGTTGCAGTCGGTCTGGCTGCGCTCGAGCCGCTGCTGGTGCTGAAGGAGCGCCTGCATATCGCGGCGCTCCTTGTACTCGCACTCGGAATCGGTGTCGCGACGGGGCGGCTGGTCGCGGCGCGGCCGGCTTTCGCGGCGCGTTGGTCGCGCCGGCTGACAGCGGTTCTCGCCGCCGTTGCCCTGCTTGGCGCGCTTGCGTTCAACGTCACGCGCGGCCGGCGCGAGCGGCGAGCCGTTGCCGGTCTGGGTGTGGCCGCAGAAGGGGCGCCTAACGTCTTGCTGCTGGTTCTCGACACTGTGCGCGCCCTTTCTCTGTCGGCGTACGGATACGCGCGGCCCACCTCGCCCGTGCTGGCGCAGGTCGCTCGGCGCGGTGTGCGCTTCGACCGCGCGGTTGCGACTTCACCTTGGACTCTGCCGACCCACGCCTCGCTGTTCACGGGACGTTACGCGCACGAATTGACTGCCGGCTGGAGCGTGCCGCTGGACGACACGTATCCCACACTCGCCGAGCGTTTAACGTCGTTAGGCTATGCCACGGCGGGTTTTGCGGCGAATCTAAGGTACTGCTCCTACGAGTTCGGCCTCGACCGCGGCTTCGGCTACTACCGCGATTACGACGTGTCCTTCGGTGAAGCCTGGCGCAGCAGTTCTCTCGCGCTCGCCGTGGCCATGTTCTTTATCGAGCGCTTCAACGGCTATAATGCGCCCGGGCGTCTCTTCGCGGAACGCATGAACGAGCGCTTCCTGGGGTGGATAGATCGGGCGTACCTGCCGCGGCGCCGGCGCCCGTTCTTCGCGTTCATCAACTACTACGACGCGCATGGGCCGTACGCGCCGCCGGCTCCCTTCGACACAATGTTCTCCGGTCGCGAGCCGCCCACGCGCGATTCCGGGAGCCGCGATTTCACGCCGACGGAAGTTGCCGGCCTGCTGGACGCGTATGACGGCTCGATCGCGTATCTCGACCGCCAGCTGGGTGCGCTATTCGCGGCGCTGGAGCGGCGCGGTCTGCTCGAGAATACACTCGTCATCGTGACCAGTGACCATGGCGAGGAGTTCAACGAGCACGGCCAGATGAACCATGGGAACACGCTGTACTTCCCGTCCCTGCACGTGCCCCTGATCGTGGCCGGGCCGGGAGTGCCTCGCGGCACGGCGGTAGCGGAGCCGGTGACGTTGCGCGATGTGCCGGCGACAGTGCTCGAGCTTATCGGGGGGGCCGGCGCGCACTCTCTCCCCGGAACGAGCCTGGCGCGGCATTGGCGGAGCGATTCGTTAGGCACAAGCGATCCCCTCGCCCGCTCCCGCGCCCCCGACTCACCTGTATACGCCGAAGTCGACTACGCGCGCAACCTGCCGGCTTACATCCCCGTCTCACAGGGACCCATGAAGTCCGTGGTTGTGGACGGCTACCATTACATCAGCGGCAGCAGCGGCGCCGAAGAACTGTTCGATGTGCGGCGCGATCCCTGGGAGCGCAACAACTTGATCACCGCCGATTCACTCGCGCAGACGCTGGCGCGCGCACGCGACCTGCTAGCCGCCGCGCGCGCGCGCGACGTCCGGCGCGCGCAGCCGAGCGTCGCGACGAATCGTTAGGTCCGTCCTACTTCGCGTAGATCGTAAGCGCGCCGGCCGCCGGGATCGCCGCCGACACTGCCTGCGACGACGTGATCGCCACGTCGGACAGAGAGCGCGCATACTCCTGCGCCGTCGTGTATTCGATACCGTAGCTGCCCGCCGGCAGGCCGCCGACAGTGAAAGAGCCGCCGCTCGTCGCCTTCACAACGACGGTGAACTTGCCGTCGGGATTGCGGAACGCCACAGGTGAAAAAGCCGCGTTCGCAGTAGTCGCCCCCAGCCGCACCGCCCCCAGGTAGACATAGCGGAAGTACTGCCGCAGATAGGTGCTTGTCTTCGCCGTGATGATCTGCGGGTTGTTCTCGCCCGCTTCCGCCCCGTGAATGATGAAATAGAGGCCGCCGCCGACGCCGTCATCGCCGTTGAGACAGAACGCAAGCGAGAACTGCTTCCACGTAGACACGTTCGCAATCGTCAGGTCGTCGTGCAATGCTTCGTATCCGCTGCCGATATGCTCCAGCATCGACGTCCGCATCCCAAATTGCGCCCCGCGTTGAGCTATGTCCTGCAGGTAGCTCATGAGGGTCCCGCCATAACGGTGATACGAGATCTCGTTGAGCGCCTGCGCCACGCCCGGTATCTGTATCATCTGATCGAACATCAGGATCGTGCCGTAGGCGGAGCTAGCCGTTGGACCCACGAACTGCGGCGCGAACCCCGCCTGGTTCAGCCGCCGCTTCACAGCCACGAGATTCTGGCCGACCTGCTGCGAGTTCCAGTTCCCCAGATTGGGCTCGTTGACTAGCTCGAGCGAGCGGGGAACGAAGCCGAACTTTTGCTGCATGTGCTGGAATGCTGCCAGCGCCAGTTCAGCGTACTCCTCCGGATTGTCGCGGTGCAACAGTCCCGTGTTCGCGCCGACGTAGCCGATATGGAACCAGAGATCGTCCCCCCGCGCCCTGAGCCGCTGCCGCAACGGAATCACCAACTGCTCTATCATGAAATCCAGGAACGAC
>JBQTJS010000214.1:0-7871 GCA_052386875.1 Gemmatimonadaceae bacterium
GCCTTGAGCCCCGACGGTCGCTGGATGCTCTACACCGTCGGCACGATGAATTGGAAGGAGGGGCGCCGCTTCACTGACATTTATGTCGTCTCCGCCGAAGCCGGGCCATCCTCCGCGCGGCAGCTGACGTTTACCGCCGACAAGAACGAAGCGTCGCCGCGCTGGTCACGGGACGGCTCATCCTTCGTCTTCAGCTCCAATCGCGACACACCGAACAACGGCGCGCAACAGCAGCTCTACATGATGCGCCACGACGGCGGCGAGGCCCGCAAGCTTACCGACGTGAAAGACGGCATCGGCCAGTTTGCCTTCACGCGCGACGCCCGCTGGCTCGTCTACTCCGCCGGCAAGAGCGACGAGCAGCAAGTCTGGCTGCTCCCTGCCACGCAGACCGACAGCGCCGCTCCAGTGCAGCTCACCAAGCATGCTACCCCCGTCCGCGCTTGGCAGCTGTCGCACGACGGCAGCACTCTCTTCTTTCTCGCCCCCGATACCGTCGACAAGGACAACAAGATGCGCATGGAGAAGAAGTTCGACGTGCGCGTCCGCAATGAGGCCATGCCCGCCGACCACCTGTGGGCCGTGTCCCTCGCGACAAAACAGGAGAAACGCCTAACGACGGACACAACCTACAGCGTCCGCGGCTTCACGCTGTCCGAGGACACCAAGTGGCTCGGCTTCACAGGCATCAAGAACGACCGCTACGCGCGCAATATCACCGAGGAAGGGATCAACGGCGATCTGTACCTCCTCGACCTGGCGACCGGGGGCATCGAGCGCCTGACTCAAAACGTAGAAATCGGAGAGAGTTCCCTTTCGTTTTCGCCGGACGGTGAGTCGATCGCCTTCTCCGCGCCGAACGACTACACCTATTTCCGAGACAACAAACTGTACTTGCGGCGTGCCGCTGACCGCGGCGCACAATGGCGCAAGCTCGGCGCCTCCTATGACGGCGACGTTGGTCTCAGTTGGTGGAGTGACGACGGGAAGACAGTCTTCTTCAACGACGGCTTGAAGGCCACAACGCAGCTCATGGCACTCGACGTCGCCGGCGATCGCGTCTCGCAGGTCAGCACCGGCCAGGCCACAACCGCCGTGCAGTACGACCGCGATGCCAAGCGCTACCTCATCACTTACGCCGATCCGAAGCAACCGGCCGCCCATTACGTCGCGGCCACGCTGGACGACGTACGCGACAAGTCTCGTTGGAAGCAGCTGACAAACGCGAACGCGCAAGCCGAGGGTTGGTCGTTAGGCGACGCCGAAGAAATCGCCTGGAAGTCCCGCGACGGCCGCACTGTGGGCGGCGTGCTTCTCAAGCCGGCGAACTACCAACCGGGGCGGCGCTACCCCTTGATCGTAGCCATCCACGGCGGACCGGCTGGAGCCGACGTACTCGGCTTCAACGGCGGCTACGGCTCGCAGATCTACGCCGGCGCCGGCTACGCCGTACTAATGCCCAACTACCGCGGATCCACCAATTACGGCGAGCGCCACAAGCTCGACATCGTCGGTGACTACTTCAAGAAAGGCTACGAGGACATAATCAGCGGAGTTGACCACCTCATCGCCCAGGGACTCGTCCATCCGGACAGCATGGGCGCGTTAGGCTGGAGCGCCGGCGGCCACTGGTCCAATTGGATCCTCGTCAACACCACACGCTTCAAGGCGATCTCCACGGGCGCCGGCACTTCCAACTGGATCTCCATGTACGCCCAGAGCGACGTCCAACGCAACCGGCAGAATTACCTCGGCGGCAAGCTCCCCTACGATGACTTCGAGGCCTACTGGAAGCAGTCGCCGCTGAAGTACGTCCGTAACGCGAAAACGCCCACCATGATCCATGTTGTCGACGGCGATCCGCGCGTGCCGCGCCCGCAGAGCGACGAGCTGCACATGGCACTCAAGAAGCTTGGCGTCCCCACCGAGTACTTCGTCTATCCCGGCTCCACGCACGGCATCCCCGATCCGCGCAATCAGTTGCTCAAGAGCGTGTCCGAGATGATGTGGATGGAACACTGGATCCGCGGCAAGCCCAGGTTCCAGTGGAAGGATGTCCTCAAAACACTGGAAGAGGCAGAGGCGAAAGCAGGCGTCGTCTCGCCCGCGACATCGGAGGCACGTTAGGCGATGTCGGATGCGGCGTACCGGCCTCGCTCCGTCACCGAGATCATCGACGCCGCATTCCAGCTGTTCCGGCGCGACGCGCTGCGCTACATCCTCATCTGCGGCGCCGCGTACGCCCCCTTTCTGCTGTTCCAACTGGTGTTCTTCACGCCCGGCGACGTTTCCATAACCGGCGGCTTCCTCGGCGTCCTCAGCTACGTCGCCGGCTTCGTTGCGTTCGCATTCATGTCCGCGGCACTCGTTAGGCTCTCCTCCGAAGCATACCTCGGCCGGGAAATGGAGATCGCCGCCGCGCTCACGGACGTGCTCCCGCGCGTGCCGGCTATCCTCGCGTCCACCCTGCTCCGGATCGTCCTCGTCGCCCTTGCCACACTCGCCTTCGTTATACCCGGCTTCTGGATGTTCGCGCGAACCTTTGCGCTTACACCGGTCATCGTCCTCGAGCGCGGCTCCGTATCCGAGGCCTACGCGCGATCCACCCGGCTGTCCGAGGGCCGCAAGCTCGCCATCCTCGGCTGCTACGCCCTCGCCTATCTCATCTTCTACGTAATCACGCTCGCCTTCGGAGTCGCCGGCGGCATCCTCGGCGGCAGCGTGATACTGGCGCTCATCACCAGCGTGGCGACAGTCATCATCTACCCGGTCATCGGCATCATGGAGATGATCCTGTACTACGACGCACGCATCCGCGCCGAGGGTTACGACGTCGAGCTTATGACACAAGCGTTAGGCGTCCACGCAGCGCGCGCATAGCCGTGCCGGCGCAGCTGGTCGCTACCCTGGCGCAGTGGCCCGCGCGCGCCATCCACGACACAGTCGCTGCCATCGTTCAACAAGACGTCTACCAGCGCCGCTTCACGCGCTCCCTCGCCCAACGCTTCTGGGCGTGGCTGGGGGACCAGCTGAACGCTCTCTTCCAGTTCGTGGCCGCAACAAGCACCGCGCGCATAGTGACGCTCGCACTGTGTGTGATCCTTGTCGCAGCCGTCGCCTTGCGGATGTTGTATGCGGCGCGCGCCGCGCGTGAACGACCCGGCCGCGCGCGTACATCGGGCGCGATCGGCTCGAGCCGCCATCCCGCAACGCTCGACGAAGCGCGTCGCCTGGCACGCGCCGGACGCTTCGCCGACGCTGCTCATGTGCTGTACGCGGCAGTCCTCGACGCGCTCGCAACGCGGCGCCTCGTTATGCTGCATCCTTCCAAGACAAGCGGCGATTTCGCGCGCGAACTCCGGGCGCGGGGGCATCCCGCCTACCCGCCGTTCCGTACCTTCACCGCTCGCTTCGATCGTGTCTTTTATGGTTATGAGACGTGCGGCGACGCCACGTTCAACGCCCTCTGGGGAGACGCTGAGCGGCTTCTGCAGGTCGCAGACCCCGCTGCGACGCGCTGATGGTGCGTGACAGGACGCGGCGTCGCCGGGAGTTGCTGCTCCTCGCCGCCGTGGGGAGTCTCTTCCTCCTCGTCGCGATCCTCACGCCGGAACCGGCCGCTTACGGCGACAGGCGAGTCTCCTCGTTCTCGGCCCAACCGCACGGCGCGCGCGTCGTCTACGAGCTCGCCGAGCGGCTCGGCTGGCAAGTACGGCGCAGCTTGGTCGATTCACTGGCACCTAACGAGCTGACGGTTGCTGTAGTCCTCGATCCCGTCCTTCCATTCCGCGCCCGCGCTGTGCACACGCTGCTCGAAGGAGTCCGCCGCGGCGGAGCGCTCCTTTATGCCATGGACGATGCGACGCTCAGCGATTCACTGGGCGTGCATCGCGCCCCGCCGGGATACGAGGTCCGCACCGCCCCCGATCCGCCGGATCGAGCGGACCCGCGCTGTCGTGTCCCCAGCCAGTTCTCCGACAGGATCGCCACGCACTTCTCCGGCCGCGATCTCTTCCTCCTGTCCGTTGGTGATTCCGCCCGCCTTGCGCCGCCGGTCGACACCCTCCTGCGTGTGCGTGTCGCTGGAGATTCCCCCGCAGCCCCTGCGGCCCCTGCGGCCCCTGCGGCCCTCACGGCCTCCGCGGCCCTCACGGCTCCCACAGCCCCACAGCTGCGCCCTGCCGTAATCGGCTTCCCGTTAGGCCGCGGGCACGTGGTTGTTGCTGCCGACCCCGATCTCTTTCGCAACGATAACGTCCGTGTGTGTGCCTGGGATGCCGCTATGCAGTTCGTCCGGATGCTCGAGTACCTCCGCGGCAGTCCCCCCGACGGCACTGCGCGCAACCGCCTCGTGTTCGACGAATACCACCAGGGGGAAGGTGCTCGGCCGGGGACCACGCGCGCCATTCTGCGCTATCTCAGCTCCACTGCTTCCGGAAAAACGTTAGGCCACTTGGGACTCGCCGGCCTGGTGCTGCTGCTCGCCTTAGGCCCGCGCACGTTGCCGCCCCGTGTCGTCAACACCGTAGAGCGCCGCTCCCCGCTCGAACATGTCGATGCGCTCGCGCGTGCGTACTGGCAGGTACACGCGACGCGCACAGCCACGCGACGACTACTCCGCGGAGTTCGGCGGCGCACCCAACACACCTTCGGCGGTGGACGCCGGGAAATCTCCGATGAACAGTTCCTCGATTGGGTCCGCGAGCGCATCCCGCCGCGTCGCGGCGACGCGGACCTGATCCAGCGCGCCATTGCCTCGCCCATGGCTCGTAAGGAACTGCCGCTCATCGCCGATGCGTTGCGGCGGCTCGAGCACGACCTCCTAACCTACCGATCATGACTTCCACTGCTCCGTCGTCCGCGCTCTCCCTAACGATTGAAGAGAGCGCCGAGCTACTCCGCCGGATCCACCAAACGGTCGCAGCTCGGGTCGTCGGACAAGCCGCCGCAATAGACGACGCATTGGTGGTCTTCCTCGCCCGCGGACACTTGTTGATAGAGGGCGTACCCGGAACGGCCAAGACGCTCCTGGTTCGCGCACTCAGCGCCGCATTCGGTTTACGCATGGCCCGCATACAGTTCACCCCGGATCTCATGCCGTCCGACGTGACGGGCGTCAGCCTGCTGCGCGACCCTGCCCGCGGCTTCGAATTTCAGGCGGGACCGATTTTCACGTCGCTGTTGCTCGCTGACGAGATCAATCGCGCACCGGCTAAGACCCAGGCGGCGCTCCTCGAAGGCATGGCCGAACGCCAGGTGACTGTCGACGGTGTGACAAGACCGCTGGATCCGCTTTTCACAGTGTTCGCCACTCAGAACCCTGTCGAGCACGAAGGTACGTTTCCTCTCCCGGAGGCGCAGCTCGACCGCTTCTTACTCAAGTCCGTCGTCCCGTACCCATCGCAGGAAGCCGAGCTAGAGATGCTGGCGCTGCACGAGGGAGGCTTCGATCCGGAGCAGGATCCCTCGTTAGGTATCGAACCCGTGGTCCGCGCCGAACAGGCGCTCGCCCTGCGCCGTCTCGTCGACCGCGTGCGCGTGGCGCCGGAGCTGCGTGCCTATATAGCGGACATCACGCGTGCCACACGGTCCGATCCGGCTATCACGTTAGGCGCGTCGCCTCGCGCGTCGGTGGCACTCATGCGCGCCGCGCGTGCGGCGGCACTGCTCGACGGACGCGACTACGCCGTTCCCGACGACGCCAAATCGCGCGCGCCGTCGGCGCTGCGTCACCGAATCACGCTCGCTCCCGAGGTCGAAGTCGAAGGCCGCTCCGTCGACCAGGTCCTCACCGCAATCCTCTCACGCGTGCGCGCCCCGCAGTGATCCGCGCGCGCATCGTCCCACGGCCCCGGCTCGCCTACGTCTTCGCGACCCTGGCCCTGCTTTGGCTCCTCCCGCGTAGCGCTGCCGCAGCCGCCGTCGCCATCGCCGGCGGCGCGCTGGCACTTCTGGTGATCGTGGACTTCCTGCTCCTGCCGACGCGCCGAGCGCTCACGGTGCTCCGCTCCATGCCACCCACCGCCGGGATCGGAGAGCGCGTCTCGGGCACGTACGAGATCTCGTCGAGCTGGCGCTGGCCGACGTATGTCGTTCTGCTGGAGGAGCTGCCCGCGGCGCTCGTCGGTGGAGTGCCTAACGCACCCATGCTCCTGCCGCCCGGTGCCACAGTCACCGCGAACGCGACACTCGCCGGTATGCAGCGCGGACAGCACCCCCTCGGCAGGCTCGCAATCGCTGCGCGCACTCGACTTGGATTGTTAGGCACCCGCGATGTGCTGAGTCCCGGCGACGAGTTGTTGGTCCTGCCGTCCATTGCCGACGTGCGCCGTTTCCGCCTGCTGGCAATCCAGCATCGCCTGCACACGGCCGGCGTGCGCGTTCTGCGGCGGCGCGGGGAGGGTCGTAGCTTCGCCGGCCTGCGCGACTATGCCGCCGGTGACGATCCACGCCATATAGACTGGAAGGCGACGGCGCGCCGCGCCAAGCACATCGTGCGCGAATACTCCGTCGAGCAGTCTCAAACTGTCTTCGTGCTCATCGAAGCAGGACGGTCGATGACCCAGCTCGCCGGCGCGTTCTCCCGTTTCGAACACGCACTTTCCGCGGCGCTGGTCCTCACCGATGTCGCCGCCACGACCGGCGACCGCGTCGGAGCACTGGTTTTCGACGACCGCATCCGCGCCTTTGTCGCTGCCCAGCGCGGCCGCGCCGCACTCGGCGCGATCCGCACCGCGCTCGTCCCGGTGCAGCCCAGCATGACCGAACCGGACTACGCCGGCGCCTTTCGCCATCTGGCCACACATCAGCGACGTCGCTCGCTCATAGTTTTCTTCACGGACGCGATCGACATTCGGGCATCACGCGCCCTGATCGCCTACGTAACGCGCAGCGCAGCACGACATCTCGTCGTGCTGGTAGCCTTGCGCAACGACGACACGTTCGGCGCTGCAACCTTAGCCGCCGTACCGGTGCGTGCCGAACGCGAGTTGGCGTTATACAGAACCGCCGCGGCGGAGGAGCTGATCACGGCCCGCGAGGCAGCTCTCGAGCGCATGCGCAGCTCCGGCGTAACTGTACTGGACGTATCCCCGCAAACAATGACAGCGCCCGTGATCAATCGCTATCTCGAGATCAAGGCTCGCGGTGCGCTCTAGGCTTATGCTGCGGACCACCGGCATGTCGTAACTCGGCGAAACATCTCGACGCTCGCGTCCTGCGCGTCACTCAGCTCCGCCCCCGCCCCCGCCCCGGTCCGATGTAAAGCACCAACGCTACGGCCGACGCCGCCGCCACGGCCAGCTTCGCGCCTAACGACCACGTCGGAATCGGCGAGATGAAGCCTTCCAGCGTCCCGGCCACGACCAACAATACAGACGAGACGCCGATCAATTGAATCGCGCGCCGGCTGTTCTCGACAAGCGCCTGGCGCCGTGTCCGCTCGCCGGGAAGCCAAATCGCTGCAGCAAGCAGCAAGCCCCCCCCTCCGGCAATGCAGATAGCCGTCAGCTCGAGCACGCCGTGCGGTGCCACGAACTTGAGCAGCAGAGACGCTATCCCCTTGGACGTGTACAGACCCATGACACCGCCGATCGCGACGCCGTTCGTGAGCAATACAAGCAGCGTCCCGATGCCGAGCGTTAGGCCGAGCGCGAACGCGGCGAATGTAACTTGCACGTTGTTCGCGATAATCCTGCTCGCCATCACCGGGCGAAACAGCTCGGGATCGGGAATGTAGCCCGTCCCGCGGCGCGCGCGCTCCACGCCTTCCTCGGCCCGATCCAGCATCCCCGGCGGGAGAAAGGTCTCGGCGACATCCGGCTGCCTAACGACTGCGACGTGAGCGATTGCTGCCGGTCCGAAGAACGTGA
>JBQTJS010000215.1:0-3891 GCA_052386875.1 Gemmatimonadaceae bacterium
ACGCATCCGGACCGGGCGCCTAACGTACAAGTTGAATGCCACGCGACTCGTGACTCCCTCACCGTCGAAGGAGACCAGGACCTGCTGCACCGCGCGATCTTCAATCTCATCCTCAACGGCGTTCAGGCATCCGCCGCGAACGGCCGCGTGCGGGTGGAGTTGACCGCGTTAGGTGTGGACGAAGCACCCGCCGGCATGACCTTCGATCGCGGCGGCGTGGCGGTCCGCGTCAGTGACGACGGCCCCGGCATCGCTCCCGAGATCCGCGATCGCCTGTTCGATCCCTTCTTCACCACCAAGCCGGGAGGGAGCGGTCTGGGACTCCCCATCGTGCACCGCGCCATCGAAGCGCATCGCGGTTTCGTGTACGTCGACTCCGACAAGCGCGGCACGCGGGTGACAGTGCTCCTCCCCACGCACCAAAACGACAACGGAGACGTGCTGTGACGGATCGTTCCGCCTCCTCCTCAAGCGGCACCGCCCCGCCCAGCGTCCTTATCATCGACGACGAAAGCGGGATCGTGGACTCGCTGCGCATCCTGCTGAAGAACGAAGGTTTTGCCGCTCATGTCGCGTTAGGCGGCGAACAGGCCCTCGCGCGCATCGCCGAGTTGAGCCCGGACATCGTGCTAACCGACGTGCGCATGCCGGCTGTCGGCGGCCTCCAGGTCCTCGCCGCGGCGCGCTCGCGCGACCCCGACACGCCCGTCATCCTCATGACGGCGCAGGCCACGCTGCAGTCCGCCGTGCAGGCCGTCAACGAAGGGGCCTTCTACTACATCCAGAAACCCTTCCGCAACGACGAACTGGTTGCCATCCTGCGGCGGGCCGCCGAGCACCGCAACCTGCGCGTCGAAAACAAATCGCTGAAACAGGAGATCCGGCGGCGCGACAGCAGCCTGGCCGGCCGCCCCATCGGAAAAAGCAAGGCCTGGCTGGATGTCGTTAGGCTCGCCGAGACCGTCGCGCCGACGGATTCCACAGTGCTCCTCCAGGGCGAGTCCGGGACCGGCAAGGAAGTCATCGCGCGCCACATCCACCAGTTGTCCACGCGCACTGAAGGACCGTTCCTCTCGATCAACTGTGGGGCGCTCCCGGAAAGCCTCCTCGAGAGCGAGCTGTTCGGTCATATCAAGGGATCCTTTACCGGCGCCGTCAAAGACAAATCCGGCCTCTTCGCCGCCTCGGCAAAAGGCTCCTTCTTCCTCGACGAAATCGGCGAAACGACACCCGCCACACAGGTGAAGCTGCTGCGCGTGCTGCAACACCGTCAGGTGATCCCTGTGGGAGCCACCGAGCCCATCCCCATCGACACACGCCTGATCGCCGCGACCAATCGCGACCTCGAGGAGGAGATCAGACGCGGCAACTTCCGGCGCGACCTCTTTTACAGGCTCAACGTCATCGCGCTGCACATGCCGCCCCTGCGAACGCGCACGGACGATATCCCGATCCTCGTCGACGCCTTTCTGGCTCGGCTGGCCGAGCAGCGCGGCGAGCCCCCCAAACACCTGAGCGACACGGCGCTGGAGCTTGTGCAGACCTACAGCTGGCCCGGCAACGTGCGCGAGCTGGAGAACGCTCTCGAGCGCGCCGTGATCCTCTCCGAGTCTGACATGATCCAGCCTAACGCGCTCCCCGAACAGGTGACCACCCACAAGCCGGAGCTTCTGGTGGAGGACCGCCCGACGCGCAATCCGACCCTGGACGCGATCGAGCGGGCGTACATCCTGTGGGTGCTGGACAGCGAAGGGGGGAACAAGACGCGCGCGGCCGAAACGTTAGGCATCGATCCATCGACGCTGCACCGCAAGCTCTCCCGCTTCGGCGGAAGCCAGGCGGCGTGACTCGGGCCCCGGCGGCGCCGCTCCCCCCCCCCGCAAGCGCCGCGGTTCTATATTGCCGCGTCGCCCATCCCGAGCCGATGAACTCGACCCGCCCTTCCCCGCCAAGCTGGAGCGCTGCCGCCGAGCGGGAAGGTCCCGCCGCCATCCAGCGCCTGCGCGGCCGCACGCCGATACCGCGCGACTCGCTTACCCTCTCGGTGTTGATTCCTGTCTACAACGAGGAGCCGACGATCGAGCTGATCGTCGAGCAAGTGCAGTCCGTTCCAGTCAGAAAAGAGATCATCTGCGTCAACGATCAGTCGAGCGATCGCTCGGCGCACATCCTCGACGGCCTGCACACGGCCGGGCGCATCGACAAAGTGATCCACCACCCACACAACCGCGGCAAGGGTGCCGCCATCCGCACGGCGCTGCAGCATAGCACCGGTAACATCGTGGTCGTACAGGACGCGGACCTCGAGTACGATCCGGCGGACTGGCCGCTGCTGCTCGATCCCATCATCGACGGCCAGGCTGACGCTGTCTTCGGCTCGCGTTTCCTCGGCGGGCCGCATCGCGTTCTGTATTACTGGCACTCCGTGGGGAATTCGGTCCTAACGACGGTGAGCAATATGTTCACGAACTTGAACCTCACCGACATGGAGACGTGCTACAAGGCTGTGCGCGGCGAGCTGGCACGTAGCCTCGTGCTTACGGCCGACCGCTTCGGATTCGAGCCCGAGATCACGGCCCGCCTGGCGCAGGCAGGGGCGCGCGTTTACGAGGTCCCCATCTCCTACGCGGGACGCACGTACGCCGAAGGGAAGAAGATCGGCTGGCGCGACGGTCTCGCCGCCTTCTGGCACATACTGCGCTTCAATCTCTTTCCGCCGGCCGGCGCCGTCCGCGCACGCCGCGATAAGGCCTAACGAGCGAGTTTTCGCCACGCGGCGTGTGACTTCCGCCGCTACTGTCGTCAGGCGGCCATCACCGGTGTCCAGTGACCGCGCGCACCACGGCGCGTGAGCCGTTTGGGGTCTCCGGAAAGGCCCCGTTACGCCCTCTCGCCGGTTTCGTCTACCTCGCGTGACTCGAGGGCCCGGTTAGGAATGCCTCAAGCCGGCGCTCGTGTCCAGCAGCAGGCTCGGATGCCGATTGGCATGTGGCAGGTTGCAATAAAGGGGCGCAAATCACTCTCTGGCGGCCCGCCTACGCAGGCGCAACAGCATCCGTAAGTATTTATCCGTCAACGAGATACCGCTCGCCTGTGCTCGCTGGTCCGTGCGTTGCCTTAGGTACCCGCGACACGACTCGCCTCGAGTTGGCGTTCAACCTTCACGGGCACCCCGGAGACCGAAATGCAGAACCGCAAGGGCTTCACCCTCATCGAACTTCTGATCGTTGTCGTGATCATCGGCATCTTGGCCGCGATCGCGATCCCGAGGTTCGCGAACACGAAGGCAAGGGCGTACGTCGCCTCGATGAAGTCCGACTTGCGCAATATTGCGACGGCGCAGGAAGGCTTCTTCGCCGATAACCAGCTCTACACAAACATGACGGCCAGTAACCTCGGTGGTGTTGCGTCGCCCGACGCCGCGACGGGCTTCGTTCCGTCGGCCGGTGTGTCGGTCTCGGCGACGGCAAGCGGCGGCACGGGTTGGTCGGCGACGTCTACGCACAACGGTACACCCAGGACGTGCGCGATCTTCATCGGTATCGCCGGCCCGGTTGGACCCGCGACAGTGGAAGGCGAGCCGAGGTGCACCTAGTAATAGTTGCCTAACGCTCAGAGGCAGAACCGGGGGCGGCCGCAAGGTCGCCCCCGGTTTCGTTTCGCGTCCTGCGGATCAAGCCAGCGGCACGATCACCCGTAAGCGGCTGGACTGCTTCGGCGGGAGTGTCGAGGTGCGACCGATCGCTGAGCGCCGGCACGGCAAACAATCCCGTTAGGCGCCTCGTTCCGGGCCGCTGGATGTCGCAGAGCCGTGGCGCGATCCCTCGCCGCGGGCCGGAACATTCACGCGCGACGCGGCCAGGAGCGCCGTAACCTCCTCGTCAGTCGTCT
>JBQTJS010000216.1:0-8479 GCA_052386875.1 Gemmatimonadaceae bacterium
GCATCCAGCGTCCGCCTAACGAACGCCGGCGTCAACTCAAAATCTCGCTGATCCGCGATCTGACGCAAAAGGCGCTCGACCTCCGACGCCCTAAGCCCGTCCAGCCGACGCACAGCGGCCCGCGCGCATAACGCCTCCAACCCACCCGTCCCAGTTCCCGTGCACTGCTCGCGTGACGTCAACACAAACACCACCCGCCGGCCGCGCACACGCTCAACCACCTCAGACAATACCTCGATCGACCGCGCATCACTCCAATGCACATCGTCCACCAGCAAGACAAACGGCCGCTCTTCCGCCAACACTTCCACCAACTCGGCAATCCCCGTTCTCAACCGACCGAACACGCGAGCGGCCTCGGCAACGCTCGCCGGCGGGTCGACTCGCTCCCACGCCGTAGGATCGATAAACCGCTGAATCGCCTCGTAAGACTCCGGCGAGATACCGACCGCCCCCGGCAGCGCCGTCAGCCGCGGCAAAAGCGATGAAAACATCGCGAGAGGCCGCTCCGGATCGTTAGGCGTCACAGTATAACGCTCCACCCGCACACCCTGCACGAGGGCTACCTTCGTCAGCTCATCCAGCAAGCGCGTCTTCCCGATCCCCGGCTCGCCCCACACATACACGATCGTACTGCGGCCCGCGACAGCCTCCTGCATCTTCTCCACCATTAACTGCAGCACATCCTCACGACCGACAAAGGGCGCCTCCGGCGGCGCCGCATAACGCT
Source organism: Gemmatimonadaceae bacterium (assembly GCA_052386875.1). Classification (GTDB taxonomy): domain Bacteria; phylum Gemmatimonadota; class Gemmatimonadetes; order Gemmatimonadales; family Gemmatimonadaceae; genus DASYRX01. The sequence continues at coordinate 731 of JBQTJS010000216.1, forward strand.
GCTCCACGAACCGCTCGCTTATGCGCCGCCGCAAAACCGTCGCCGACAACGCCAGCCGCTGATCCCGCGAACCACCAACCTCCTCCACATAACGATCGAGGATGGCCAGTGCCTCCGCCCGATTGCCGCCCAACACAACACGCGCCTCGGCCAGCGCGAGCGTGGCAACTTCGTTGAATGGGTCCGACGCCAGGCACACCCGCGCCAGCGGCTCCGCCTCGCGATAACGCCCCTTCGAGCGCAGATCCAGAATGGTCCGCACGAGCTGCTTCCGTATGCGCAAACCGATCTGCGCGCGATACTCCTCCACCCACGCCGCAAATGGCTGCGAAAACATGGGGAAGTACCCCGGCAAGATGTCCCCGATCGCCGCGTCGCGGTAACTCGCCGCCGGCGCATCGTCTGCAACGAACGGCCCAAAATCCGAGGTGACGTCGCCTAACGAAATACCCAGTGCGCCGTTATCCCCCTGCAGCGGCACACCGAGCTGGCGCAGACGATACAACGACTGCCGCAAACAGTGACGCCCGCGTTCGCGCGACAACTCCGGCCAGAGGAGCGCCTGCGCATCCTCACGCGACACCGTATCCCCGGCGCGCGCCGCCAAATACAACAACAGCCCGAACACAACTTCGGACTCGGCGGACAGCTGAGAGCCGTCCAGCTCGATGGCACACTTCCCCATGCTCAGGATCCGGATCATACGCTGACCATATGCTTTCGCACTTCTCACTCCGCAAGCCAAACGCGGACGCGTCATTCCAGCGTCATAGAGGGGAACGTGTCCGCAAGGAGCCCGAACAGCAGGCGAACCTCGCGCGATCTCGAAACCCGGCGACCGCTGAACAAGCCGGCAAGAAACCCCAGTAGCGCGCGGAAGGGCCAGCGGCGGGGTCCGGCGCCGCTACAACAGCCCGGCGAGGAGTCGAGGGGCAAGCCCAGGTGGGGGGAGGGCGGAGGAACCCAATGCTCCGGAAGTCATCGCCTCCCCCGGCAAGCCCACGCGTGCGGAGGGCGGACGCCCTTTCTTAGCCCGGGCGATATAGCACCGAGCCGCCGCCGGGCTACCCACGGGGCAACTTCCGAAGCGATCTACGTCGCCTTGAGAGTCCCCGCCACCAGCTGTGCCATGCCCACCCCTTCGGCCTCGGCCTGGAAATTCATCACCGTGCGGTGCCGCAGCACGTGGTAGGCGCAAGCACGCACATCGTCCAGATCCGGCACCGGCCGACCTTCCATCGCGGCGCGCGACTTGGCGCCTAACACCAGAAACTGCGACGCGCGCGGGCCGGCCCCGTAACTGATGTACTTGCGCACGTCGGCCGTCGCGTTAGGATCGTGCGGCCGCGTGGCGCGCGCCAGCCTGACTGCGAACTCCACCAAGGAAGGCGGTGTCGGGATGCGCCTAACGAGCTGCTGCATCTGCAGCACCTCCTCCCCCGTCAGCACCGGCTTGATCTCAGCTACGTTGGCACCGGTCGTCGAAGTCACAATCAACTCCTCCTCCTCCTTCGACGGATAGTCCAAACGCAGCTCGAACATGAACCTGTCGAGCTGCGCCTCGGGGAGGTGATACGTCCCCTCCTGCTCGATCGGATTCTGCGTGGCGAGCACGAAAAACGGGTTGGGCAATTGGTAAGTCTGCGCCGCTACCGTAACGGTGCGCTCTTCCATCGCCTGCAATAACGCCGCCTGCGTCTTCGGCGGGGCACGGTTGATCTCGTCCGCCAGCACGACGTTCGCAAACACAGGCCCCTGCACGAACTTGAAGACTCGCCGCCCGGTCGCGTGATCCTCCTCCAACAGCTCCGTCCCAGTGATATCGCTCGGCATCAGATCCGGCGTGAACTGGATGCGCGAAAACGTTAGGTCAAGAGCCTGCGCCACCGTACGGATCATCAACGTCTTGGCCAGCCCCGGGACCCCCACGAGCAGCGCATGCCCGCCGGCGAGGATGGCGCCTACAAGATTCTCGATCACATCGAGCTGACCGACGATGCGCCGGCTCACCTGCGAGATGAGCGAGCGCTTGGCCGCGCCCAGTTGCTCGAGCAGCTCCTGATCACGCCGCTCATCGGTCCCCAATGCTCTTGCCGTTGCTCCCGTTGCTCCCGTTGCTCCCACGTGCCGTGCCCGGTAAAGGTTGCGCGCAAGTTATCCTGAGCGCCGACGTGCGATAAGGTCTGCCACGAACCGTACGCAGGGACGGATCGAAGAGCTGCCAGGTAGAACCGGCGCGGCTGCGGAGCAACCTGGCGAGTGAGGGGAGAGGTTGCAGGCCCGGCCGCGAACGGCGACCAGACAGCGCCGCCGCGGGTGCGCTACGGAGGGGACAAGAGAACTCGTTAGGTAGCCTAACGCACGTCGAAGCCGGCGCGCTCTTCCAGCGGGTGGTTCTCGCTCAACAGCGTCGCCACAACGACATGCTCGCCGGCAGCGTTGCGCGGCGGCGTCCAGACCGCCTCGTAGGCCAGCGTCTCGCTGGAGCCCAACATGTGCGTCCGCAGCGCCTGCGTGAACATGCGGTCCATGCTCCAACGCCAGACTTCCTCGCCGGCTGCATCCAGGACGACAAAATCATGCGTGTAGCCGCTGGGGAAAACCAGCTCGACTCGCTTCTTTCCGTTATTCGTTATGCGGAAGCCAAAGGTCAGGTCCTCGCCGCGCTGCCTAACGTCAAGCGACGCGGCTACCCCGGGGCCGGCCACGCTGCGCACTCTCTGAGGACCTTCCGACGTGTGCGAGCGCGGGCCGCACGCGAAGGCGATCGCGGCGGCAAAAGCCAGCACCGGCAGCAACCGAAAAGAGAGCAAGTGTGCGTCTCCAGCGCCCCAAAAACAGGATGCGGCAGCGTGCCCGAGGCCTCCCTCCCCCCAAACGGCGCGCAACAATACGGCTAGCGTCCTTCAAATGTCAATAGCGCAGATCGCTAAGTACCGGCGATTACTAAGTTTCCGCATCGTGACCTCACGTCATTTTTGTGACTTATGCCGCAACGGCAGTTTGCTTGCGAAAAATTTCACAAAGTCCTAGATTCCGCGCGAAATGAGGGACGAGTCGAGCGGAGAGCGTCCGGAGCCCTCCCGCGAACGGCCGGCCGGAGCGAGTGGCCCCAGCGCCGCGAAGTACGCCGGGATCGGCTTCCAGCTGGCGATCTCCATCGTCCTCTTCCTCTATGCCGGACAATGGCTGGACCGCAGACTCGGCAGCGAGCCGCTCTTCCTGATCGTCGGCGTGTTCCTGGGTGCAACTGCTGGATTCTACAGCATTTATCGGAAGCTCATGGGTGATCTCCGGAAGGAAGAGAAGAGCAGGGAGCAAGGCGGCGATGGGGGCGTGCGCGGGTCCGGGAGCGAGGGCGCATGAAGGGTCTCGGGCTGTTTGCGCTGATCACGGCCGGCATCGCCTTCGTGGGTGCGCTCATCGCCTCACGAGTGATCGAAAGTGATCGCGCACAAGCGGCGGTGTGGTGGAGCGCGGGCCTAACGGTGGTCGTCCAGGCCGGCACGTTCCTACTGGCTCGCCGCTGGGCCCGGACCGGACAGTTACTGCAGGGATGGGGTTTGGGAACCCTTCTGCGCTTGTCTGCTGTTGCGCTGTACGGCTGGGTCGGCGTCAGGGTGCTCGACCTGCCGCTGGCACCGGCGCTCCTGAGCTTTGCAGCATTCGTGTTCGTCTCGACAATCCTGGAACCGCTGTTCTTGTCGCAATGAAACCTGGCGTTCTGCGCGCTGTGCGCCTTGCGGCGCTCCTCCTGACGATTGCGCTCCTCGGCTTCTCGGCACTCGCGACACGGGCTGCCGCGCAGGAGCATGCGGCTCCCGCGGCCGGGGAGCAGGCACCGGCCAATGTGCCTAACGCCGCCGAGCCGAAGGTGGATATCATTACACCGCACATAACCGACGGTTACCACCTCGAGGTTCCGTACTACAAGCCCCCCTTCTATAAAGAGGTGTGCATCGGCCGTCATGTCGGCGAGCACGGCTGCGCTCCGCTCTGGGAGCCGATCCATATCGGCGGCTGGGCACTCAACCTGTCGCCGACCAAACATGTCGTCATGCTCTTCCTGGCGGCTGTTATCGTGACCCTGCTCCTTATCGGCGCCGCGCGCGCGCACGTGCGCCAGACGAAGGCGATCGGACGTCCCAAGGGGCCGGCCACCGCGATCGAGGCGATGGTCCTGTACATGCGGAACGAGGTGATCCTGCCTAACGTGGGACATCACGGCGAGCGCTACGTACCCTACCTGCTGACTGTTTTCTTCTTCATACTGGTGATGAACCTGCTGGGGCTCGTTCCCTACGGCGCCACGGCCACGGGTAACATCGCCGTCACGGCGATGCTGGCGCTGATCACCTTTCTGGTGACGGAGATCTCCGGGATGATCGCGTTAGGCAGGGGCTACTTGTCGACGATATTCTACTGGAACACGGAGCTGGCGCTGCCGATCCGCGTCGTCATGTTCCTGGTGATGTCGCCTGTGGAGCTGATCAGCAAGTTCACCAAGCCGCTGGCGCTCGCCATCCGTCTGTTCGCCAACATGACGGCGGGACACATCGTGGTCCTGGCCTTCATCGGGATGATCTTCACCTTCAAGGGACTCGCTTCGGGGCTGCCGTTCCTCATGGCGGTTGCCATCATGCTGCTGGAGATTTTCATCGCCTTTCTGCAAGCGTTCATCTTTACGATGCTTTCATCGGTTTTTATCGGACAGATAAGGGAGGCGCACCACTAACCACCGGCTCGCAGGCCGGCAAACGCTGAAGGCATAACCTCGGTTGCGCTCCACCTCGAGGTTCGGTACCCGATCGAGCGATCGGGGAAGCCCGTTGAGACCCGGGTCTCGCTGACGGGCAGCGGCGCAGAACAGCGCGTCGCGGAGCACGAACTGTAACGTTAGGCACGTAGGAGATTCTCAATGATCTTCCCCCTGCTGCAAGCGGCCGCCGAGGCCGTCGCGAACAATCAGGGTCTTGCGCTCATCGGCGCCGGAGCCGGCGCCGGACTGGCCGCCATCGGTGCCGGTATCGGCATCGGCCGCATCGGCGGTCAGGCTGTCGAAGCCATGGCGCGGCAGCCCGAAATGGCCGCGCGCGTCCAGACCGGTGCGCTGATCCTCGCCGCCTTCATCGAAGGCGTCGCGCTGTTCGGCATAGTCATCGCATTCTTGATTCAGGCCAAGTTCTAGTCTCTCGAGCGGCCGTACGCCCCGGGGCGTGCGGCCCCTTCTAACCAACTCGTTATGCGCACCGTCATCACACGCTCCCTGTTACTCCTTGCGCTGGCGGCTGCCCCGGCTCGCGCGATGCAGGAGGAGCATGGCACCGACCTGCTTTCGCCGGCGGGGGGCCTGATGTTCTGGACCCTGCTTGTATTCCTCGTGCTGCTCTTCATCTTGAGCCGCTTCGCCTTCAAGCCGCTGCTCGCGGCCGTGGAAGCGCGGGAGCAGGCGCTGGAGCAGGCGCTCGCCAAGGCACGCGACGATCGCGACGCGGCCGCGAAGCTGCTCGAGGATCAGCAGCGTCAACTGGACGCCGCGCGCGGCGAAGCGCAGCGCTTGATCGCTGACGGCCGCGCAACCGCCGAGCGTATGAAAGCGGAGATGCTGGAGACGACGCGTGTTCAGCAGCAGGAGTTGATGGAGCGCGCCAAACGCGATATCGACAACGAGAAGACGCGTGCCATCGCCGATCTGCGTCGTGAGGCTGTCGACCTCGCTATCGCGGGGGCCGGCAAGGTTATCGAGAAGAACCTCGACTCGAGTGCGAACCGGGAGCTGGTGGAGAGCTACCTCGCTTCCATCCCGAAGATCGGCGCACGCTGATGCGCGACTCCACGATCGCACGCAATTACGCGGAAGCGCTGCTGGCGCTGGCTCGTAAGGCAGAGGACCTCGACGGCTGGGGCCACACCTTCGCGGCTTTGGCCGACGTTGTCACAGGCGACGCGCGCTTGCGCCGCTTCCTCGAGGCGCCGCAGATCTCGGCCGCGCAGAAGAATGTGGTGCTTGGCAGGGCCTTTGCCGACAACATGCCGCGCTTGATGCTGCGCTTCGTGCAGAAGCTCTTGGACAACCGCCGCCAGATGCTGATTCCGGCCATAGCGGTGGAGTATGCGCATCTGGTCGATGCAGTCGCGGGGAGGCTGCACGCGCAGGTCACCACGGCGCGAGAGGCGAGCGCGGCGGAGCGGGAGGCCATCGCGCAGCAGCTCTCGCGCGCTTTCGGCAAGACTGTGGTTCCGCACCTGACGACAAACCCCGCGATACTCGGCGGGCTTATCGTTAGGGTCGGCGATACTGTCCTGGACGGATCGGTGCGCCGGCGTCTGGGGACGCTGCGGCAGCGCATCATCGCCGGCGGCAAATAGCGCCCATGGCGGGCAGGGCGTGAGCCACCGCGTCGACGTTAGGCACGTTCCCAAGCCCTGGGGCTACGAGAAGATCTGGGCCCATACGGACAGCTACGTCGGCAAGTTCCTGCACATCAACGCGGGCCAGGCGCTATCCGTGCAGTACCACACACGGAAGGACGAGACTGCCTATCTGCTGAGCGGTGAGCTGAAGTACTGGGTGCGAGACGCGAGCGGCGAGATGCGCGACATGCAGCTCAAGGTCGGCGATGCCTTCCGCATCACGCCGGGGACGGTGCATTACATGGAAGCCGTGACCGACTGCGATATCCTCGAGGCATCCACGAACGATCTGGACGACGTCGTGCGGCTCGCTGACCGTTACGGCCGAGAGGGGACAAGCACGCCATGAAGGTGATCATTCCGCTCGCGGGGAAGGGGACGCGACTGCGTCCACATACGCACATTACCCCCAAGCCGCTGCTGAAAGTGGCCGGGAAACCTGTGATGTCGTACATCATGGACGACCTCAAGGCGTTAGGCGACGTCTCGCAGGTCATCTACATCACCGGTCATCTCAAGGAGAAAGTCGAAGAGTTCTGCCGCGCGAACTACGCTTTCCCCTCTGTCTTCGTCGAGCAGGCGGTGCAGGACGGAACCGCCGGCGCTGTGAAGCTGGCGCAGCCATATGTGGACGAACCGGTACTGATCATCTTCGTCGACACGATCTTCGATGCGGACTTGTCTGTCGTTAATCGGACCGAAGCGGACGGGATCATCTGGACCAAGGAAGTGGAGGACTATCAGCGTTTCGGCGTAGTCGTCACAGATGCTGACGGATACATGACGCAGATCGTGGAGAAGCCCAAGACGCCGATCTCCAAGCGGGCCAATATCGGGCTTTACTACGTGCGCAACTGGAAGCTCATGTACGAAGGGATCGACTGGGTGCTGCAGCAACCCAAGAACATGGGCGAGTACTTTCTGACGGACGCCTTTCAGCACATGATCGATCGCGGTGCCAGGATCCGCGTGCTGGATGTCGCCGGATGGTACGACGCAGGGAAGCTGGACACACTGCTCGAGACGAATCGCGTGATGGTGGAAAAGAAGCGCGAGGGGCGCAGTGTCAGGCCCGCGCTGGGGCCTAACGTGGAGATCGTAGAGCCGGTGCACATCGAAGACGCCGTCGAGATCAGCGATTCGCGGATCGGACCTAACGTGACGATCGGTCCGGGCAGCTCCATCAGCGGTTCCCTGGTGCGGGACACGATCGTCGGTGCAGGGGCGCGTCTGCGAGGTGCCAAGCTGCACAGCTCCCTGATCGGAGACGGTGCGATCGTGGACGGGTTCGAAGGAGAGCTGACCGTCGCCGATCACTCGGAAGTGCGAGGGGTC
>JBQTJS010000217.1:0-5848 GCA_052386875.1 Gemmatimonadaceae bacterium
TGCAGGCCATCCTCACTCCCGACCTCGAGTCCGGGCCGGCGAAGCACGCCTTCTGGATCTTCTGGCTCATGCACGTGCTCATTGTCGGCGGCGCCGTGTACGCGCTCGTAGTGCGCGGCTACCGCCCAACCAGGCGCGACTGCGGCTTCGCGATCGCCGTGGGCTGGCTATGGCTCGCGATAGTCTTCGGGCTCAACCTCCTGACGGGCGAGAACTACGGCTACCTCGGTCCGGCCAAGCCGTCGCAGCCGACGCTTATCGACGTATTGGGCCCCTGGCCGCTGCGTGTCTTATGGATGGGGCTCCTGGGGACTGCAGCGATGGCGCTGCTGCAGCTCCCCTGGGCGGCCCGGCGGCGCAGCGGACGGGTGCACGCTACCTGACGCGCACGCTGCCGGTGCGGCTGCTATGTGATGCAGCCCGCGCTGCTCGAGGCGCTCGCTACTTGATGCACTTGCACCTTGATGCGCGCGGGCTACTTGATGCGCGCGAGCTATCTCCTGAGCGGGCTGCTTGATGCGCGCGGGCTACTTGATGCGCGCGTAAATATTCTGATGCCAGCGGAAGCGCAGCGGTTTGCCGTCCTCGCCCAACTCGAACACAATCTCCTCGCCTAACGCCTCATCGCGGCGCACTCGGCGGAACGTGTGCTCGCCTGTCTTGCGCAGCTTGGTCAGCGATTGCAGCGGGTTGGTCGTGGGGAGTGAGAGGATGCTGAGCCCGTCTTCCCAGCGCACAACCGCCAGCTCTCCACCGAAAGAAGAGCCGTAAGTGCCGAGGTAGCGGTCGAGCGATGCGTCGTGTGTTACGGCCGGCGCGGCGGACGACCCTGTGGCCGCAGCCGTCACGCCGCCGAGAGACTTGACGGCGGCGCGGATGGCGGGCGACATGATGTCGTACGCGCGCTGCGCCCACTGACGCGGGTTGACGCCCAATGCGTTAGCCATGAAGATCGTGGCCAACTTCTCGTCCGGCTTGAGCAGGAGGTGCGTGCGGAATCCCGGGCACGAGCCGCCGTGGCCCACGAACGTCTTGTTCTCGTCGCGCCACACATAGAAGCCGAGGCCCCAAGTTGTCTCGAAGTCGGGATCGACCCAATGCACGCGATGCATCTCGCGCAGAGTATTCACGTTGAGGATCTCAGTTCCCCCCTTGCCTAACAAGCGGAACTGCCAGCTGGCGAATCTGGCGAGGTCCTCCACAGTGGAAGCGAAGCCGGCAGCCGGCGCGATGCCGCGTGTCTGGAAGAATGGGACGGGCTTGCGGCCGCCTTCTCGCAGGATCGCGCTGTAGCCCGTAGCAAAGCGCTTGCCACGCTCGGTGAGCGGTATCTCCGGTGTCGTGCTGGTCATGCCTAACGGGGCGAGTATTGTGCGAGTGATGAGATCCGCGTAAGGGACGCCCGCGGTCGCCGCCGCAACCTCACCGGCGAGCGTTAGGCCGAGGTTGGAGTACTGGTGGTAGGTCTCCGCCGGGTACAGGGTCGTTTGCGCGCCGATCCGCTCCATGATCTGCTCGCGTGTGGGGAAGGGGAACTCGGGACCGGTCCAGTACGGATGATCCGACTCGCGCGGCAGTCCCGAAGCGTGCGTCAGCAGTCCCGCCACCGTGATGTCGCCGGATTCGGGGGCAGAGCGCTTGATCGTCATCCAGGAGAGGTGCTTCGCGACGGGATCGTCCAGCCGCAAGCGTCCCGCGTCGCGCTGCTGCATAACGGCGATGCTCGTGAACAGCTTGGAGATGGAGCAGATGCTGTAGATCGTGCTCGGCGTCGCCGATGCCTGACGAGCGATGTCCGCATGGCCGAAGCCGCCGCTCCACACCACCTCCTGGTCGTGCACGACGCCTAGCGAGATTCCCGGAATCTGATCGTATGCGCGCTGCGCCTCGAGCCATGTCTTGAGCAGTTCGGTCGCCTGGCGCACGCGCTCGTGGCCGGCGACTGTCTGGGCGCGGAGCGCGAGACTCGGGACCGCGGCAAGAAACGCAACGCACGCAGCGCGCGACAGTGCTGATCGTGTCATGAGTACCTCCGGTCGCCCAACAATGCGCTGAGCGGCGCGGGAACGCGAGAGCGCGCTTGACCCGGCGCAAGGATCACATCCATGACGGACACTCTCGATCGCCTGCGTGCGCTCGGTTGGAACGACGCACGCCACAAGGAGTTCCAGGAACACGCCAGCCGCGAGTTAACCACCGCGCGTGTGCGATCGGCGCGAGAGCGTCGCGCTCACACATACGATCCAAATACAGGTAGTACCGCTGACGCACGTGTTCACTGCGGTTGCTTGCGTCGGCCCCTCCTGGCCGCGGCCACAGGTACGCGGCTACGCCTATCGCCGTGCACATAGCGCACCACGTCACCGACGACGAGTGTCGCCGGTGAGCGCAAGCCCGCCGCGCGCACGCCATCGGCGATCGACGCGAGCGTCCCCGTCACAACGCACTGATGCCGGAGCGTAGCGCGCGAGATCACGGCGGCGCGCGTGCTCGGCCGGGCGCCGCCTTCTATCAAGCGTGCGGTCACCTGCTCGAGCCGGCGCAGTCCCATCAGCACCACGATCGTGGGCAACCGGGCCAGCGCGGACCAGTCGAGTGACGAACCGTGGGCAGCTTCGCGCGCTGTGACGACGGCGAAGCCGGCGCTCATTCCCCGGTGCGTGACTGGAATGCCGACCGCGGCCGCCGCGGCGGTGGCAGACGTCACCCCTGGGACGATCGCGCAGGGGACGGCCGCTGCGCGCAGTGCGTCGCATTCCTCGGCGCCGCGTCCGAAAACGAAAGGATCGCCGCCTTTGAGCCTAACGACGAGCCGCCCGCGCCGCGCATGCTCCACGAGCAAGGCATTGATCTCCATCTGCCTCGCCGAGTGCCCGGCACCGCCGCCGCGCTTCCCCACGTCCAGCAGCAGCGCATCATGCCGCGCGGCTCGTAGCAAGGAACGCTGCACCAGGCGATCGTGCACAACGACGTCGGCTGAGCGCAGCAGCATCATTCCGCGGCGTGTGATGAGGCCTGGGTCCCCCGGGCCCGCGCCGACCAGATATACGACCCCTCTGCGGCGCCGCCCGTTCGAATGTGCCTCGTTAGGCGGCCCCCGATCCGCCGGCGCAACTCGGGAAGCGGCGCCGTTCGTTGCGGGCATGCCGGCACCGGCCAATCGCGCCAGCTCGCGAACTCGCCTGCGGGCGGCAACCAGATCTTTCCGCCTCACCAGTTCCGGTACATCCGAGTCTACAATGGCGTACCACAGCGACCGGCGCTGCTCCGCGTCCAGCGACAGCTCAGCAACCTCCGGCCGCACAGCTCCGAGGAAGTCAGCCAAAGTCGCGTGCTCGCCCGTTACCAGAGGGGCAATCTTCTCGCGCAGGCGCACCGCGAGCGCGGGACACTTACCGCCTGACGAGACCGCGACGGCGATATCACCTTGCCTGTGCACGGAAGGAGCGATGAAGTGACAGTGGTCCACATCATCTACAGCATTGAGCAGCGTTCCGCGGATCTCTGCTTCGCGCCAGATGGCCGCGTTGACCTTGCGATTATCCGTCGCCGCAACGGCAATCACGGCGCGCGCCAGATCCCCCGGGCGATAGCTACGCCGTTCGACAGCGATCGCTCCGCTCGCCGCGAGGGATTCGAGCGCTGCGCTGATCACCGGGCTGACGACCGTGACGTGCGCCCCGGCCTCCAGGAGCCCCTGAACCTTCTGCGCGGCGACTGCCCCCGCGCCAATTACAACTGCACGCCGCTGTCTCAGATCGAGGAACACCGGATAATAAGTTGCGCGCGCGGCCGTCATGTTGCGCCTCCGACGCCCACGTTAGGCGCGTTCGTTTCGGCGGCCGATCCCGCGAGCGCGGCCTTGATGACGCTGTCGCCCGCGCGCATCGCCCAGGCGCGGAAGCGCTCGCCCTCACGACGTCCTTCCGAAAACACGTTGAGCAAGCGTTCCAGTGCGTCCGCGCAGCCGGAGGCCGGCGCACGGAAGCCCAGGCGCCGCGCCAACCCCGACTCGGCGCCGCTCCCTCCACCGACGAAGAAGTCGAAACCCTCAACGCTCTCGCCTCCGCTGTTGATGAGCACGCCCTGCAGGCCGATGTCGGCGATCCAGTGTTGGCCGCACGAGTTCGGGCACCCTGTCACATTCAGCTTGATGTCGTCCGCCAGCGCAGGGAGCCGCGCTTCCAGCTCGCGTGCCAGCGCAATACTGAAGCGCTTGGTTTCGGTGATCGCCAGCTTGCAGAACTCCGATCCGGTGCAAGACAAGACGCCGCGCTGGAAGGTGGAACCTTCGAGCGGGACACCGACGGCCCGTGCATCGCTGAGGAGAGCGTTGACTGAAGCCTCGGGAACATTGAGGACCAGAAGGTTCTGCATCACGGTAGTGCGCACGGTGCCGTCGCCGTAGCGCTCGGCGAGCGCGGCGATCCGGCGGAGCTGTTCCGGCGTTATGCGTCCGGAGAGCACGGAGAAGCCGGCGTAGTAGAGTCCTTGCTGCTTTTGCGCGTGGATCCCGACGTGATCGCGGTATCCCGGCGCAGGAGCGGGCTCGTCGAGAGCGTCGTCCAGCTTGTAACCGATGCGCTGCTCCACGGCGGTGCGGAAGGAAGCGGCGGTCCAGCCGTGAGTGATGAACAGGTACTTCATGCGGGCCTTGGTGCGGTTCACGCGTAGCTCGTCGCTGTCGCGAAAAGTCGCCGCGATGGCGCTCACGACGTCGAGCAGTTGAGCGCGCCTAACGAACACGCCTAACGGCACGGCCAGATGCGGCCGCGTGGACAGGCCGCCGCCGACACGCACATGGAAGCCGATCTCGTTCCCGCGGCGCGCCGCCGTGACGCCGATGTCGTTGATCTCGGGATACGTGCACCAGTGCGCGCACCCTGTCACGGTGATCTTGAACTTGCGCGGGAGGTTGGCGTAGTCCGGATTGCCGTTGAGATGGCGGTCGATGGCGTCGGCGTATGAGGAGGCGTCGATCGTTTCGCCCGCGTCGACACCGGCCAGCGGGCACCCCGTTACGGTGCGGGTGTTGTCGCCGCATGCCCCCATGCTCGTCCATCCCACGCGGGCAAGCTCGTCCCACACAGCGGGGATGTCTTCGATGCGGAGCCAGTGCAGCTGGAAGTTCTGGCGATTGGTGATGTCGATCGTGCTGCGCGCGTAGCGCTCAGCCAGGTCCGCGATAGTGCTTACCATCGCGGCGCTGAGCAGCCCGTTAGGCGTGCGTACTCGCATCATGAAGTACGGGACGGCGTCGCCGCGCGTGCCGTTGCCGTCGCCTTGGGTGTACAGTCCCCAGGCGCGGAACCGCACGTTGAGGTCCTCCTCGGGGATCGACGCGAAGCCCTCGCGCGCATAGCGCCGGATGTCGTCCATGATGGACCACGGCGCCTTCTCGCGCTTGATGCGCTCCACACGCTGGGCCGCAGTCTCCTTGACAGGCGCTGTCATCGTTAGGTCCTCCCTGCTGCCGGCAAGTGAATGCGCGCGTTCGCAGCCGACGGGGCCGTCAGCGCCGGCGCGGAGCCGGAGAGCGGCTGCGCGCGGCGGTGCCCTGACGCCTCGTGGGTGGTATCGCTCACCTCCTCGTCGCTGCCGGCGAGCGACCGCGAGCGGCGGTCCCCTGGCGCCGTCCTCGGCGCACCCCGGACGACATCCTTGAGCTGTGCGATCGGCGCGTGCAGCATCTTGCTGACGATGCGCCGCGCGAGATCGTCGATGACGCGCTGTTCCCGATCACCTGCATGCGGGAGGCGCCGGAGCGCTCGCGCGACCTCGCAGGAGCGGATGCCGTCGCCGTTGCGCTGCAGGGCAGCGACGACGGGGACAGCGCGGCGCGCGCGTG
>JBQTJS010000218.1:0-3316 GCA_052386875.1 Gemmatimonadaceae bacterium
ACGTCGAAGGGGGATCACGCACGCGCTCGAGCAGCTCGTCAGGCAGCGGCGCAGACAGAGAGTCGAGCTACGACGCCGAGGATCGCGATGCGAGCTACTACTCCAAGGGGAAGTACAAGTATGCGTCAGAACCGGTGCTCAAGCTGGCCAGTGCTACACAGGCCGCAACGGACGCCGCGCTGCAGACAAAGGCGAGTCTGACCGGCCAGGTGGAGGTCAACTTCAAGAGCGAAACGTTTCCGCTCGAGAAGCTGGCGGAGTCGTTCCAGATCGGGCGCCTACAGGATGCCGCGCGGCCGGGCGACGCGCGGCCGACGCCCGGCGCGGCGGCAGCTCCAGCGAGCGGCGGCAGCGCACCGGCGCCGGCTCCCGCTCCGGCCTCGACGACCACTCCGGCGAACGCGCCGGTCACTCGTTAGGTACTCGGAGCAGCGATGACGTCAATCGCCATGTCCAACTCCCATGTGACCACGCCACCCGCGGCGAGCCCTCCCGTACAGTGGGCGGACGACGAGACGCTGCGCGCCGTGCGTCCCGAGGTGCGCTCGCTCCTCGAGCAATCCCCCGCGTTCAACCACATGAAGCCCGCAGAGCAACGCGATCTCGCCCGCTTGATGGTCAAGGTCTGTGCTTACATGGCGAATCCGGACGGCCTCGCGGCGCAGGAGCTGTCGGATCGCGGCGGGCTGCTGGCGCCTAACGGCAGACCCGTGGCGCGCGCTGCTGCCGACGACTCGCCCATGGGTCAAGTCGTTCGCAATGTCGACGAGCTGGCTACTGCCGGTGATCGCTTTCAAGCGGCCGCCGTGAAGGCCGGCGTGCAACAGTTCGGCGCGCTCGTCAAAAAGGTCGACTTTCCCAAGTTCGTCTCCGGCCTCATACAGAACGTATTTCAGGCGATCGTGGATTCCAGCATCCAGCAGATGCGCGCCTACGGCGAATTGCTGGCCAACGTCGCCAAGACAGTGGATCAGTTCGCGCAGGACAACATCACTGCGAACAACGCACGCGATTGGCTGGCCGGCCGCTTTCCCGACACCTTTGAGATCGGTACGTCGGAGACAAGCGGCAGCTTCGCGGAAGATGCTGCCGCGCCGGCCGCCACGGCCAACGTCACTGTCAAGGAAACGGCACCGGACAACTGGCAGGAGATAGTGAGCCAGAACCTCGAGCTGAAGCAGAAGATCTCCGACATCAGTGATCCTAACGAGGAGCTGCGCATCGTCACGGCAGCGCGCTTGCAGATTGCGCGCTCGCGGCAACAACTCCTCTCCTCCATGGTCGTGTTAGGCATAAACCGGATCGTGGTGACTGACGGACTCATTCATGCCAAGGTGGTCTTCGACATGCGCGCGTCGGACCTGGTGAAGCGCGCCGCCAAGGCATCCAGCTTCGACCAGACGACAAGCAAGGCGTACACTGAGTTCGAAGGAGGCTACAGCAGCTGGTTCTCCCCCTGGTCCGCCAACGTCAAGGCGGGCGCCAGCACTGAGCATGTGGCAACTGTCGAAAGCTCCGTAGACGACACGTCGGAATCGAAAGCCGAGGTGAAAGCCAAGCTTACCGGCGAAGTGCGCGTCAACTTCAAGAGCGATTACTTCCCGATGGAGAAGCTGGCCTCACCGCAGATGATCGCGGCGATCCAGGGCAATGCGATTCCGCCCGAGAAACCGACGAGCGGCGCGTGAGCGCGGCAGGGCTCGTAGCCCCACCCCCACTCTTATCCCCACCAGCGCCACTTCCCGCACCGCCGCCGGATCGCGCGCGGCTCGCGGCCTCCGGGGTGGGGATTCCGCCTGATTCACAGGAGCTTGGCGATGCGTTGGCGTTAGGCAAGCGCCTAACCCTGCACCTGCGCGCGTTCGCCGCCCAGCTCGACTTCGGCGACCTCGATCTTCCGGAAGCGATCGGATCGGCAGAAGACAAGGCGCGTGTGCGCAGCGCGGCGACGCTGTACTTCGCTTCAGAGTTGGAGTCGGCGCGGCTGCTGCCGGCGCTCGACGTCTTCACGGGTCTCTGGGCATCCGGCGCGCTGCCGGTGGATCTGGGTCAGGTCGGCGAGCGCGTAATTGCGTATCACCGCGCCCGGCACAAGCGCCTAACGCGCGACGAGCGCGCGGCGATCTTCGGACGCCTGTTCGGCACGACTTACGGCCCTGACTTCGCCGACGGCGTGGGGCGCAATGTCGGCTTCGAGTCGGCCATGATCGCCTTCGCGGCCGCGCTGTCGGACCTCGAGACGAACTCCTACGGCCGCGGCCCGCGCCCGGGCGACGTCGCCCGTCTCCGCGTCGCGGCGTCGCAGCTCGCCGGCGGGCTCGCGCAGCGCGCCCTGGGTATCTCGGCGTTCGCCGGCGAGGAGCTGTTGGGGAATATCCGCATCGCCCTGGAGGTGTTCAAACAACGCGCCGTGCAGGGCGCACTGGGCGCCTTTACGCTGTGGGATGCAGTGCGCCGCATCGCCGAGCGCTACTTGCAGGAAAGTATCGAGGTGCAGCCGCACCTGACTCGGGCGCGCTCAGGGCTGGTGCTCCTGGCATGGCTGGCCGATCAGCTGGCGAGCCTAACTGGTGACGCAGCACTGTTCGATCCGCCGGCCGACGACATCGTTATGCATGCGGTCCGCTGGATGCAGGCAACGCTCGAGCTGCATGAAAGCGGCGCGCTCGCCAATCGATCGCCGGCGGGAGGGTGAGAGATGGTTGCCGTGACGCCCGTCGGCTCGCCCGCAGGTGTCGCTCCGCCGCACGCGCTCGACGACCCGCTCCCACTCGTCAGGCGCGCCGTTAGGGACCTCCTCCTCGCGGTTCCCGCCTTTGCCACGCTCGACGCCGCACAGCGGCGCGATCTCGCTCAATCGATGGTGCGCGTGTGCCATGCGGCAGCCTCCCTGATCCGCGAGGAGATCGAGAGCGAAAGTGAGACCTCGCCGGCCGAGGCTAACGGATCGCCTATCACTATGGGCGGGGCACCTAACGTGCCGCCGCCGCCGCCGTCACCACCCCTTGCCCGGGCTGCCGGTGAAGGAGTCCCCTTCGGCAGTGCTGTCGGCCGCATTGCTGCGACAACCAAGGCGATCCTCAATGCGATCTCGTTTCCGCAGTTCGTAACGGATCTCATCAACGGCGTCTTCAAAGCCATGCTGGCCTCGTCCAGCTCGCAGATGGAGGCTTACGTTCAGTTGCTCAACTCCGTCGCGACGAGCACCGAAGGCTTCGCCGATTCGCAGATGGGTCCCCCGCGCGCGCGCGACTGGCTCGTCGAGCACTACCCGGAATCGTACGAGCTGGAAGGCGGGGCGGACGACGCCGAGGAG
>JBQTJS010000219.1:0-3681 GCA_052386875.1 Gemmatimonadaceae bacterium
ACTCTTCGGCGCGCGGACTCACCGACGTCCCGCGTAACGTCCCGGACTCCATACTCCGGCGTCTGCCGCAAAACGGCGGCGTTGTCATGGTGACGTTCGTCCCGAGCTTCATATCGCAAAAGGTCGCTGGCCACGCTACCCGCCGCAGCGCCCAAGCCGCCGAGCTGCGGTCGCGGCATGGTTCCGACACCGGGGCTCTCGCGCAGGCTCTGGCGGCCTGGGACCGGGCCCATCCGGCGCCCAAAGCCACCCTCAGCGATGTCGCGGACCACATCGAGCATGTCCGTAAATTGGCTAGCGTCGATAACGTCGGCATCGGATCCGATTTTGACGGCATCGATGACACGCCCGAAGGGCTCCCTGACGTCGCCAGCTTCCCCGCTCTCTTCGCGGAATTGTCGCGCCGCGGCTGGAGCGAGACCGATTTGAGGAAACTGGCCGGGGACAACCTTCTACGTGGCCTCACGCGCGCCGAAGAGGTGGCGCAGCGGCTGCAACGCGAGCGACCCCCCTCGAGTAAGACGATCCGGCAGCTCGATGGCCCATCCGGGACGTAGGCGTTAGGCGCCTACGGATGCGGGCTCCTATGATCCGGACACTCAGCGGCGCCTTTATGGGAGCGGTTGTCGCCGCTTGGGCAGAGGTCGGCGCACAAACGCTGCGACTCGGCAGCATTGACTTCCCGACCAGCGGATCACCTAACGCGCAGCCCTACTTCGTGCGCGGCGTCCTCTATCTCCACAGCTTCGAGTACGACTCGGCCGCCGGCTCGTTCCGTGCGGCCCAGCGGCTCGATCCCTCGTTCGCCATGGCCTACTGGGGCGAGGCCATGACTTACACGCATCCGGTCTGGTTCCAGCAAGACCTCGCAGCTGCCCGTGCAGCTCTCGCGCGCTTCGGCCCGGATCGCGCCGCGCGCCTCGCGCGCATCGCCGATGCCAGAGAGCGCCGCTGGTTCGAGGCCGCGGAGGTCCTGTACGGCGACGGCCAGAAGGAAGAACGCGATACTCTGTTCGCTGAAGCGATGCGCCGGCTCGCCCGCGACTACCCGCAGGACCGCGAAGCACAGGCGTTCGCCGCTCTCGCACTCCTGGGAACCGCGCACGGCGGCCGTGACATCCCTACGTATATGCGAGCCGCCGCGATCGTGGAGGAAGTCTTTCGCGACAATCCGGATCACCCCGGCGCGGCGCATTACCTGATCCACAGCTACGACGATCCGGTCCATGCGCCGTTAGGCATGCGCGCCGCGCGCGCGTATGCGAAGATCGCGCCGGGAGCCGCGCACGCGCAGCACATGACATCGCACATTTTCGTGGCCGCCGGCCTCTGGAACGACGTCGTGACCGCCAATGTCGCCGCATGGGAGACGTCCAACCGCCGCAACGGGCACTACACTCAGTGGCTCGCCTACGCCTATCAGCAACAGGGACGCTTCGATGACGCCTGGCGTTACGTGAACGCCGTTAGGCAGGAGGCGGAAGGTTCTCGGACGCCGTACGCCATCGGCCACTACGCCGTCATGCTGGCGCAATACGTCGTCGATCGCGAAGACTGGAACGGCCCCGCCGGCGCCGTCCTGCTCGATTCCGCGGCGCTGCTCGTGCGCGAGCATGAAGGAGTCGGCGGCGGCCCGCGCCTGGGCGCCTTTGCGCTCGCCCGCTCCCTCGCTGCGCTCGCGCGTGGCCGAGACGACGTCGCCTACCAAGCTCTGGCCAATATTTCGCGCCGCTGCCATGCGGCCCTCCGCGTGTCCGGCGGCGGCTACGTCGCCGGGTCGCCGCACGTCTGCCAAGTTGTAGAACTCACGCTCCGCGGCGCCTTGCACGTCGCCGGCGAACGGACGGACTCCGCCGTCGCCAGCCTGCGAGAGGCAGCCGCAATCGAGGCAGCATTGCCGTACGAGTATGGGCCGCCCGAGACAGTAAAGCCTCCTCTGGAACTGTTAGGCGAGGTGCTGCTGACTGTGGATCGGCCGACCGAGGCTCGTGCGGCGTTCACGGCCGCACTGGCGCGCACCCCCAATCGATCCCGCGCCGTCCTCGGCCTTGCGCGTTCCCACGCTGCGTTAGCCGCGGCTTGCACATCCCGCGGTGATCGCGCGTGCGCGGCTGACCAGCGACAGAAAGCCGCCGCTCACTACGCGCGCTTCCGCGCCAACTGGGCGACAGTCTCCTCGGCGCACCCCGACGTCGTCGAAGCAGAGCGTTATCTCGCCGCGAGCGAGACTTGATGCAGGGCCCCGAGCTTGTCCGTTCGATCGGCAAGTGGAGTCTTGCCGGGCTCGTCCTTAACGCCATCATCGGCTCCGGTGTCTTCGTGCTACCCGGGACCGTCGCTGGCCGACTCGGCTCGTTAGGCATGATAGCATGGATCGTTGCCGGTGCCATCACCGGCGCCATGATCCTGTGCTTCGCGGAAGTCGCCTCGCGCTTTACGGCCGCGGGCGGTGCCTACGTATTCGTGCAGACTGCCTTCGGCCGCTATATGGGGCTGCAAGCAGGAGCCATGATGTACTTCACGCGCATCTTCTCGGCCGCCGTGCAGGCGAATCTCTTCGCGACCTACTTCGCGGAGTTTTGGGCTCCAGCGAGCACCTGGTTAGGCGGGCTCCTCCTCAGCACTGTCTTCATCGGCTTCCTCACCGCGGTCAACATCCGCTCAGTCGCATCCGGCGCAAAATTGAGCAACTTCTTCGCCCTGATGAAGCTGGGCCCCTTGCTGCTCTTCGGCTTCATTGGACTGCTGTGGATCGCTACCGGCCACGCAGTCCCAAGCGCCGTCGCTGCAGACGCAACCCTCGGCAGTTGGATGCAGGTCTTCCTCCTCCTGCTCTTCGCGTACGGCGGGTTCGAATCCGCCCTTACCCCGTTTTCCGAGGCCAAGGACCCGCGACGCGATGCGCCGTTTGCGCTGCTCGTGGGCTTGGCCCTCGTTGTGCTGGTGTACCTAACGGTTCAGGCGACCATCTTGGCCACGCTGGCGGACCCCGACGCGACCAACCGCCCGCTCGCCGGTTCCGCGCGCGTAATGCTCGGCGCCGGTGGCGCCATCGCGATGACACTGGCCGCTCTTATTTCGGTTTACGGCTGGCTTGCGAGCAATATGCTCACAGTGCCGCGCATAACGATGGCGATGGCCGACGGCGGCGATGCCCCGGCTGTGCTCGGCCGCATCCATTCTCGATTCCGCACGCCTTGGGTCTCCATCGTTGTATTCGGCGTTCTCGCCTGGCTGCTCGCCAATAGCGCAGGCCTCCATCAGAACATCAGCCTGTCAGCTGTATCGCGCCTCTTCGTGTACGGGTCAGTGTGCGCTGCGCTCCCGGTCTTCCGGCGGATGGAGCTGCGTGATCCGGCTAGGGTTGGAGCGGCGATGTTTCGGGCGCCGGCGGGTCTGGTCATGGCGGGAATCGGCGTCGCCGCCGCCACCGTGCTGGCAACACGCATGAATCTGCGCGAGACCCTAACTATGGCTGTGCTCTTTTCAGTCGTGACCGCGTATTGGTTCGTGGTCACGGCGCGAGGTTCGCGTCCCCTCTAGCGGCGGAGCTGCGTAGTCCGAACTTCTCTTTTCCAAGCGCGCCGATAGCTTTGCGGCAACCTTGTCAGAAGAGGACCTACAGCGTATGGGCAAAGGCGATCGTCGCACGAAGCGCGGCAAGATCTACCGTGGCACGCA
>JBQTJS010000220.1:0-3461 GCA_052386875.1 Gemmatimonadaceae bacterium
AAGGCCGTTCGAGCTTCTGACGCGGACGACCCGTTCGCGACCTTCGCGGAGTGGGCGGGTGCTGCCGACGACGAGGCCTATGGCGACCTCTGAGTCCTTCGCGCCATACGACGTCGTGATCATTCCGTTCCCGTACGTAGACCGCCTGGCGGAGAAGCGGCGGCCAGCGCTCGTCGTATCGGGCGCCGCGCTGGCGACCTACGGGGTACTCTGGGTAGTGATGATCACCAGCGCGGCGAATGTGCCGTGGGCCTGCGACGTGCCGGTTGCTGATCTCGAGAGGGCGGGACTGCCGGCGCCGTCAGTCGTGCGGCCAGCTAAGATCGCGTGCATCGAGCCCGGGCGTGTTGTTCGGCGCGCAGGAGCGCTCGATGCGCGCAACGCGTCGCTGGTCGCTGCGCGCCTTGGCGGATTCCTGGCTGAGCGCTAGTGGGGTGCTGAATAACACAGATAAGTGACGGTTTCTCTATCCGGAGGTGTGACGAGGGGCTCGGTTGGTGTGGTTCCACCTACAGAATCCGGTCGAGCGGAGGATTGCGGCAGTGCTAGAATGCTCGCTAGGTGCATGCACCGACTGCAACCAGAGTGCGCAACGCGCGGTCCCGTCGCCGCGCCCGGCGAGTATCGCGTTAGGTTGATCGTGGGTCGTGACTCGCTGACTCAACCACTGACAATCATTCCTGATCCGCGCCTCAAGTTGGCGGGCACCGACTACCAGGCGCAGTTCACGTTGGCGTCGCGCGTCAAGGATGCAGCGAAGGGAGTGCGGGACAAGCTCGAGGGCGTCAGGCGCGAGATCGCCGAGGTGTATTCACATACGGATCAGATCACGCTGCACTATCCCGTGAAGCTCTATAACTGGTTCATCACGCTGAATGCGCAGGTACAGGAGGTGGACGGTGCGCCCGCGAAGCAGCATAACGAGATCTATGTAGAGCTGGCGGCGAAGCTGAACACACAGCTCACCACGCTGGCGACAATTGAAGATCAGGATGTGGGCGCATTCAACCGGTTGTTGCAGGAGTTGCAGGTCCCCGGCGTGTATGTTCCGCCGCGCAAGAAGGTGACGGCGACGTGACTCTGAGGGATTTCCCCGGGGGCGATTTGATTGAAGCCGGGATGGCCGACCTTCGCAAAGGCGCGGTGACCGTACCAGCGCTGCTCGTTTCGATTGGCGCGCCAAAGCTCCAGCAGTTGGGATACGAAGTGGTGCACCCGATCGCGGATCCTGAGCATTCGCTGTACGCGTTGCTCGCTCGTGAGGACGCCGATTCCGCACACGGGCGGTACAACGCGCTCGTGCGTCGTTTGGTAAGCTTCGAGCGGGCGGCGGCATGCGCGCGCTAGCGGACCGCGAGCGGATCAATCGGTTCATGGACGCAGTCGCACGCGAGGCGCGCGGTGACACGCGCGTCTATCTCGTCGGTGGCGCGACAGCAGTGCTCCACGGTTGGCGCGAGACGACAATCGATGTGGATCTTGTAATGGAACCGGAGGATGATGCCGTTCTGCGAGCGATACCAGCGCTCAAGGAGGCTCTGCAAGTGAACGTGGAGTTTGCGTCACCGGGGCATTTCATGCCGGTTCCCTCGGGGTGGCAGGATCGCAGCACGTTCATCGAGCAACGCGGTCGGGTCGCGTTCTATCACTACGATTTGTATGCGCAAGCGCTCGCGAAGATCGAGCGCGGTCATCCGCAGGATTTGCGCGATGTTCAGGAGATGGTTGCGCGCGGGATCATCCATGTCGGGAAGGCGCGTGAGTATTTCGATCGTATCGAGCCCGAGCTGTACCGTTTTCCCGCTATTCACGCGCCGACATTTCGGCAGTCTGTGGTGGCAGCGTTAGGCCATTAGGCAGCCACCGGCCGGCGCCGTCGTCGTCTTGTGGGTCCGAATGGACGCGCCACGGCGGCGCTTGAGTCAGCGGCTCGTACACTCCTGATGCTTGGCGAGAAGCTTGTCGCGCGTATGCGTCAGCTGCGAGATGTACTGAACCGCGGGTGCCTAACGAGCCGAGTCGGGTGTGGAATATGTCCTCGTGCGGCTCAGTAACTCTTCACTCGATCGACAAGCCAGCGCCGCACTGTAGCGTTCATGAGCCCAGCGGCGACGGCGGGGTCTCCCGCCACAAAGCGCTGCGCGTCGTCCTCGGACGCGACGCTCAAGAGCACCATTCCAACCGCCGCGTCCGGCGACCGAGGCGCAAGGCCCGGCTGAAAAGGAGCTGCGGCGAGCTGCTTGTCCATGTTGGCGCGCAGGTATGTGAGGTGTTGCTGAATCCCGACTTGCTCAAGCGCGCCCTTGGCGACGTCCCAAGCTGGCCCCCGTTCGTACAACACCGCGAAGACGGGTGGGCGCGCCTGAGGTCCTTGCGCTGCGACTTGGCGTGCGTAGGGCGCGAACACTATGGCAAGTAGAACGAGCAGGGCGGAAGCCGTGATGCCAACAACGCGGCGACGAAGCATATGTAACTCCGACCGGTGAGCGTGGACCCAACTGCGGTGGCTACTATCGGTTTCTTGCTGACGAAGTTTCGCCTTCTCCCTTTCTCCTAACGGTTTCGTTTATGCGATCGGTGGCGACAGCACCTACCTATTCCGTTAAAGTGGCTATTCCAACGAGTCAGACGAGCGCGGGCCACCGGTGAGGAAGTTGCGTCCGACCTCTTTCAGCGAGCATCCAGTTGGTGTCTCTCTACTGGAACCTCGCAGGCCCAACGGGTCCGCAGAGTTCAGGGCACGAGCTGCTCGCCGTTATGTCTGGCATGCTACGGCGTTGGAAGGTGATCCTTCTGCGAGGAAAGGCGTCTTTCGGGTCGACCAGGACTGGTTCGCTGGTTGCCGGGCTGCCACACATGATGGCCGAAAGCCAGACCAAGGCCATACTTGACGCCATACTGATGGCTGACTATCGTTCCATCCTAAGGCTGTCAGGCATGCAATGGCCTGACAACCCTCGATTGGAGAACTCCGACGATGCGCGATACGCCACATGCTGTTATAGGACCTGTCTTTGGCCGCCGCCGACGCCGTTCCACTAGTGCCGATCCGCTCAAGAAGGTGACTCTCCGGATGCACGAGACGGTTGCGGCTGCCGTTCGAGAGTTGGTGGAATCCGGCGAGGCGGCCAGCGCTGATGCATTCATCGAGGAAGCTGTTATTGCGCAGCTGCGTGAACGTCGCAAGGCGCGTGTCTATGCCGCGTACGCGGAGGCCGCCGCAGATGCGGTGTTCATGGCGGAGATGGAGGAGACGAACCGCGTCTTTGAGGATACGGTTGCCGACGGACTCGCTGATGCGAAGCTGTAGCCTGTGGCTTACGCCGGCCAGGTAAATCGTTGGGACGTTTTCTGGGCCGATCTCGAGCCAGGCGTTGGCCACGAGCAGAAAGGTGCTTCACGGCCTGTGATCGTCGTATCGAATGACGGTTTCAATGCTCGGTTTCGCATGGTAACGGTAG
>JBQTJS010000221.1:0-9658 GCA_052386875.1 Gemmatimonadaceae bacterium
CCTAACGCGGCAAGATGCTTGAGTGCCAGCTCTGCTGTCGTCCCCGCGCCGATCACGACGACGTGGCGATCGTCCCAGGCGCCCAGCCGCTGCTCGGCTTCGCGCAGCGCGACCGAGACTATAGATAACGCATGGCGCCCGATTCCGGTCCCGGAGCGCACACGCTTCCCGCAGCCGAGCGCAGCCGCTCCGACGTGGCCCAACACACCCGCAAGAAGCCCGGCGCTACGCGCACTCTCCAGCGCCAGGCGCAGCTGCGCCAGGATCTCGCCCTCGCCCAGCACCATCGAATCGAGACCACAGGCGACACGGAAGAGGTGGCGCAGCGCAGCGACATCGCTGTGCTGATAACAGTACCTAACGAGGCCGTCCCATCCTCCGCCGCTGCGCCCGGCAAGAACGCCGCGTGCTGCGCCAAGCGCGAGAGCCGGCGTGCCCGCGAGTGTATAAACTTCCGTCCTGTTGCACGTCGAGAGGATGAAGCCTTCGGCGATCGGCGCCGCGTGCAGGCTATCGAGCGCCTCGGGGAGATCGCCCGGGGCTACGGCGACCTGCTCCCGGATCGCGACCGGTGCAGTTTGTTGACTGAGGCCTATGACGACGAAATGCACGGCAGGAGCCGACTGGTTACGATCGAGGCTGCGACCTGGCTAAAGCGCTCTGAAGAAGGGGGGCGGGGCGGACAGGCTACAGTGACGCGTTGTGACGCGCGCTGGAATGACATCGCGCACGAAAAGGGACTACCGCACACGGTAGCCCCCAATCTCCCCGCCGCACATCCGTATTTCTGCGGCCGCGGGGATCCGTACTTCTACGGATCACGTCGTCGGCCTTACCGCGCATATAATCCCGACAAATCTTGACGGGATTATGTGTGTCCTGCTAAAGATCGCGGTCCCCCTCGGGACTCCTTTTTCGCCGCGCCGTTGCGCACACCGATACGCCACTTTCCAGTGTCTCACAAACAGATCCAAAAGCTGCTAAATGTGGCTGCTTCCTCAGGCCGCGCCCTCGCACCGCTCCTCTTTCTCCTTGGCGCACCAGCATTTGGACAGGCTCGGTCTGCGCCGGACAGTGCTCTACGCAGCGATTCAGCAACGACTCTCCCCGGGGTGGCCATACTGGCGCGCTCAGATGCGCTGAAGGCACTGCCCGGGAGTGCAACAATGCTGGAGTACTCCCGGTTGGCGCGCACGAGGATCAACACGGCTGGCGAGGCGTTGCGGAAGGTCTCCGGCATTTATGTGCGCGATGAAGAAGGGATCGGGCTGCGGCCTAACATTGGTGTACGGGGCCTCAATCCGACCCGCTCGACGAAGGTGCTTTTGCTGGAGGACGGGATTCCATTCACGATTGCGCCTTATGGGGACAACGCGGCGTACTTCCACCCACCAGTAGAGCGATTCGAGCGGATCGAGGTTGTGAAGGGTGCAGGTCAGATTCTATACGGGCCGAACACTGTGGGGGGTGTGATCAACTATATCACCCGTGGGATTCCAGCTCGGCCCGTGCTCGGCGTGGCTGCCGATGGTGGGTCGCATGGGCATCGCCGGCTGCAACTTTCGGGTCGCGGGCTCTTTGCCGGGAACGGCCTGGCTGTCGAGTTGCTGCGCAAGCGCGCCGAATCGCCGGCCCGGGAGAATGTCGGGTCGGATGTGAGCGACGGTTACTTCAGGCTATTGGTGCCGTTAGGCGAGGGGCAGTCACTCGCTGTGCGTGCGGGCGCATACAGGGAGCGTTCGCGGGTGGCGTACTCGGGGCTCACGGAGTCGGAGTGGGCCGCGGCGCCGCGGCAGAATCCATTCTCGAACGACCGTTTCACGCTCGGGCGTTTCGCCGGCGCTTTGACGCATCATGTGAAGTGGCGCGAGGAGATGAGCGCGACGACGACCTTTTACGCCTACAGCATCGATCGCGAGTGGTGGCGCCAGAGCTCCAATTCGTCGCAGCGGCCTAACGACGCGAGCGATCCAGCCTGCGGCGGCATGGCGAATCTGCACACAACTTGCGGCAACGAGGGTCGGCTGCGGGAGTATCGTGTCTGGGGCATCGAGCCGCGAGCTACGTTAGGCGCCGCGCTGGCGGGCCGGCCGCTGCAGATCGAGGCCGGCGCCCGGCTGCACGTCGAGACGCAAGACCGGCTGCAGGTGAACGGGGACTTCCCGGCTGCGCGCACCGCCGGATCGCCGGCGAACAGGAACGCCGGCCTTGTGGAAGACAACGCGCGCACTGTGAGCGCCGGCGCGGCGTTCGCCCAGGCTCACCTGTGGCTCGGGAGATTGGTCCTCTCGCCGGGGGCGCGTGTGGAGCACATGCGCCTAACGAGAACGAACCGGCGGCCTACCGCGGCCAACCCTCTCGGCGTGCGCGGAGCGACTGCGCTCACCGAGTTCGTCCCCGGATTCGGCGTGACCTTCGACGCCGGCAACCAAGTCACGCTCTTCTGGGGTGTGCATCGCGGCTTCTCGCCCCCACGGCCGGAGGACGTCATCGACAACACGACGGGCGGCGTGATCGAGCTACCCGCGGAGCGGAGCTGGAACTTCGAGATGGGGACGCGCGCGCGCCTGGGCCGGGTGGATGTGGACGCGGCGCTCTTCGCACTGGAGTTCAAGAATCAGATCGTACCTGCAAGTGTGGCCGGCGGTACGGGCGCGGCGCTCACGAGCGCCGGGGCCACGCAGCATCGCGGCGTGGAGTTGTCGCTGCGCTCGGACAGCCTCGTGGGCCTCGGCAGATCGTCGCTTTTCTCGGCGTCGTCCCTTACCTGGCTGCCTGTCGCTCGCTTCGCCGATGCTCGTTATGCATACGTGGGGACGGCGGGGGCGGGGAGCGACCTGGCGGGGAAAGTCTACTCCGCACAGAACTCTCAAGGGAGCCGTACGCAGGTATCTGTGACAGGGAATCGCCTCCCATACGCGCCCGAGTTTCTCGCGACCGTCGAGGTGGGTGCGAGGCTGCCCGGCAGCTCGCTGGCGAGCATCGAGCTTGTGCACGTCGCAAGGCAGTACGGCGATCCGCTCAATACGAGCCTGCTTGTCGCGGACGGCCAGCAGGGTGTGCTCGAGTCCAGCACGACCTTCAATCTGGCGCTGAGCACGGCGGTCGCGTCGTTAGGTACGGACGTCTACTTGAGCGTCAAGAATCTGTTCGACAGGTTGTATGTTGTCGATCGGACGCGCGGCATCCTCCCTTCGGCTGCGCGAACTGTGACTGTAGGTGTGCGGCGCAGGATGTAGGCACGCGTTCGACCGGAAGCGCGCGCTACGGCGAGTCCCTGAAATGCCTGTCAGCTAGGACTTGAGCGGCCCGACGAGCGCGATAAACAACAGCACCGCGACAAACGCCGCGGCTGCGGCTCCGGTCAGCGCAGACACCACGCGCACCGCACGAAAGACAGCGCCGCGCCAGCCTAACGCGGCCCGCTCACGATCGGCGATCCCCCAGGAACCGAATGCCGCCAAACCCAGCATCAGCGGCAGCAGCCACCACAGCGGCCGCAGCAGCAACCCCACACCTGCAGCACCGGCAACACCGGCGACCGCGCACGCGGCCAGCAGGCCGTCGGAGGCCCGCCCGGCCAGCGCCGCCACGACATCGCCCAACGTGCGCCTGTCAGGCGGAGAAGACCCGCTCTCAGCGCGCACCATAATACGAAGGACGCATTGGCGCTCTACGCGGAGACCTAACGCGAGGATGTCTTGGGCCGTGCGCGAAACTTCTCATACAGCTGAGTGTGTCGGTCGGTGAACGGTATCGCCTCGCCACGGATAAACACATGCTTAACGTGCGTTCGCACATCCAGCGGATCCCCCGTCGTCACCATCACATTAGCGACCTTGCCCGGCTCCAGTGAACCATAACGGTCGGCGACGCCGAAAATGCGTGCCGGATTGATCGTCAGCGCACGCAGTGCTTCATCGGCATTCAGCCCATACGCGGTCGCCAACGCAGCGTGATACGGCAGCGTGCGCGCGTTCGACGCGTCGTTGCTCTGGAACGCGATCAACACACCGGCGGCGGCGAGCACTCCCGGATTCGCATAAACGAGGTCGTAGGGCTCGTCATTACCCGGCGCCTGGCTGAGCGGACCCACTATCACGGGGATCTTGCGCGCCGCGAGTGTATCGGCGAGCTGCCAGCCGTCGCGGCCGCCGCGAATGACGAGCTTGAGCTTGAGACTGTCGGCGAAAGCGATCGCGCCGCGGATCTGCTCCACGCTCGATGCTTCGACTATGACGGGTAGCTCGCCGCGCGCGAACGGCCGCAGAGCCTCGAGCTTCTGATCCGCGTTAGGCTGAACGCCGCTTCCGCTCACGCGGCTGCGGATCGCATCGTAAGCCCTGGCGTCCTCGAACCACTGATGCAACTGGCGCACCTGGCGATTCATCTGCTCGCGCCGCTCGGCGGCCGAGCGTTGTTGTGCGCCGCCGCCGCCGCCGCCGAAACCTCCGAATCCGCCGCCACCCATGCTGGGGAAGTTCACTACCATCCCCGCGCGCGGCGTTACAGCCATCTCCTCCGCAGTCCAGCCCACGAGGTCGATCAGCGCCGCGCTGCCGCTCACAAGGCCGCCCTCCGCATTGGTGATCACCGTCGTCACACCGTCGACGCGCGTAACAGGGATCAGCTCCGAGTACGGATTGACCGCCGTTAGGATCGCGTTCTGCGGATTGAAGTCGCCCAACTCGCGGGTGTCCTCGCCGCCCGGGACCGAACCGATCTCGGTGAGGCCGAGGTTCGTCCCGCCATCGATCATTCCGGGATAAACGAACAGCCCGGTGCCGTCGATCACAATTGCGTCGCTGGGGATCGCTATGTTCACGCCGATTGCCTCGATGCGGCCGGCGCGCAGCACGATCGTGCCGGCCTCTACGCGCGGGCTCGTGACGGTGACGATCGTTGCGTTGCGGATGACAGTGGCCCGCCCGGCGCCTTGGGCCCCGGCATTTGTTAGGCAAGCGCAGGCTGCGGCGGCGGCGCCGGCGGCGAGGACCAAGGAGCGCAGTTTCATCGGCCGTTCTCCGAGGTGATGCGCGTCCGTCCGCGCTTGTTGCGGTCGATCAGCCATTCCAGAGTCGGGGCATTGGCGCGATCGAAGAAGACGCGGCCATCGATCAGAGTCATTTCCACGCGCGACGCGGGGGCGAAGGGGTGGCCGTTGAAGATCGCGAGATCGGCGTCCTTGCCGACGTCGATGGAACCCACGCGCTTGTCGATGCCTAACTGGATGGCGGCGTTGAGCGTGATCATACGCAGAGCGGCTTCCTCCGATGCGCCGCCGTACTTGATTGCTTTGGCCGCTTCTTGATAGAGCCGCCGCGCCCTTTCGTCCGAGTCGGAGTTGATCGAAACCACAACTCCGCGCTCGGCCATCAACGCGGCGTTATGCGGAATCGCGTCCCATGCTTCGAGCTTGTAAGCCCAGTTGTCGGCGAAGGTGCTGGCACCCGAGCCTGCTGCCGCCAACTCATCGGCGACTTTGTACCCTTCGAGCACGTGCTGGAACGAAGCGACTCGGAATCCGAAGTCCCTGGCGACGCGCAGCATCATCAGGATCTCGTCAGCGCGATACGAGTGGCAATGAACCAGGCGCCTACCGTCCAGCACCTCGACCAGTGCATCGAGCTGCAAGTCGCGCTTCGGTGCGATGGGAGCCGCCGCGCCGCGCTGGCGCGACCTCGCGAAAGAAGCTTTTGCTGCCTCGTAGCGCTGCCACTCGGCTTGATACTCGCGGGCGCGGGTGAACGCATCGCGCAGCACGTCTTCCACGCCCATACGGGTACGCGGATAGCGCGTCGGCGTGGGTCGCGTTGTCTGACGCACGTTTTCGCCTAACGCGAACTTGATGCCCGGCGGCGCGCCGGCGAATCTGAGCGAGTCGACCGGCAGGCCGTAGCGCAGCTTGACGACCGCATTCTGACCGCCAATCGTATTCGCCGAGCCGTGCAGGATGTTGAGCGTCGTGGTGCCGCCTGCGAGCTGGCGGTACAGGCTCGTGCCGTCCTGACGCAAGACATCTTCGATGCGGACCTGAGCCGTGATGGATGCGCTCCCTTCGTTGATTCCGCCCTCAGTGGCGGAGTGCGAGTGCGCGTCGATGATCCCCGGTGTGATGAACTTGCCGTTGGCGTCTATTATCCTCGCGCCGGCCGGTACGGGAACGTCGGTCCCGACGGCCGCGATCTTACCGTCACGGATCAATATGGTACCGCGCTGAATAGTGCCGCGGCTCGCCGTGAGAATGGTTGCGTTCGTGATGGCGACGAGCGTCGCCGGCGCAGGAGTGGGGATGCCTAACGGGTTACCGCCGGCCGCGGCCGGCGACTGCTGCGCGACCGCGCCGGGGCCGACGAGACCGGCACAGATCGCGACAAGAGCAGAGTGGCGCATAGTGTGAGATCCCAGTGATGCGTTTAGACGCCGTTACGGCCGGCGCTGGCCGCTGAACGGAAAGGAACCGAATTCACCTACATTGGCGCGACCCGTCATGCGATCCCCTTCGACGGTTCCCTCATACTGAACGGTGATCGGCTGCGGGCCGGCGTTGATCGATATGCTCCAGGAAACGGCGTTGCCGCTGATCGTGCCGTTCGTGATCGGCGACGTGCCGAACTGAGTTGTCATCGTACCCTCAAATGAGTCACCGCTTTGATCGATGGTCAGCGTTCCCTTAACATCGCCCTGCGGCGATTTAGTCGTTAAGGTCCACGTCCCCCCGATCTGCGCGGCCGCGCCTGCCGCTCCTCCGGCGCGCGCGCCGGTGCGCGCCGGCGGCGCCACGACATCATACTGTATCCCGTCGACGAAGACCGCGCGCACGCTTGCACTATCGCTGAGCGGCTCTCCCTGCGTGACGACGAGGTTGGCGATCTTGCCAGCTTCGATGCTGCCGAGTTGGGCCTCTACTCCGGCTGCCTCGGCGGCCCGGATCGTAAGCGCCTCGAGGGCAGCGCTGCGCGGCAGCCCGCCGGCGATCGCCTTGCGCACATTGCCCAGGAATGCGTCCGGACGGAGACCGCCTGACGAGACGGCTATGCGGATGCCGGCCCTGTGCAGAGCGGCTGCGTTCCCCTCCAAAAGCCTCTTGACAGCGGCTGCGCGCGTGGTGCTATCGTTAGGCTCCAGACGCTGACTCCCGCGGTAAGACCAACCGGTAGTCACGGCAGGTTCCGGAAAATCCAGCGACACTACGCTGACTCGGGCACCCGCGAGCGCGTCCACGGCGCGGAACCCTTCCTTGGCGCCGAGCACACTGAGCTTGAGATTGAACTCGCGAGCGATGTTCAGTGCGCGCCTGATCTCGTTCTCGTTATCGGCGGCGAAGAACACCGGCACCTCACCGCGGACAACGGGGACGAGAGCGTCGAGGTGCGGATCGTGCTCCGGCCGTTGCGCGCCGCGCGGGTCGGCACGATAGCGCTCGCGCAGCAGGTCATGCCGCTGCGCATCGTACAGGCGTTGACGCTCGTAAGCGATCACGCCAAAGAGGGCCCCCGGATAGCGGCCGGGGACCGTTTGGAATCCCATGTGCAGCGCAACGGGCGACCTAACGAGCCAGCGAGACGCTGAATCGTCGCGCATCGGGACGAGCGCCGAGAGCCCGCGGAATGCCCCCCGAGAAGGTGCCACGAGCGCGCTCGTGATGCCGGCATTGCGTGCCGTGCGTATGTCGCCCTCGCTCAAGCGCAGCTCCGAGGCCACGTCGCGCCCGGCCTCGAGCCCAATGGGCCCCGCCGGAGCGCTCGGCGGCTGCTGGGGCCCGCCCGGCGGTGCCGGGCTGGGTGCGGGAGGAGCGGCAAGTCCGAACGGTGCCGCGAGGTCGAAGAAGCCCGGCGTTATGACGCGGCCGGAAAGGTCGAGCACCCGCGCATCGGCGGGGATGCTCACGTTAGGCCCTACCGCCTCGATCAGACCGTCGCGGATCACGATCGTCCCCTTCTCGATCGTCCCGCGTGTGACAGTCTCGATCCTGGCGTTCGTCAGCGCCCACGTACCGCCTTGCGCGGCGGCGGGCTGCGTAAGAGTGGCGACGAGGATCAGCGGCGTCAGTCCTCGCACGGCTCGAGTCATGCGACCTCTCCTGAACGGCAGTCTATACGGATGTGAACGCGGCACGAGCATACGCTGTTGCAAAACCACGGGCCAGAGGCCAAAGGTCAGCGGAAGCTGTTTGCTGGCGTATACCGCGGCGGCTACACGAGATTGCGGCGGCGGCCGGGACCTGCGCCAAGCCGTAACCCCTAACCTTTGGGCAGTTCGTGCACGGAATCCCGCTCCTCCGCGACCTCGTGGTACTGGTCATAGTCGCCATTCCGGTGGTGCTGCTGATGCACCGCCTGCGGCTCCCGACGATCATTGGATTCCTCGTTTCCGGAGTGGCATTGGGGCCGTCGGCGTTAGGCGCGATCCGCAACGTCGACGACGTCGCGATTGTGGCCGAGGTCGGTATCGTCCTCCTCCTCTTCTCGATCGGCCTGGAGCTGTCCCTCACGAGGGTCATCCGAATGGGCCGACTGGTGCTCATGGGAGGGGCGCTGCAGCTGGTCTTCACGCTCGTCGCCGCGGCAGGAGTCGCAGCGGCGGTAGGCGAGAGTGCGCGGCAATCGGCAGTTTGGGCGATCCTGGTGGCCCTTTCATCGACGGCGATAGTTCTCAAGCTGTACCAGGAGCGAGGGGAGCTGGACGCGGCGCATGGCAGGGTAGTGGTGGCAATCCTCCTGTTCCAGGATCTGTGTGTCGTTCCGCTCATGCTCCTGCTGCCGCTCCTCGCGGGCGACAGTGCGGGGGTGGGGACCCTAACGCGAACGCTGAGCAGCGCTGTCGTCGTGGGGGCGTTGGTCGGGCTCGGCCGCTGGGCGGTCCCCTGGGTGCTGGAGCGCGTGGCGTCGGTGCGCGTGCAGGAGCTGTTCACCCTGAGCGTAGTCGCGATCGGACTGGGCGCCGCGTTCGTGACGTCGGCATTCGGGCTCTCGCTCGCGCTGGGTGCATTTCTCGCCGGGCTGATGATCGCCGAGTCGGAGTACGGACTGCAGGCGCTGTCCGACATGCTCCCGTTCCGCGACGCGTTTACAGGCATCTTTTTCACCTCGGTGGGGATGTTGCTCGATGTGCGGTACGTGGCGCGGCATCCGGTGCTGGTGCTCGGCGTCGCCGCGGGGTTCCTGGCCCTGAAATTCGCCTGCGGCTACGCGGCTGTCCGTCTCGTTAGGCGGTCGACACGGATCGGATTCATGAGCGGTCTCGGTCTGGCGCAGGTCGGGGAGTTCTCGTTCGTGCTGGCGGGGAGCGCGCTCGCTCTCGGGCTGCTGGATGCCGATCGCTATCAGCTGTTCCTGGGAAGCTCGGTGCTGACGATGCTGGCGGCGCCGTTTCTCGTGCGCGCGGCCGATGCCGCGTCTGAATGGTTCCTGGCGCGGCGCGGCGCGCCGACAATGGAGTGGTCCACACGTGAGGCGCGGGCGGCCAAGACGCTGACAGGACACGTCATCGTCGTCGGCTATGGTTTGAACGGACGCAATCTGGCGCGCGCGCTGCGGGGCGCGGACATACGCTACGTCGTGCTCGAAGAGAACGCCCAAGTTGTGCGTCGCGCGCGGATGGAACGTGAGGACGTGGTCTTCGGCGATGGCACGCGCGCCGAAGTCCTGCATCGGGT
>JBQTJS010000222.1:0-8302 GCA_052386875.1 Gemmatimonadaceae bacterium
CAGATCGCTTCTCAATCGCTCGATGCGCCGCATTTGCGTCGCCGTTGGCAGGGCTGTCGCCTGCATCAGTTGTCCTTTGAGGCCGCTCGCAAGCGTGCGCAGATTCGGCGGCCCGCCGAAGCCGCCGAAGCCGCCGCCGCCGCCGACGCCGAAGCTGCGCCGTGACGAGTCGAATTGCGTGCTGAAGTCGCGCCACACCGCACGTTCGCTGTCGCTCGACTTGGTGCTGTCGCGCATCCGGTCGCGCACAGCTGTCAGTTGCTCGTTCGCTTGTACCAGCCGTTCCTCGGCTCGCCGCGCTTCACATTGCTTCGTGTGCACAACCTTGGAAGGGCGACAGAGAGAGCAGGACCAGTACGCTACGCACCTCGTGACCCTCATCGAGCGCACTCCTGGCGACAAGGAAGGCCAGCGCAGCACGGGTTGGTTGCTCGGGCCCGTGTGTAACGTGCACGAGGATTTTCGTTTCGGCAACGCTGGTCTCGTTAGGCATCGTACGTGCCGGTTGGGAGACACCGGTGAAGGGCGCGAGGCATACAACCGCGAGCGCGGCTAGCGCGCAGCGACGGAGCATCGGCGTTAGCCCTCCCCCTCCACCGGCTTGGCCATGGCGAGCGCTTGGTCCCGCGTCAAATCCATCTGATGCACCGCTTTCGCGTGCTCCTGCGCCCGAGCGACCAGCTCGTCGTCGGTCGCGCCCTTCACGATAAAACCGCAGGGACAGTTGATGACCTTCTTAGGTCAGGCGGTGCGTCACCGTCACCTCTGCGGTCGCGACCGCGACCGTGCCGTAAAGCGGTCAACGCCGTGTGAACGCCGCGACCAACTCCTCCGCCGACGCCGCATCAGTTCCGCTCAACTCGAACTCCAGCCGCAGCTCGTTGAAGACGGTCAGGTCCTTCTGCGGCTGCTGCGAGCGGTCCACCTTGCCGTACACCTTCGCCCGGACGCTGCCTAACGCGCGCTCCCGCTCCTTCGCGATCACGTGCAATAGCTCCACACCGCACGCCGCCACGGCCGACAAAAAAACTTCCGGGGGAGTCAGCTCCTCCCCGGGACAACCGTTCTGCAGCGGCCCATCAACTATAAAGTGATGCTGCCGCGCCGAGCACAGCACGCGCCCGAAGATATCCGTCGAGCGCGCACTGACCTCGTACTCGCGTACCGGCGGCGGTGCGCTCGCCGCCCCCCCGGCCCCGCCCGTCATGGCGTCGGAATCGTCTTCGCCGCCGGCCGCCGCGAACGGATCGGCGCGGGCGGCTCCGGCATCAGCCTAACGGGATTCGCCTGCAGCATCTTGAGCGCTTCCTCTACAGCGCGCTCCAGCTGCGGATCGCGCCCCGCGATCACATCCTTCGGCCAATTCTCCACATCGATGTCGGGCGTCGTCCCTTCATTCTCGACCGCCCACTTCCCTTCGCGATCGAAGAAACCGCCGCGCGGCGCGATCATAGATCCGCCATCGATCAGCTGCGGCGTGTCCCACGTCCCCACGAGCCCGCCCCACGTCCGCTTGCCTACCAGCGGACCGATCTTACGCCGCTTGAACATGTACGGCATGAGATCGCCTCCCGATCCCGCCATCTCGTTCACGATCATCACCTTGGGTCCCCAGATCCCCGCGATCGGATTGGTGAAGGGTCTTTTATCGGCCACGCGGTTGTTGAAATAGCCGTCGAAGTCGCGCTGCAGCACTTCGATGATGTAGTCGGCCGCCGAGCCGCCGCCGTTCCAGCGCTCGTCGAGGATCGCCCCTTCCTTGTGTTGCTGCGCGAAGTAGTAGCGGTTGAATGCCGTGTACCCGCCCGGGCCCGTGTTAGGCAAATACACGTACGCCAGCCGCCCATTGGACATCGAATCGACCTTGCGCCGATTCGCTTCGATCCAGTCGCGGTTGCGCAGCCCCTGGTCGTTAGCGAGGGGCACTACGACAGCGCGCCGGGCCCCCTCCATAGTCGGCCGTGCGTTCACGTGCAGCACAGTCTGGCGGTTCGCGGTCCCTTCCATGCGCTGGTAAATGTTGTCCGTGGCGCGCAACTCGAGGCCGTCGATCGCGATGATGTAGTCGAGCGTGCGCACGTCGATCCCGGGACCTGTGAGGGGCGCGCGCAGCTCGGGGTTCCAGTTCTCACCCGTATAGATCTTCGTGATGCGATAGCGCCCGTTGTCGAGGGTGAAGTCCGCGCCTAACAAGCCGACGTTGGACTGCGGTACCTCGGGGACGTCGCCCCCCGACACGAACGAATGCCCCACGGCGATCTCGGCGCCCAACATGTCCAGGAGATAACTGAGGTCGGCGCGGTGAGCGACGTGCGAGAGCATCGGCTCGTACATAGCCTTGGTCTTCACATAATCCGCTCCGTGCAGGTTGCTCACGTACAGGTACTCGCGCTGGTTGCGCCACCCTTCCGTGAACATCTGCTTGAACTCGGCGCGTGGATCCACGAGTGCACGCAGATTCGTCGTTAGGCGCCCGGCGCCGGCAGCGGGCGCCTGTTTGTCCGTATCTACCATGCTCAGCGCCGGCTGCTGACCCGGCGTCCGGTACAGAAGCTGCTTCCCATCCGAGCTTACGACGTATTGCTGCACGCCCTGGATGAACTGTGCCGCCTTACGCTCCTTGAGCTGATAGCGGTGCAGCACTCCGCCGCCGCTCCCCGGCTGCGGCTCGGCTGGACCTGTGAGCGGCACACTCTCGATGAAGAAGATCGTCCCCGCCGGACCGGCGCGAAGCTGCGAGTAGTCCCGCGGCGTCACACCGAGCGAAAGGATGCGCTGCGACAGCCCGGCGAAGTCGATCAATACCGGCGGGGTGCGTGCTCGCCGCGTGTTAGGCGCATCCGCTTTGGCCGAGTCGCCCGGCGCCGCACCGGCGGCTGTGCTTCGCGCAGTCGTATCGCGCGCCTCGCTCCTTGCACCTTCCTCGTCACTCTCCGGTAGTAGCGGCGACAGCTCGTCCTTCTTCAGCACCGCGAGATACACGGCGCGCGTCACGGGGCGCTCGTACGACGTCATGTCCAGCCACCCTGTATTGAGCGCGAAGTTCGTCGACGCCAGGAAGTAGAGATACTTTCCGCTGGCGTCCCACGCGGGCCAAGTCGCGTCCGAGAGACCATCCGTCAGCTGCACTGCCTTCCCCGCCTGCACGTCGTACACGAAGATCGCCCGCAGCAGCGAATTGAGACGCCGCGAGTATGCGATCCAGCGCGAATCCGGACTCCACTGCGCGTTGATCGACCGGTCCGGTACCATGAAGAGATCCGTGTCGATCTTCTTCGGCGCTCCTGAGGCGATGTCCAAGACCCACAGGTTCAGATGCGCGTCGGTGAAGAGCATCTTGGCCGCGTCAGGCGACCAAACTGGTGTGTAATAGAAGCTCGGGTTGGGCAGCGCGATCTCGCGCGCCGCTCCTATGCCATCCTGCGATTCGATGACGAGCTTGTATTCGCCCCCCGCATCCGAGAAGTACGAGATCCACTTCCCGTCCGCCGACCAAGCCGGTGCGCGTTCGGCCACGCCAGTTGTTCTCGTTATGTTGCGCCAATCCCCCTTCTCCGCGGGAATCGTGAAGATGTCACCGCGCGCCTCGACAATCGCGCGCTTCCCGGTCGGCGAGAGCGCGATGTTGGTAATGCGATTCGCGACGTCCTTCCATTGCGGCACGAGCCAGGGGAAATCCCCTTTGACAGTGATGTCCAGCCGTCGATGCCTCTTCGTCGCAGGATCCAAAAGATGCAGATCGCCGCCCTGCTCGAAGACGACAGCGCCGCCTCCTGCATCCATAGACTTCACATCGTAGTCGGCGAAATGCGTCACCTGCTCGAGTTTCCTCGATTTCGTGTCGTAGGACCACACGTTCATCGCCCAGTCCCGGTCGGAGAGGAAGAACACAGTCTCGCCGATCCAAACGGGCTCGATGTCCTTGGAGTCCTGCCACGGCGGGGTTTCTACCTCGTGCGTCGCGAGGTCGAAGATCCAGATGGGCCGATTCTGACCGCCTCTGTAGTTGCGCCACTCGTCGTCCCACGAATTAGCCATGCGATAGGCGAAGCGCTTGCCATCGGGGGACGCCTTTCCCTGCCAGGCGCGCGGCATCACCAGGGGCGTGGGCAGGTCGCTCTCCAGCGACACGCTCCAGAACTTGGGGGCGCCGTTAGGCGACACGCGGCCGGAGGCGAAGATGACGCGCTTCCCATCAGGCGTCCACCCCTGCACGATGTCGCTGCCGGGGTGCCACGTTAGGCGGCGCGGTTCGCCTCCCTCGGCGGCGACGACGTAAACGTCCGTATTCCCGCCGTACTGGCCGCTGAACGCGATCATGCTGCCGTCCGGTGAGAACTTCGGATTCGCCGTGACACCCTGGAAGCTCGTTAGGCGACGAGCGTCACCCCCCTCGCGGCTCGCGATCCAGACATTGTTCGCGTAGGCAAACGCCACATGTGAGCCGCTGACAGTCGGCTGACGCAGCAACCGGGTCTGCGCCGCGAGCGGTGTTACGTTGGCCGCCAACGCGGCAGCGAGGAGGACTAGGGAAGCGCGCATAGGACACTCGGGGTGGGCCCGCCTGGAATCGGGCGCGGGCCCCGAATGATGCGCAGTGCTCAGCGGGTGCGCGAGGTCGCAGCGGACTCGTTGCCCGTAGGCGCAAGGGGGCGCGCTTCTGCCCTGCTCAGCGCGAGCCCTACCATCATGGCGCTAACGAAGATGATCCAGCGACGGAGAGCGTTGAGACTCATACGGAAACCTGAGAGAGCCAAGCGGCAGCCGCGCACCGTGCGGCGCGGGCCGAACAGTAGCGGGCGGGACTGTCTCCGCGGTAGCGTTGCGCCGCAATCCATGACTTCAGTCGTAGCAGAGACGTAACGCGCGACGAACGTCAGTTGGGATGCGGATCATCAAAGGGCTGCTATTGCGCCACGGATGGCGGCATGGCATTCGTTGGCCAGGCACTGGCTCCGAACGCGCCCGAGGTCCTCACAATGTTCCGCTCCCCCTGCTCCCCCTGCTCCGCCTGTCCCCCCAGCTTCCCTTACTCCCCGTCCTCACCATCCCCATTCGGGCCGCGCCGCGCAGTGCTGCGTTTCGGCCTGCTCCTCGTTTCCTGCGCGACTCCCCTCGCTGCGCAGCCGGCAGCTAGCGCAGCACCGCGTAAGGACCCCATGCAGGAAGGGCTGCCGCTGGCTCCCGAGAGGACGCTGCAGTTCAGCACGACGTCGGGCCATTGGATGTCGGTCGATGTGAGCCCGGATGGCCGGACCTTGGTGTTTGACTTGTTAGGCGACCTCTATACGCTGCCCATCGGCGGCGGCAGTGCCGTACCGCTCACCCGCGGAATGGCCTTCGACGCTCAGCCGCGCTTCTCCCCGGACGGTAAACGCGTCGTTTTCGTCTCCGACCGCGATGGCGGCTGGAATGTCTGGACGATCTCGCTCGACAAAAAGGACACCGTGCAGGTCTCGCGCGGCAAGACGAACCAGTACGAGTCGCCCGAATGGACTCCCGACGGTTCTTATATCGTCGTAACGCGCAACACCAAGCTGCATCTATTCCATATGGACGGCGGCGCGGGACAGCAGCTTGTGCGCGAGCCGGCGAATCTGCGTACGGCGGGGCCGGCATTCGGCAAGGACCGGCGCTACATCTGGCATGCGCGCCGCTTCGGCCAGTGGCTCTACAATACGCCGTTAGGCGACTACCAGCTGGCCGTGTACGATCGCGAGACGGGGCAGTCCGTCGCGCGGGCGCAGCGCTGGGGCTCCGCATTCAGGCCGGCGCTTTCGCCTGACGGCCGCTGGCTCGTATACGGATCGCGCCACATCGATCGGACGGGCCTTCGCCTCCGCAACCTAACGAGCGGCGACGAGCGTTGGCTCGTTATGGACGTCCAGCGCGACGATCAGGAATCGCGCGCGTCGCTCGACGTTTACCCCGGAATGTCGTTCACGCCGGACTCCAAGTGGCTCATCGCTTCGTGGAGCGGCAAGCTCTGGCGCGTTCCTGTGGAGGATGGGAACCCCGCCGAGATCCCCTTCAGCGCCGACGTCATGCAGGCGATGGCGCCGCGCGTGCAGTTCAACTACAGCATTCCGGATTCTACGGCATTCGTCATCAAGCAGATCCGTGACGCCGTTCCGTCGCCGGACGGGAGGCGCCTTGCGTTCGTGGCACTCGACCGGCTGTACACAATGGACTGGCCCGCGGGAACGCCGCGCCGGGTCACAGATATGAACCTGGGCGAGTACCATCCGGCGTGGAGCGCGGACGGGGAGTCGCTGGTGTACACGACCTGGTCCGCGGCCGGCGGCGGCCACTTGTATCGCGTGCGCCCGGACGGGCGTTCCCGCCCG
The DNA here is from genome assembly GCA_052386875.1 of Gemmatimonadaceae bacterium. Taxonomy (GTDB): domain Bacteria; phylum Gemmatimonadota; class Gemmatimonadetes; order Gemmatimonadales; family Gemmatimonadaceae; genus DASYRX01. The sequence goes on from JBQTJS010000222.1 coordinate 6,348, forward strand.
CAGCGCCTAACGAGAACAGCCGCTCTGTACCAGCAACCTGTCTTCTCGCCTAACGGCTCACGCATCGTCGCGCTGCGCGGACCCGCGCGCGCATACCGCGAGTCGCTCCAGGGCGGCATCGCCGGCGCCGCCGAAGATCTCGTCTGGATCCCGGCCGCCGGCGGCGACGCGACTCTGATCGCCCCCGCGGGCGGACTCGGCAACCCCCACTTTGCCGGCGATTCCAGCCGCATCTATACGTATTCGGGGGCACGCGGGCTCGTTTCCATGCGCTGGGACGGCACCGACCAGAAGACGCACGTCAGAGTCACCACTACTCCGCCGCCGGGAGCCGGACCCGGCCCCGCCCAAGGGAGTCCGGCGCTGTGGATGGAGATGGTCCCCGGCGGCGACGACCGCGTGCTGGCACTGGTGTCCAACGACCTCTACATCGTAAACGTGCCGCTGGTGGGCGGCCCGGAGCCCACGATTCAGGTAGGGGCCACCCCCGACAACGCCAGCTTCCCCGTTAGGCGGCTCACAGACATCGGCGGCCAGTTCCCCGCGTGGAGCGCCGACGGCAAGCGCGTGCACTGGTCCATCGGCAATGCACACGTTGTGTACGACCTCGAGCGCGGCAAGGCGTTCGACGATTCACTGCGCGCCGCACAACGCGCGCGCGGCGACACGGCGCAGCGAGCGCGCCCGGATACGGCGCGGCGCGACAGCACCGGCCGAGCCGGAAGTCAGCCGCGCCCGCAATACCAGCCGCAAGAGATCCGCATCCGCATAACGGCAACGCGCGACGTGCCGCGCGGCAGCGTCGTGCTGCGGGGCGCACGCGTGATCACGATGCGCGGCGCTGAAGTGCTGGAAAACGCGGACGTCGTCGTGCGCGACAATCGTATCGCCGGGGTCGGCGCGCGCGGGCAAGTAGCCGTGCCTAACGACGCACGCGTCATCGATGTCGCCGGCACGACTATCATGCCCGGCTTCGTCGATACACACGCCCACGTCAGGGCGACCTTCGATATCCACCGCGACCAGATCTGGTCCTATGCGGCGAACCTCGCCTACGGCGTGACTGCCGTGCGCGATCCCCAAACCGCCACCACTGACATCCTCACGTACGAGGATCAGGTGCTCGCCGGCACGCTGCTCGCCCCGCGGCTCTATTCCACTGGACCCGGCGTCTTCAGCGCTTCAAGTCCTACCGGACAGGACATCCGCGACCTCGACCACGCGCGCCGCATCCTCAAACGCTATAGCGACTACTACGACACCAAGACAATCAAGCAGTACGTCGCCGGGAATCGCGAACAGCGTCAATGGATCATTCAGGCAGCGCGTGAGCTGAAGCTCATGCCGACAACGGAAGGGTCGCTCGATATCAAGATGAACGTGACCGAAGCAATCGACGGCTACTCCGGACACGAACACAGCTGGCCGACGTTCCCCATCCAGAGCGACCTCATTCGCCTGTTCGCCGAATCGAAGATCGCGTACACACCGACAATCCTTGTCGCTTACGGCGCGCCGTGGGCGGAGAACTACTACTACGCAACGGAGGACCTACTCAACGACAAGAAGCTGCGCCACTTCACGCCCTGGGCAGATCTGGAGGCGAAGATCTTCCGGCGCGGCGGAGGCCAGGGACCGCAGCCTAACGGGGGACAGGCCGGCTGGTTCCACCCCACCCAGCATGGCTTCAAGCTGATCGGGGAAACTGTGCGTGACCTCATCGCCGCCGGCGGTAGAGCGGGCGTCGGCAGCCACGGCCAGCTGCAGGGACTGGGCTACCACTGGGAGCTGTGGTCCCTGGCGTCGGGCGGGTTATCCAATCACGACGCGCTGCGCGTGGCGACAAGTATGGGCGCCGAAGTGATCGGCCTGGCGCAGGAGATCGGCTCGCTGGAAGCCGGGAAGCAGGCCGACCTGGTCGTGCTCGATCGCAACCCGCTGGAGAACATCCGCAA
>JBQTJS010000223.1:0-1654 GCA_052386875.1 Gemmatimonadaceae bacterium
CCGGTGTATTGCGCGAATTCCGTCTCGGCGACGAACAGAGCCTCGCGCGGCACGCGAATGATCGCGGCATCTGGCGCAATCTGAAGGACGCCTTCCCGCACCCGTACACCGTCCATCACGCCGGCGACTGGGTAAAGCGAAACCTCGACGTCTCGCCGCCCCGGCACCTCGCGATAGCGATCGACGGTCAGGTCGTCGGCGGCGTCGGCTGCGACCTCAAGGACGACATCTGGCGATACTCAGCCGAGTTAGGCTACTGGCTCGGGCGTGAATACCAAGGCCGCGGCATCATGTCGCACGCAGTGGCGGCGATGGTCGACTATGCGTTCGCCACGTTCGACATCAACCGCCTCTGGGCGGGGGCGTTCTACCGGAACGCAGCGTCGCGCCGCATCCTGGAGAAGTGCGGCTTCACCCTGGAGGGGCGCCTGGAGCAGAGCGCCTTCAAGGACGGGGTGTTCGTCGACGAGTTGATTTACGCGATCGTGCGGCCGCGCACGCGTGCCTAACGAAGACCCGCGCACAGAACGGCCATATCACCTTCCGCCGAGCAACGCCCGGTCGGCTGCACGCGCTTGACGGCGGGAGCACTCCACGCAGGGCGCCAGCGCCGTCCACTCCCACCGCTCTTCGCGTTCGTCCAGCGTGCTCGCTCGCCGCGCACGTCGATGTGCGCAAAAGGGCCGCGCGGGCCCATCGCGTGATACACGCCGACTCCGCCCACCAGCTCCGGATAGCGCAGCTCCACTCGCTCGACGGCACGCTGCAGCACGCCGGCATCTGTCACGTCGACGCGCCCGTCGCGGTTCAGGTCGTCCATGCGCCCGTCGCGATCGCTGTCGATGATGATGTCGGCGGCATCGCCGAACTGATGCCGGCTGTGCTGCGCCATATTCCCTTCCATCGCGCCTAACGAGTTATAGTGCGGATGCCGGAACCCCGACAGCACCTCCACGTGATCGGCGCGGATGCCCGCACTCTCGAGATCGTTCAAGACAAGTTCCAGCTTGTCGAGCAGCTCCTCCCGCAGCACGACGTACTTCGGCCATACGTGCCTTTGATCGTTTGTCACGAACTGAAACAGCGAAAAGTGCGTGGAGAGCTGCGTGTACTGATTCTCGGCAGTCACCTCGATGAATCCTTCCGGATTCTCGTAATTCCAGGGCATGTTACGACGCTCGGCGGGCCAGTAGCCCACCACGTAGCCGTTGATCTGGCGGCCGAGCTTGTCGCGCCAGGGGAGCATTGTCACGAAGGCGAAAGGCTCGTCCCCGGCATCGGTCCGGGCGAACATCGTTCGCACACCGGCCTCGGAAGCTCTCTCGCCGAAACGCGTCAGGAGAGCAGGATAGGCCGGCAACTCGTCGCCTAACAACAGCCTAACGCGAAGCGCGCCGCTGCGCCCGAACAGCGTGTCGCCGTACACCAATGAGCCTGACGCCGCGCGATGATGCATGCTCGGCACATTCACCAATTCTGCGCGCGGCCGCTTCGCTCCATCCCCCTCGGCGCTCCGCTGCGTGCGGCGCAGCATCGCGCTCGTCGCCGCGAGCACACCGCCCACGACGGCCAACGCAAAGGCTCCCCTCCGCACTGCGGGGGGAAAAATCCGTGCAAGGGATCCCATCGGCCGAGTGACGACCCGCCCTTAAGC
>JBQTJS010000224.1:0-12392 GCA_052386875.1 Gemmatimonadaceae bacterium
CTCGCTTCCGCTGGTCGATTCAATCGCCATCAAATCGAGCGTGACCTGAGCGGGGTCGAGCGGAGTCGGCATACAGCATGCTAGCTCCGCGGCTCGCACGACGCGAGGCTCGCAGGGGATCGGCCGCGAGGGCAGCCGCCCCGCGAGGGAGGCCGCGCCGTCGATCGCGCTGAGCGCCTGGTGCCGCGGGTGCCTAACGTCGCATTAGTAAGACGGCGTTAGCCATCGCAGTCAGTTAGACGGCGTTAGGCATATTACTCAGCACTTGACGTTCGGATTCCAGTCCGCGAAAAGGCCCGCCGGGTTCTCTTCCCACGCCCACACGTGCAGATACCAGAGCTTCAGCTCGTCGCTTCGCTTGAGAGGCTGGCCGAGAATCCGCGGTGCCTCCGAATCGGGAGAAAGCAGGCGATAGGGGATCACGTACTCCACCGCAACGAGCTTCTGGCGACCCTCGCCGGCAGGCGCGTACAGCAGGATCTCCGGTCGCGCCAGCTCCAGGCGATCGTCCACGTGTGCGCGGTTCACATAGTGATGGCCCATGCCGCCGGCCAGCTCATTCGCGAGACACGCCGGCTTGGAGTTAGGCCAGCCGGCCGCTTGGGCTGCAGCCAGATCGCGAAACGGGGCCGTCGCCGCCCGCACGACCTCCAAATCGCGTGTAACCTCCGCGTCATGGGAAATGCGCTGCCGCTCGGCAGCCACCGCCGCTGCGCTGCTGCTCCCCCTCCCCCCCTGCATGGAGCGCGCTGGCGCCTGCGTGCACGCGGCGAGGAACATTAGCCATCCTAACGTGACACAAGTAAGCGATCGAGCACAGAGTACATGCATGAAGCACCGGCCGGGTAAATGATCGCAGCAAAGTTGCTCGCGTGCGCCGAGCGCGCGCGGCGGCGGGGGCGAGACGCCAAGGAAACGGGGTGAACGGTCCGGCATGAGGGGCGAACGCCGCGCGCCGCTGGATGGCGCTGCGTGGTGAACTGGGATCCGCCTTCGGCGCGGCCGATGTATGCGAGATAGCCGCGTGCCGCTGGATGGCGCTGCGTGGTGAACTGGGATCCGGCTTCGGCGGCCGATGTATGCGAGGTAGCCGCGGCATTGGCCCCCCGCGTTTGGCCCAATACTGTTGCATTCAGTATCTCTCTCATCACAACGATGCGCGCCGCCGATCCGCCCCCGCCCCCGCCCCCGCCGTCGCCCCCGAGCGCTGATGCTCCATCCGTGAAACGACGTAAGGTGCCGCTGCTCGGCATCTTCGTAGTCTCCACGTTATGGGGCCTCTGGTCGGTCGAGCAGAACGTATTGCTGACCGTCGTGAGCGGCCGCGCAGTGGAGTCGTGGTTGCGACCGTTAGGCCTGGCGTTCGCCACCGCGTGGTTCTGGGCTCTCATGACACCTCTCGTTATGCTGAGCACTCGGCTGATCGGCGATCGCTTCGTTAGGCGTGCGCCCTGGCTCGCGGCGCATTTCGGCGCATTCCTTGTCGTGCACTTGATCGATGTTTCGGTGTACACTCTCGTGAGCGGTGCGCTCGCGCCGGCGCCGCGGCCCTTCGTGCAGCTTATCGTCTCGCTCACAACCTTCAACGCGCTCGCCTACAGCGTGATCGCTGTCGCGACCACTGTGATCGACTACCGCGATGTCCTGCGAGAGCGCGAGGTGCGTGCCGCACATCTGGAAGCGCAGTTGGCGCTGGCGCAGTTCCACGCGCTGCGCGCCCAGTTGCACCCGCACTTCCTGTTCAACTCCTTGAACGCAATCTCGGCGCTCATGCACAAAGACGTGGAGCGGGCCGATCGCATGCTCGCACGTTTGAGCGAGCTGCTGCGTCTCGCTATCGACAGCGCCGCCACGCCCGAGGTGCGACTCAGCGACGAACTGGAGTTCGTTCAGCGCTATTTGGCTATCGAGCGGCTCCGCTTCGGAGATCGGCTCGATGTGCAGGTGGCAGTTCCGGTGGAGACATTCGATGCCATGGTGCCGAACATGCTGCTGCAACCGATCGTGGAGAACGCGGTGCGGCACGGCGTGGCGCCGCATGCCCGTTCCGGACGCGTCACGATCCGCGCCGAACGGCTCGGAGAACGGCTCGCCATCGTCGTCAGCGACACCGGCAACGGCATCGCGGCGAGACTGCCTAACGCATCGTCGGGAGCGGGCGTGGGATTGCGGGCCACCCGCGAGCGTCTCGCGAAGCTGTACGGGCGAGCGCAGGAGCTGGAGTTGGTCAATGTCGCTCACGGCGGGTTCGAGACGCGCGTGACCATCCCGTTCCGCACGGCGGGCTCCACGCCGTGAAGGTCCGCTGTCTCGTAGTCGACGACGAGCCGCTCGGTCGCGAGCGCATCATCTCGCTCTTGCGCAGCGAGCCCGAGGCAGAAGTCGTCGGCGAGCGCGACACGGGGCGCGCCGCCGTGCGGGCAATCATCGAGCTGGCCCCCGACCTCGTCTTTCTTGATGTGCAGATGCCGGAGCTGGACGGCTTCGGAGTGCTCGCTGCACTGCCGCCGCCTAACGTCCCTGCTGTGATCTTCGTTACGGCGCACGACGAGTATGCGATCAGAGCCTTCGACGTGCACGCGCAGGACTATCTGTTGAAGCCGTTCGACCGCGACCGGTTTCACCTGGCGTTCGCGAGAGCGGCACAGCGCCTGCGCGGCGAGCACTCGCGCGGAGCCGACAAACGCTTGCTGGCCTTGCTCACGGAGCGCGACCGGCAGCAGCCGCGGCGCGCTCGCATTCCGATCCGATCCGCCGGGAGCGTCTTCTTCCTTCCCGTCGACGACGTCGATTGGCTGGAAGCCGCGGACAACTACGTCCGCATTCACGCCAAGGGCGAGACCCACATGGTGAGGCAGACACTGCAGCATATGGAGCGCACCCTGCCGGCCGACATGTTTGTCCGCATCCACCGCTCGATAATCGTGAACGTCGAGCGGATCAGGGAGATCCAACCCTGGTTCGGCGGCGAGTTCGTCGTCCTGTTGCGCAACGGAGCAAAGGTGCACACTAGTCGGAGCTATCGGTCGCGGCTGGAGACACTGATGAAGTAGTAGAATGCAGACCGCGATCGCACGGCGATCCACGCTTCCGATTCTGCTACATTGCGCCAGATCCTCGTACGTTAGAACGATGCCGCATCCCGACTCCTTCAAGTCACGCGCTGAGCTCGCTGTCGCTGACCGGCGTTATACTGTTTACAGGCTTGATGCGCTCCAGCGGCTCTCCGGGAGCACTGTAGGCACGCTCCCCTTCTCGCTCAAGGTCCTGCTCGAGAATCTGCTGCGCGGCGAAGACGACTCGTTCGTCAGCGCTGACGACATCGCGGCGCTGGCGACCTGGAACGTGCGCGGCGCGGGAGAGAAGGAGATCGCCTTCCGCACCAGCCGCGTGCTGCTGCAGGATTTTACGGGCGTCCCCTGCGTGGTCGATCTGGCCGCCATGCGCGACGCAATGGTGGCGTTAGGCGGCGATCCCAAGCGTATCAACCCGCTGCAGCAGGTCGACCTCGTCATCGACCATTCGGTCCAGGTGGACCAATACGGTTCGGACGCGGCCTTTCTCATCAACGTCGGGCTGGAATTCGAGCGCAACCGCGAGCGCTACGAGTTCCTGCGCTGGGGCCAGAGCGCTCTCTCCAACTTTCGTGTCGTACCTCCGGGGACCGGGATCTGCCACCAGGTGAACCTGGAGTATCTCGGCCGCGTTGTATTTACGAGCACTTCAGAGGGGACCACGCTCGCCTACCCCGACTCGCTCGTGGGGACCGATTCGCACACAACTATGATCAACGGGCTGGGTGTGTTCGGCTGGGGGGTAGGAGGGATAGAAGCCGAGGCCGCGATGCTCGGGCAGCCCGTTTCGATGTTGATACCGGAGGTCGTGGGCTTCAAGCTCAGCGGCAAGCTACCGTTAGGCGCAACGGCCACGGACCTGGTGCTCACAGTTACCGAGATCCTGCGCAAGAAAAACGTGGTCGGCAAATTCGTCGAGTTCTTCGGGCAGGGATTGTCGTCCCTGTCGCTGGCCGACCGCGCCACGATCGCCAACATGGCGCCGGAGTACGGCGCTACGATGGGTTTCTTCCCCGTGGACGACGAGACGCTGCGCTACCTGCGTCTCAGCGGACGCAGCGAAGAGCATCTGCGGCTCGTGGAAGCGTATTGCAAAGAGCAAGGGATCTTCCGCACGGATGCGACCCCCGATCCGCTCTTTTCCGATCTGGTGCAACTCGACCTCGCCGGCGTGGAGCCGAGCCTGGCGGGGCCCAAGCGTCCGCAGGATCGCGTGCCGCTCAACAGAGCCAAGGAGATGTTTCGCGACGCGCTGGACGCTGAGCTGGCGCGCATCGCGCCCGCGTTAGGCACGCCCTCCAAGGGACCCGAGCAGCCGGCCGGCAGTGCGGCCGCGAAAATGGTAGCCGAAGGAGCGCCGGCCGTACAGCCGCCGCATCCAACCGTGCACGTGGAGCTGAACGGCGAGCGCTGCGCCATCACGCACGGTTCGGTGGTGATAGCCGCGATCACCAGCTGCACAAACACGTCCAACCCCAGCGTGATGCTGGCGGCCGGCATGCTGGCGCGCAACGCGCACCAGCGCGGCCTCGCCAGCAAGCCGTGGGTGAAGACCTCGCTGGCGCCCGGCTCCAAGGTGGTCACGGAATACTTCGCCAAAGCGGACGTGCAGCCCGCGCTGGATGCGTTAGGCTTCCACACCGTCGGCTACGGCTGCACCACCTGCATCGGCAACTCCGGGCCGCTCCCGGATACGATCTCGCAGGCCGTCGACGAGGGCAAGCTGGTCGTGGCGGCTGTGTTGTCCGGTAACCGCAACTTCGAAGGTCGCATCAATCCGCAGACACGCTTCAACTATCTCGCCTCGCCGCCGCTCGTGGTCGCGTATGCCCTGGCGGGGCGGATGGACATCGACTTCGAACGCGAACCGTTAGGCGTCGGCCGCGACGGTCCGGTGTTCTTGCGTGACGTCTGGCCCGCACCCAAGGACGTGCAAGACGAGATCCTCCGCGCGGTAAAAGCCGACATGTTCCAACGCCAGTACGCCGACGTCTTCACGGGCGACGCCGAATGGCAGGATCTGGAGGTCCCCACCGGCGACCTCTATGCGTGGAGCGCGGACTCCACGTACGTGAAGCAACCCCCCTACTTCGACGGCATGACTATGACGCCGCCGGGAGTGCGGCCCATTGTCGGCGCCAGGGTCCTTGGCATGTACGGTGATTCCATAACGACGGACCATATCTCCCCGGCGGGTTCCATCGCGGAAAGGAGCCCCGCGGGCCAGTGGCTTATCGCGCAGGGAGTCGCCAAGAAGGACTTCAACTCGTACGGCGCGCGGCGCGGCAACCACGAAGTGATGATGCGCGGCACGTTCGCGAATATCCGCCTGCGTAACGAGCTGGCAGGCGGCAAGGAGGGATGGTGGACGGCGACGGCGCCTAACGCGGAACCCGTTCCGGTCTACGATGCCGCGATGAGCTACCAGCGCCAGGGCATCCCCCTCCTCGTGATCGCCGGGAGGGAGTACGGAACCGGCTCCTCGCGCGACTGGGCGGCGAAAGGGACGGCGCTCCTGGGCGTCCGCGCCGTCATAGCGGAGTCCTTCGAGCGCATCCACCGCTCCAACCTCGTCGGCATGGGAGTGCTCCCCCTGGAGTTCGTTGCCGGCGAGACGCGGCAGACGTTAGGCCTCGGGAGTTTCGCGACGTACACTGTCGAAGGCCTCGACGCCGCTATGGCGCCGCACGCAAGCCTGACTGTGCTGGTGACTGAAAACGGCGCGCCGGAAAAACGCTTCAATGTACGCTCGCGCATCGATACGCCCGAAGAGCTCAAGTACTACGCCCACGGCGGCATCCTCCCCTACGTGCTGCGCACGATAGCCAGGCGCTAACAGCGAGACGCAGGCGTGCCCCCCCCCAAAAAAGCCAATCGCGGTGAGCAGCGTGAGCCGCCCACCGCGATCGTTGCCGTTAGGCACCCCTACCTAACGGTTCACATGGATCGTAGATCCGATGATACCGCCTAACAAACCGCCGGCCGCAGCACCGATCACCGCGCCCTTCAACCGGTCACGACTCGTGGCCGCTCCGATAATGGCACCGGCAGTCGCGCCAAGGATGGCGTCTTGCTTCGTGTTGGTCCGCGGCGGACGCGCCGCTCCGCCACCCCCACCACCGCCGCTCGGCACTCTCACGATCTGCGGAGTCGAGCGATATACAACTTGCTGCGGCGCCGGATAAGGCTGCGGGTAGTAACCGTACGGCCCCTGCGCATAAGGCGGCGCGTATCCAGGCTGCATTCCATAGCCCATCTCCATCGGCGACATATACGGCATACCGTACGGCCGCATCTGCGAAGCGAGCGACAGGTCGGAACGCAGCGACTCATCTAGCGCCGGACGCGATTCGCCACCGCATGCAGCGAGCACAGCGATTCCGGCGATCGCGAGTGGCTTAACGAAAGATTGCATCTCTGAGCTCCTGTGAATTGATGACACCATCTGCGCCGGCTTATAAGGCACTGGCCATGCCATACGTAAACGCCGTAATGACAACACCTAAGCCGCGCGGTGTCCCCTTTTTGCCGGGGTCATGTCACCTACCGGTGTCATTGAGCAGTTAGCCGTTCTCGGCAGCCCGCTCGGTCGCAACGAACCCAGCGCTTAACCGACTCCCCGGTTGCGCCGGCGCGTAACACCGCGAATTGTTGTGGGCGTCTTCGCGGAGATCCGGATGTCCCGATTATTGCGAACCACGGCCTGTCTGGCCGTACCTGTCGCGCTCGCCACCTTTACCCTCGCCACGCCACGCACGATGACTGGACAAGCCGCAGCGCCGGAAACGGGGCCAAAAGTCGGCGCGATGGCCCCCGACTTCTCGCTCACCGGAGCGACTCGGTACGGCCTGCTGCAGAGCCCCGTTAGGCTCTCGGACTACAAGGGCCAGACCGTCGTGCTCGCGTTCTTCTTCAAGGCTCGAACGCGTGGTTGAACGGCGCAAATGGAGGCGTACCGTGATCAGTACGCCACGCTATTCAACAACGGCCGCAACGTAACCGTCATCGGCGTTTCGGTTGACCCGGATACGACGCTCGCGAGCTGGGCCAAGGCATCGGCGTTCCCGGTGCTCTTTGCCAGCGATCCTGAGGGGGCAGTCGGGACGCTTTACGGCGCGTATGACGCGGAACGCAAGACCGACAATCGCTCACTCTATGTGATCGGGCCCGACGGCAGGATCGCGTACAAGGCGCAGCCGTTCCGTGTTATGGCGCAGGACGCCTACACGGAGCTGGGCACGGTGATCGACAAGCTCTCGCCGGCCCCGGACGGCGACGGCGGAGGGCGTTAAGGCGGCCCGCTACCGGCGCGGATCAGCATTATCGTTAGGCGCGGCCCTGCTCGGGGCCGTGTGGGGCGTGCCTAACGCGCCCGCGCAGACGCAGACAGCGATAACCATAGTGCGAGCCGCGCGCCTCATCGACGGCCGCGGCGGCCCGCCCCTCGCGCCCGGCATTGTACGCGTCGACGGAGATCGCATCGTCGCCGTCGGGGAGAACGTGGCAATCCCGGCCAATGCCCGCGTCATCGACCTCGGCGACGCTACCCTCCTCCCCGGGCTCATCGACCTGCACACCCACCTGACAAACCGCATGGGCGTGCACTGGGAGGACGGCCTTGTCAGCACCACTCCGGCACACGACGCGCTCTGGGGCGCTCGCAACGCGCGCCTAACGCTGCTCGCCGGCTTCACAACTTGCCGCGATATGGGACCGACCTGGCCCTACGTCGACATCGAGCTGCGCAAGGCCATCGATCAGGGAGCTGTCCCCGGGCCTCGGCTGCTCGTGGCGGGGGCCTATGTATCCTCTACAGGCGGCGCCGGCGACGCGCGGCAGTTTTCCCCGTACGTAGACGTCCCTCTGGCCGACTACCTCGCGGACGGACCCGATGCGGTGACCAAGGCCGTGCGCACGCATCTCAAGCAAGGTGCCGACTTCATCAAGATCCTCGCGACCGGCGCCGTATTCTCGAAGGGGATTCCTCCCGGTGCGCAGCAATACAGCGACGACGAGATCCGGGCCGCGATCGTCGAGGCACGCCGTTGGGGGCGTGTGGTCGCCGCGCATGCACACGGCGCCGAGGGGATCAAGAGCGCCATCCGCTTGGGCGTGCGCACCATAGATCACGGATCGGAGCTGGACGAGGAAGCGATCGCTCTGCTCAAGGGGAAGGGGACGCGCCAGACATTCTACGTTCCCACGCTCTACACCAGCGAATACGTCCTCTCGCTCCGCGCGCCGGGCAACATCCCCGCTTCGGAGCTGGAGCGGGCGCGGCAGATCCGCGACAAGAAGATGGCGAGTTTCCGCCGCGCGCTCGCGGCCGGGCTCCCCATCGGCTTCGCCACCGACGCTGCCGTTATCCCGCACGGAGACAACGCGCGCGAGCTGAGCGTGCGTGTCTCGTTAGGCGAGTCGCCCATGGCAGCCCTCGTCTCCGCCACACGCCTCAACGCCGAGATTATCGGTTGGAGCGACAGCGTGGGGACGCTGGAACCCGGCAAGCTCGCCGATCTCATCGCTGTGCCTGGGGATCCGCTGCGCGACATGCGCGTCACAGAACGCGTGGGCTTCGTGATGAAGGGTGGCGTGATCTATCGCGAGGAGCTGGTCCGCGCGCGCTGATCGCCGACGCGCAGCGCTTAGCGCCTCTCTCCCGAACGATTAGCTTTGTACGGCATGTCGACGCGCGCCCCATCGTTCACAGTCAGCGTAATCCAGGAAGCGGCCGGTCCCGACCTCGCAGCGAACACGGAGCGGCAGATAGCGCGCGTTCGGGAAGCGCACTCGAATGGCGCTCAGATCATCTGTTTGCAGGAGCTGTTCAACGCGCCTTACTTCTGCAAGCGGCAGGATGCAGCGCTCTTCGACCTCGCCGAACCGATCCCGGGCCCGACCACGGATCGTATGCAAAGTTTGGCGCGCGAGCTGGAGACTGTGCTCGTGGTCCCCCTCTTCGAGCGTCAGGCGGCCGGCATTTACCGCAATTCGGCGGCGCTTATCGATGCCGACGGGTCTCTCCTCGGCGTGTACCGCAAGATGCACATCCCGGATGACCCGTTGTATTACGAGAAGTACTATTTCACGCCGGGGGACGCGGCCCCGCTGCGCGGCGACGCTGTCCGTTCGCACATGGGCTTCGCAGTCTGGAAGACTCGTTATGCGGATATCGGCGTTCTCATTTGCTGGGACCAGTGGTATCCGGAAGGGGCGCGCGTGACGTCGTTGTTGGGCGCGCAGGTGCTGTTTTATCCCACGGCCATCGGCTGGCACCCGTCCGAGAAGGCACAGCACGGCGAGGCACAGCGTGACGCATGGCGCACAATGCAGCGCTCGCACGCTGTCGCCAACGGCGTCTTTGTAGCTTCGCCGAACCGCGTGGGCTTCGAGGAAGAGCCGGGGACGGAAGGGATCGAGTTCTTCGGGCATTCGTTCATTTGCGATCCGTTCGGCCGTGTGATGGCCGAGGCGGGGACGACTCCCGCTGTATTGGTGGCCCGCTGCGATCCGGGGCTCATGGAAGCGACGCGGCGCAACTGGCCCTTCCTGCGCGATCGCCGTATCGACGCATACGGCGGCGTGCTGAGCCGCTGGTTGGCCTAACGCGACGCTGCGCGCATGGCAGCGCCGAGCCCGCGCTACCGCATGCCCGCGGAGTGGGAGCCGCACCGCGCGACGTGGATCGCGTGGCCGCATCACGAGCCCGATTGGCCCGGCAAGCTCGCAGCAATTCCATGGGTCTACGCCGAGATCGTGCGCGTACTGCACAGGCGCGAGCGCGTCGAGATCCTGTGCCATGACAGGCAGGTGCTGGATGACGCCCGCGCCAAGCTCACGGCCCACGGCTGCGACCCGCAACGTTATATGCTGCATGAAGTGCCTAACGAGCGTGTGTGGCTCCGTGACTCGGCGCCCACCGGCGTCAAGGAGGCCGACGGCGGGGTCGCCATGGTGCAGTGGCGCTTCAACGCGTGGGCCAAGTACGCCAACTTCCAGCGCGACGCCGCCGTCAGCGCCGCCGTCGCGCGCCTAAGCGGGCGCCCGCTCGTCGCCGCTCGGCGACCCGACAACGGACACCCCGTAGTGCTCGAGGGCGGCGCCATCGACTGCAACGGCGCCGGCCTCCTCCTCACCACCGAGGAATGCCTGTTGTCCAGCGTGCAGGAACGCAACCCCGGCCTCACGCGCGAGGGCTACGAGCGCGTCTTTCGCGACATGCTCGGCGTTAGGCAGGTGATATGGCTGGGTAGAGGTTGCGCCGGGGACGACACCCACGGTCACGTGGACGACGTCGCTCGCTTCACCGATCCCGACACGGTCGCCCTCGCCGTCGAGCAAGATCCCGCGGACGAGAACTTCGAGTCCTCCATGGACAACCTCGAGCGGCTGGAGCGCATCGCCGGTCGCAACCTGCGCATCGTCCGGCTCCCCTTCCCCCGGCCGGTGCTGATGGACGGCCAGCGCCTCCCCGCCAGTTACGCCAACTTCTACATTGCCAACGGCGTAGTCCTCGTGCCCACGTTCAACGATCCCAATGACCGGAGCGCACTCCAGCTGCTGGCCGAATGCTTTCCGGATCGTGACGTCATTGGAATTCACGCCGTCGATCTCGTGTGGGGTTTAGGGGCGCTGCATTGTCTCACCCAACAGGAACCCAAGTGAAGCCATGATGCGTTATCGCTGGACGTATTGCGCAGCCGCACTCGTCATCGCCGCCGCCGCGTGCGGACGCGCGAGCCTCTCGGACGCGGGTGGGCCCACAGGCGGAACGGTGATCGTTTCCAGTCCCGCGGATGCCGATGCGATCCTCCCGGCGCTCCTGCGCACCACGGTCGGCAAAATGGTCGCTGACCTCATCTTCGAACCACTCGCCCAGATCGGTGACAGTCTCAACGTAGTCGGCGATGCCGGGTTCACGCCGCGCCTTGCGCAACGCTGGACTTGGTCGCCGGATTCCGCGTCCATCGCCTTCGCGCTCGACCCTAACGCGAAGTGGCAGGATGGCGCTCCCGTCAGGGCAGCCGACGTGAAGTTCTCTTTCGAGCTGCTCACCGATCCGGCTATCGGTTCTATTGTGGCCTCCAGCTTAACTGAGGTGGACTCCGTCACTACTCCTGATTCGATGACCGCGGTTGCCTGGTTCAAGCGCCGGTCGCCGGAGCAGTTCTTTACACTCGTCTACAACCTGACCGTGATGCCGCAGCACCGCTTGGCAAAGCTCTCACGCGACCAACTCGCCGGCTCAGCCGAAGCCACGCAGCCGGTCGGCAGTGGACGCTTCCGACTCGTGCGATGGGAGCGCAGCAGCATGATCGAATTGGAAGCGGACACGGCGAACTATCGCGGGCGGCCGCTGCTCGATCGCGTGATTGTGAGCGTGGCCCCTGACCCTACCGCGGCCACGACGCGCCTACTCGCCGGGGAAGCCGACTTTATCGAAGTGCTGCGCGGTGACGCCGTGGAACGCATCAAGAACAACGCCCACGCCACAGCCATGAATTACGCGGGCTACGACTACGGCACCGTGATGTGGAACGTACGCGATCCCGGCAACGAGGGACGCCCGCATCCCATCCTCGGCGATCGTATGCTGCGGCTGGCACTGGCGATGGCCGTAAACCGCGACGCAGTCGTGAAGAGCGTACTCGATACGTTAGGCGTCGTGAGCAACGGCCCGTTTGTGCGCGCTCAATCGTTCGCCGACGCCGCCGCCAAAGCGCCGGCGTATGACCCGGCAGCCGCACGCGCGCTGTTGGATTCGTTAGGCTGGCGTGACACGAACGGCGACGGCTTCCGCGAGCGCGGCGGCAGGCCCCTCGAGCTGACCCTCGTAGTACCGGTCTCCTCCCTGACACGCATGCGCATGAGCGTGCTGCTGCAGGATCAACTCAAGAGTTCCGGCGTGCGCCTCAAGCTCGATCAGGTCGAGCCTAACGTGTTCGCCGAACGCGCCTTTGCCACCCGCCGCTGGGATGGCCTGTTCATGGGCTGGCGCCCTGACCCCGGCTCCACAGGCATATCCCAGATCTGGGCCGCGCGAAACGCGAAACCTGGTGGTTCCAACCTGTCCCGTTACGCCAACGCGGAGTTCGATGCGCACATGGATAGCGCGCAAACCACCCACGACCTAGCGGCGCGCCGCGCACACTTCCACCAGGCGTTCACAATCCTGAACGCGGATTCTCCCGCTATCTGGCTCTACGAGCTGCGCAGTGCCGTAGGTATCAACAAGCGCATCCGGCCGGGGAGGCTCCGCCCGGACGCCTGGTGGGCGCATATGGACGAGTGGTCGATCCCAACCGAGCTGCGGCTCGA
>JBQTJS010000225.1:0-7767 GCA_052386875.1 Gemmatimonadaceae bacterium
AGCTGCGCATGACAGGCGAGCACACGTTCCGCCGAGTGCGCCGCGATGAGGCGTTAGGCGAGGAGATTGTGTTCGAGTTGGGCGAGGACGGCAAACCGCTGCGCTTCCGCTGGCATCAGAATCATTATGCGCGCATCAAGTAGCCCGCGCGCATCAAGGAGCAAGTGCATCAAGCAGCTCGCGCGCATCAAGCAGCTCGCGCGCATCAAGTAGCCCGCGCAGCAAATAGCTCGCGCGCATCAAGTAGCTCGCCCGTTTCAAGGAGCAAGTGCGTCAAGTAGCGAGCGCCTCGAGCAGCACGGGCGCATCACGTAGCAGCCGCACCATGGCAGCGCGCGCGTCAGATAGCGTGCACCTGTCCGCTGCGCCGCCGAGCCGTCCAGGGGAGCTGCAGCAGCGCCATCGCTGCAGTCCCCAGGAGCCCCATCCATAAGACACGCAGCGGCCAGGGGCCCAATACGTCGATAAGCGTCGGCTGCGCCGGCTTGGCCGGACCGAGATAGCCGTAGTTCTCGCCCGTCAGGAGGTTGAGCGCGAAGACTACCGCGAGCCAGAGCCAGCCCACGGCGATCGCGAAGCCGCAGTCGCGCCAGGTTGGGCGGTAGCCGCGCACTACGAGCGCGTAAACGGCGCCGCCGACAATGAGCACGTGCATGAGCCAGAAGATCCAGAAGGCGAGCGTCGCCGGCCCGGACACGAGGTCGGGAGTGAGGATGGCCTGCATGCTCAGGCTGAGGCCCCAGAAATAGACGAGCGCATGCCAGCGCCGGTGTGGCCTAACGAGAGCCAGCGGGACCGCCAGTGCCACTAGGTCGCATATGTTAATGGGGTAGGACCAGCGCGGATCAAAGTTGGCCGGGAGCAAGCCCCAGATCACGATCCCCAGCCACAGCGCGGCGGCCAGGGCGGCGACGCTCAGCTCGAGCGCGCGGCGCCGCTCAGGATCACGGACCCGCCGCGCGGCCACGATCGCCAGCGTCACAACGGCAGCGAACCCCAGGACTGTGGCGAGGTGCTGCGGCGAGAAGCTGCGGAATTCGTCCATCCCTGTGGGGGCCCGAAACGTCAGGCCTTGGGTTTTCCGTTCTTCAACTTGCGCTCGAAGAACTCCGCGGTGGCCGCGTTCACGCGCATCAGGTTTGCGAAGCGCATCCAGTGATGCGTGTCGTCGACGATGACGATCTCTTCGTAGGGGACTTTCGCGGCGGCCAGTCGCCTAACGAGATCGACAGTCTGGCTGAAGCGGACGTTGCGATCGTCGTCGGCGTGGATCAGCAGCACCGGCGACTTCCATGTGGCTATGGAGGAGACCGGCGACGACTCCCACGCGACGCGCGCCGCCTTCTCGCGGTCGTTCTGCTCGTAGCGCCACGCTGTCCCGCCGAAGCGGGCCCCTCCGTCGGCCGTGAAGTCGTGCACGCCGTGGATGTCCACGCCCGCGGCGAAGAGGTCGGAGTTGCGCGCCAGGGCAAGGGCTGTGAGATAGCCGCCGTACGACCCGCCGTAGATCCCGATGCGCGCGCCGTCCACCTGCGGCAGCGTGCGCAAATACTCGGCGGCCCCCTTCACGTCGAGATACTCCGAGGCCCCTTGAGAGCCCGCGTTAGGCGGCTGATGGAACTCGTAGCCGTAACCGATCCCCAGCCGGAAGTTCACGGACAGCACCACGTACCCCAGGCTGGCGAGGTATTGGTTCATGGCGTACGCATTGGAGTAGTAATCCGAGTAGTGCCATCCGACGAGCATCTGACGCGGCGGCCCGCCGTGAACGTAAACGACAGCCGGCTTCTTGCTTGCGGCGCCGGCGCGCTCGAACAACGTCGCGTAAACTGTCAGGCCGTCCGACGCCTTGTACGTCACGGCTTGGGGGACTACGAGCTGTGCAGCCGGGAAGTCGCCGGGGACGCGGTCCGCGGCGAGTGTTTTCGCCGCGCCGCCGCCTAACGGCATAACCATCGGCAACGGCGGGCGCTGCGCCGTGGCGCCGATGAATGCCAGCGAGCGGCCGTCGCCCGTCACGGCCGGCGTCCATTCCAGGCCCGTCCCCGGCGTCATCACTTCCGGCGCCGCGCGGTCCACGGGAACCTTGACGACGTGCCGCCGGTGCAGGTCGTCGGCGCCGGAGCCGGCGTTCCCGGCGAAGACAAGCCAGCGACCGTCGGCACTCAGCTTGATGTACTCCGCCATGTAGTTGCCGGGTGTAAGCAGCAGCGGTTCGCCGCCGGCTTCGCCTAACGAATAAAGGTGAGGCCAGCCGTCCATGTACGAGAGGAAAACTATGCGGCCGCCGGCGGCCCAATGCAGATTCGTGCCGCCGTGAGTGTTCGGCAGCGAGCCGCGCAGCGTCTCCGGGGACTTCCAAAGCTCGCGCCCCCCACCCGTGCGGGCATCCGCCGTCCAGATAGCCCACGGCTGATGCCGCCGCCCCAGAATGTCGAGCAGCGGGCCGCCGCTGCCCGGCCGCCTAACGAACGCGAGCCGCGTGCCGTCGGGCGACCAGCGCGGGCTGGCATCGCGATTGGTCGTCGGCGCAAGCCAGAGGATCGGCGTCACACTGTCCGCGTACACGCCGATGAACGAGTGGTCAGCGCGATTCGAGACGAACGCGAGCCGCGAACCATCGGGCGACCAGCGCGCCCCGCCGTTCTCGCCGCGCAGGCTGAAAAGGCGCCTGGCAGGGTGCGACCCGTCGATCGCAACAATCCAGATCGTGCGATCGCGCTCGAACGCGACGACATCGCCCCTGGGCGAGATCACAGGCGCCGCACCTTCACCGAGTGAACGCGGCTCACCGCCGGCGAAGGGAACTGCCCAGATCTGCACACGCTCGCTCTGAGGCGTGCCGAGCACGTTCACGGGGACCTCGTCGTCCCAGTTCGAGCCGTGGTCGCCGCCGCGTACGTACACAACCCACTCGCCGTTAGGCGACAACGAAAGACCGGTCAGCTCCTGGCCGTCGTCCTCGCTGTAGCGCGTCAGCCGGCGCGCAGCGAAATCGGGGCCTTCGGCGACCCAAATGTTGCGCACACCCCTCTCATTGAAGGCCCACGCGATGCGGCTTCCGGTCGCAGCCGCGGTCAACTCGTTAGGGAACGGATAGCTCTTGATCTGATCCAGCGTGTAGGCCGCCGCAACACCGCCGCCGGATCGCTGGACATGTGCCGTCTGTGGGAAGAACGACGCGACGGCGAATGCAACGGCGAGCAGGCGCGCCCACGCGAGCGGACGGAGCCCGGGGCGCAGGCGGCGGCGGCGGCGGCAAACGACGAGACGCGAGCGCGCAAGAGGACACTGGCTCCCTGCGCCTGGCTGCCTCGAGCTGCTCGATCTAATGGGGTCGGGACGGCGGTCGAACATACGAACCTCGGTCATAGGCGGCGTCCGTATACGATGGCGCACGAGCACGTGTTGTGCACCCTTTCAGCTCCAGGCGTTGGGTCATTTTTGGACCCGACGCCACCTTCACCCATGCACTTGCGGGCCACCGCCGCGGCCGGCAACCTCTAAGCCCGACGCTTGGCACCGAGAGCTGAGCGCCGCCCT
The DNA here is from genome assembly GCA_052386875.1 of Gemmatimonadaceae bacterium. GTDB lineage: Bacteria > Gemmatimonadota > Gemmatimonadetes > Gemmatimonadales > Gemmatimonadaceae > DASYRX01. The sequence continues at coordinate 3,544 of JBQTJS010000225.1, forward strand.
GCGACCTCAGTCCTCCCCCCCACGCCCACTTGCTTAACATTGCACTCGAAGTAAATGGCAAGCGCTACGAGCGTGAAGTCGAGCCGCGCCTGCTACTCAGCGACTTCCTGCGGCACGACCTGGCGCTCACAGGAACGCATGTGGGATGCGAGCACGGCGTCTGCGGAGCTTGCACTGTCCTGTTGGACGGCGAGGCTGTCAGGTCGTGCCTCATGCTGGCTGTGCAGGCTGACGGCCACGCACTCCTCACTGTCGAGGGTCTCGCGCGCGAGGACGAGCTGCATCCGCTGCAAGAGGCGTTTCGCGAGGCCCACGGGCTGCAGTGCGGCTTCTGCACGCCGGGGATCCTCATGACGCTGATCCCGTTCCTGCGCGACAATCCCGCGCCTAACGAGCAGGAGATCCGCCACGCTCTCTCGGGGAATCTTTGCCGCTGCACCGGCTACCATAATATTGTCGCCGCCGTCAGGCTCGCGGCGGCGCAGTTGCCGACGAGCACGGCCGGCGCACGCGAGTGATACAGCGCCTCTTTGGCCGCAGCATCCGGCGCACGGAGGACCCGCGGCTGCTCCGCGGTGAGGCCCTGTTCATAGATGACGTGGTTCTTCCGGAGCTGCTGCACGTCGCCATCGTTCGCAGCGTCCACGCACATGCCCGCCTGCTGCGTGTCGACGTCCGGGCGGCCCAAGCCCTGCGCGGTGTCCACGGCGTCTACACAGCGGACGACCTCGGCGCACTCATGAAGCCCGGTCCGGTGCTGGTACCGCCGCCGCCGATCCCGGGCCTCACGTTCAACGCGCGCACGCAGACTCCGCTCGCGCGCGGCAAGGTGCGCTATGTCGGCGAGCCGATCGCCGTCATCGTGGCAGACTCGCGTTACGTCGCCGAGGATGCCGCCGAGTCGGTGGTCGTCGACATGGAACCGCTCCAAGCCGTGGTGGCACTTGAAGGAGCGCTGGCGCCTAACGCGCCGCTCGTGCACGACGATCTCCCCTCCAACCTTGCGGCGCACGTCGTGCAGCGCCGCGGCGACTACGCCAAGGCCCGCGCTGCGGCTCCCTGCATCGTGCAGCGGCGATTCCGCTACGATCGCGGCGCGGCGGCCGCAATCGAGAATCGCGGCGTCGTAGCCAGCTGGGACGCTCGCCAGGGCGAGCTTACAGTCTGGGACACGACCCAGGCGCCCATTCCCGTCCGCAATGCGCTGGCCAATTCGTTAGGTCTCGCTGAATCGCAAGTGCGCGTCATCGCCCCCTTCATCGGCGGCGGTTTCGGACCCAAGATCATGTTCTATCCGGAAGAGCTGCTCATTCCGTGGATCGCCATGCGGCTCGCCCGTCCGATCAAGTGGATCGAGGACCGCAGCGAGAATTTTGTGGCGACGACGCAGGAGCGCGAGCAGATCCATGACGCGGAGATCGCACTCGACCGTGACGGGCGCATCCTCGGCGTGCGCGATACGTTCCTGCACGACAGCGGCGCCTATGACCCTTACGGACTCACGGTGCCGATAAACGCACAGTGCACGCTGCTCGGCCCCTATGAAGTCCCGGCGTATGAGAGTGAGTTCACCGTAGTTTTTACGAACAAGACAATCGTGACGCCGGTGCGCGGAGCGGGGCGCCAGCACGGCGTATTCGTGATGGAGCGCCTCCTCGACTTTGCCGCGCGGGACCTGGGCCTCTCACCCGTGGAGATCCGGCGGCGCAATTACATCGCGCCTAACAAGTTCCCGTACAATTACGAGATCCTGTACCAGGACAACGCTCCGCTGACGTACGACAGCGGGAACTACGCGGCCGCCATGGATCGGGCCGTCGAGCTGATCGATTTCGACCGTTTCGTGCGCGTAGAGCAGCCGCGCGAGCGCGGCGCCGGCCGCCGCACCGGCATCGGCATCGTTTCCTACGTCGAGGGGACCGGCATCGGGCCGTACGAAGGGGCGCGCGTGCGCGTTGACCCTAACGGTTCGGTGACGCTCGCCACCGGCGTCGGTACGCAGGGCCAGGGCCATTTCACGTCCTTCGCGCAGATCGTCGCCGAGCAGCTTGGTGTGGCCGCGGCGGACGTGCGCGTCGTGACGGGCGATACGCGGGAGATGCACTGGGGGACGGGGACGTTCGCGAGTCGCGGAGCCGTGGTGGCGGGGAGCGCCTGCCACGCGGCCGCGCTATCCGTGCGCGAGAAGATCGTGCGGCTCGCCGGGGAGCACTTCGCGGCGGCGCCCGAAGACCTGGTGCTGGCGGATGGTGCCGTGCATGTGCGCGGCGCCCCGTCCCGGGCAATCTCGTTAGGCGAACTGGCGCGGCGGGCCAATCCGTTGCGCGGCGCCGTCCGGCCGGGGACAGAGCCCGGTCTCGAGGCGACCGCGTACTTCGGTCCGGAGCGGGGGAGCACGGCAAACGGCGTGCACGCGATGATCGTCGAGGTCGATGCCGAAACGGCGCTTGTGAAAGTCCTGCGTTACCTCGTCGTGCACGACTGCGGCACAGTGATCAATCCCATGATAGTCGAGGGGCAGATCCATGGCGGAGTCGCGTTAGGTATCGGCAACGCGTTCTACGAAAAACTGGCATACGACGCTAACGGCCAGCTCACCACAGCTTCGTTCATGGATTACTTGCTCCCCACTGCGCTGGACGTGCCGCCCATCGAGACGGCGCATCTAGAAACACCTTCCCCGCTCAACCCCTTGGGCATGAAAGGAGTCGGCGAGGCCGGCGCCATTCCCGTGGCAGCGGCTTTCGCGCAAGCTGTGGAAGATGCGCTCGCTATCCCTGGTCTCGAGATACTGGAGATCCCTCAGAGCCCCGGACGGCTCTTCGAGCTGCTCAATGAGAGAAACGTGAAGGGCGCGGTGCAAGCGGCGCTCGCCGAGTGAAACCTCCGGCCTTCCAGTATCACGCTGCCGACAGCCTGGACGAGGCCCTGGCGCTCCTCGAGCGGTTCGGCGAGGACGCCAAGCCGCTGGCCGGCGGGCAGAGCCTGATCCCCTTGCTGAACTTCCGCCTAACGCGCCCGGCCGTACTCGTCGACCTCAACCGCGTCGCGGCGCTCGCCGGGATCGAGCATACTGTGAGCGGCGTGCGCATCGGTGCGATGACGCGGCAGCGGGCCCTGGAACGCAGCGCGGAGATCTCCAAGCGAGTGCCGCTCCTCGCCGAGACAATGCCGCATGTGGCGCATCCGCAGATACGCAACCGCGGTACTGTAGGGGGGAGTCTGGCGCACGCGGAGCCGGCGGCTGAACTGCCGGCAGTGATGCTCACGTTAGGCGCACGTTTGCGCGTCCAGAGCAGCAGCGGGGAGCGCTGGGTTGCGGCCGATGAGTTCTTTACAGGTCTTTTCGCCACCGCTCTACAAACGGGGGAGCTGCTTACGGCCGTGGAGATTCCGGCGCAGCCGCCGCGCACAGGCTACGCCTTCGAGGAGGTGGCGCGCCGGCACGGAGATTTTGCGTTATTGGGCGTGGCGCTCACAGTCACATGCGACGCTGCCGGCATCTGCCGGGATGCACGCATCAGTGCCGTCAACCCCGGAGCAGGGGCCGAGCGGCTTGTCCGTGCCGCGGAAGCGCTGCGGGGTCGCGCGCCTAACGCGGATCTTGCGAAGGAGATAGGAGAGATCGCGGCGGCTGACATCACCGCCACCGCCGACGTGCACGCCTCGGCTGCTTATCGCCGCCAGCTCGCCCGCGTGCTCACGCGCCGCGCCCTGGAACGCGCATTCGCGCGAGCGGCTTCTCTGTAATCCCTGAGACGTTGTATTCAGTCCAACGAGAGGAGGCATCATGATTGCCAGATCGCTGTGTCTGCTGCTGCTCGTCTCCGCAGTCCCACTGTCCGCGCAGCCGAGCGCTACGCCGGCGGACGAGGCGTATACGGTCGAGTACTACTACAAGGCACGCTGGGGTTTCGCCGACGAGTTCATCCGCCTCTTCCGCAAGAACCACTTCCCCATCTTGCAAAGGGAGATGGAGAAAGGGCGCATCGTATCCGTGACAGGGGTGACGCCGCGTTATCACATGACCGAAGCCGAGCGCTGGGACTATCGGGTTACGATTGTATTCCGCTCGGCAGCCGCCGCGGCTGCCCCGAGCGCTGTGACGGATGCAGATCGCAGGCAGCTCTATCCTGACCAGGCAGCGTTCGCGCGCGAGGAGCAGCGGCGTTTCGAGATCCTTCTCGCGCACTGGGACCTGCCCATCACGCGAGTCGTGCTTAC
>JBQTJS010000226.1:0-3581 GCA_052386875.1 Gemmatimonadaceae bacterium
GCGGCTGCTGTGCGCCGCCTCGCCGAGCACGTTACCGTCGTAGGGTTCGATCGCGAGGGGGACCCGAACCCCCCGTTTCAGGCCGAATGCGTGTGTGTGGATGTCACGTCCGACGAGAGCGTGCGCAATGCCTTCGCGCGGCTCGCCTACGCATACGGCAATCGGATCGCGTCAGTGATTCACCTCGCCGCGTACTACGACTTCTCCGGCGAGCCGAGCCCGAAGTACGAGGAGGTCACCGTGCGCGGAACCGAGCGGCTGCTGCATGCACTGCGCGAGTTCCGCGTGGAGCAGTTCGTCTTCTCCAGCACGATCCTCGTGCACGCGCCGTCGGCGCCGGGGAAGCCGCTCACCGAAGGCTCGCCGCTCGATCCCAAGTGGGACTACCCGCGATCCAAGGTCGAGACAGAGCAACTGATCCGCGCGCAGCATGGGGACATTCCGGTCGTGCTGCTGCGGATCGCCGGCGTATACGACGAGTGGTGCCATTCGCTGCCGATCGCGCATCAGATCCAGCGGATCTACGAGCGGCAGCTGACAAGCCATGTTTTCCCCGGCGACCCGGGGCGTGGAAGGCAATCATTCGTGCATCTGGACGATCTGGTCGACGCCTTCGAGCTACTCGTTAGGCGCCGCGCCGAGCTGGGATCGCAGCTCGTCCTCCTCGTCGGCGAGGAAGAAGCGATGAGCTTCGCCGAGCTACAACACGCGATCGGCTGCCTCGTCCACGGCGAGGAGTGGGAGACGCACAAAGTGCCGGAGCGGCTCGCTGAGGTCGCTGCGTACGTGCAGGACAAGCTCCCGGCTGCGCGCGAGCCGTTCATCAAACCGTGGATGGTGCCGCTCGCGGAGGACGACTTCGAGGTCGACAACACCCGCGCGCGTGCCACGCTCGGTTGGGAACCACGCCATCGGCTGCGTGACGCGCTCCCGCAAATCGTTGCCAAGCTCAAGGCGGACCCGGTCCGCTGGTATCGCGAGAACAAGCTCGCAGCGCCGGAGTGGCTCGCCGCTGAGAAACGGGCAGCCCCCGAAGCCGGCGACTCGGCGGCCGAGAGGGAGGAAGCAGCCGCAAAGCCGGAGGGCGCTAAGGAGCGGAAGTCACACAACATGGGCGCGGGCAAACCGCATGGCGGGCAGCACGGTCGGATGCAGGAAGAGCACCACGAGCAGATGCTCTGGGCACCGTTGCTCGTCGTGGTCCTCGGTGCGTGGCTGATCAGTAGTCCTTTCACGTTAGGTTACGCGAACCCCGACCTGTCCGGGGCCAGCGTCGAGCGCATAACCGCGATGCGTGACCTCGCGCCGTTCGCTGCGCGTGGCGCCGCGATGCTGTGGAGTGACATCGCGAGCGGCACACTGCTCATAGTATTCGGATTCCTGTCGCTCAACGCCCGGCGGCTGTGGGCTCCGTGGGGCGCCTCGCTGGTCGCTGTCTGGCTGCTCTTCGCGCCTCTTGTGTTATGGGCACCTAACGCAGGCGCGTACAATAACGCCACCATCATTGGTGCGCTCGTCATCGCGCTCGCGATCCTCATTCCGGGAATGCCCGGGATGATGACGATGATGCAACCAGGGCCCGAGATTCCCCCCGGCTGGTCGTACAACCCTTCTGCGTGGCTGCAGCGCGCGCCTATCATCGCGCTCGGCTGGGTGGGCTTTTTCCTGGCTCGGCACCTAACGGCGTATCAGCTCGGGTACGTCGGCACGGCGTGGGATCCGGTCTTCGGCGACCAAACAATGCGCATCCTGGATTCGGACGTGTCACGCGCCTGGCCGATTTCCGATGCGGGCCTCGGGACGGCGGCATACGCCATCGAGGCGCTCATGGGCTACATGGGCGGGTCGGATCGCTGGCGCACGATGCCGTGGATGGTGACGTTCTTCGGCATTCTCGTCATCCCGTTAGGCACTGTCAGCATCTTCCTTGTGATCATGCAGCCTGTCGCGGTGGGAGCGTGGTGCACGCTCTGCCTCGTGACGGCCCTCGCGATGCTTATAATGATCCCGCTCACGCTGGATGAAGTTGTGGCGATGCTGCAGTTCCTGGCGCAGAGCCGCCGGGAAGGGAAATCGCTCTGGCATACGTTCTGGATGGGCGGGACTGTCGGAGGCGGAAACAAGGACCAGCGCACCCCACCGTTCACCGCGCCCCTGCGCGAGTCGGCGCCGGCGATGGTGTGGGGCACCACGCTCCCTTGGACGTTAGGCATCAGCGCAGCGCTCGGCCTCTGGGTGATGGCGTCCCCGGCTGTGTTCGGCGTGCCCGGCAGCGCGGCTGGAAGCCATTATATCGCGGGAGCACTCGTCACGACGGTGGCAGTGATCGCGACGGCCGAGGTAGGCCGGGCGCTACGTTTCGTCAACGTGCTGCTCGGCGTGTGGATCGCAAGTGCCGCGTGGACGTTAGGCTACGCCAGCAGCGCCGCGCGCTGGAGCGGCCTCGTAGTTGGTCTGGCAGTAATCGCGCTCAGTATTCCGCGCGGCGCCGTGCGCGAGCGCTATGGCACATGGGCACGGACAATCGTGTGAAGCGGCGCGCCACAACGGCCCGTAGTATGCCTCGCGAGCATGATGCGCGAGGCCGCGCGCCAGGATGTTCCACAAATGAGAGCGTTAGGCGACCGTTGGTGACTTATTAAGCCGGCCAGACGGCGAACGGCACGACAGCAGCGATCCGCACGAAGTCCTTGTCGGTCGTCAGCATCGTTAGGTCGTGGTGCACACACAGCTGCGCGAGCAGCGCGTCGATAGTGCCGACCTGAATTCCGCGACGGCGGCAGGCGCTGTGCAGCGCCGCCGCCGCTATATGGTCCTGCCGGTCAGGGAGAACGAACGGCAGCGCCCTGAACTGAGAAATGATCGTCTCGCGCGCTCGGGGCCCTCTAATCCCTTGAAGCAGCTCCTGGAGTATGACGCCGGTGGTGAAGACGATGTCGTTACTTTCCAGTGCGCGACGCAGCTGCGCCACCTCTGGACTCCTCGGCGGGGCATCTCTCCGCAGCGCCAATGACCAGACGCTCGTGTCCACCAGCAAGTTCATCGGCGTGAACGCTCGGCCTTGTAGTCATAGTCCCGGTTCCATTCGACCTTGCCGAAAAGCTCAACTAGCCCGCGCTGTTCGCGCCGGGCGATGAACTCGCGCAGTGCTTTCGTTACAGCTGCCTTTTTCGTCTTTTCACCGCTTACGGCCAGCGCCCGTTCGATCAGCCTGGGATCGATTGCCAAGTTGGTTGCCATGTGCTACCTCTGTGTCGCCGCCCACACATCAATCTACACATCAAGTGCGGAGCTGGCAATTCGTTGTACGGCGGCGCCTGGCGTCGGCGACGCGGCCCTCACTGTGCCGTCGGGCTAAGCGACCACGCGGAGTCCTTCGCGCTCCGCCGCCTCGGCCTGTCGTGTATCGAGTGTCACGAACTCGAGGGCACCTGTATCGAAATCCGCGGCGACGACGGCGGCCGCTAGCTGCAGAGCGTCGGCTGCACGCAGCCGATGCACGCGCAGAAGACGCACGGCTTGCTCTTTCACGTTGTCGCTCGCCGGTACTTCCAACCACGTCACTGAGGCCTGCCGCAGCA
>JBQTJS010000227.1:0-10182 GCA_052386875.1 Gemmatimonadaceae bacterium
TACGGCGACGCAATCATGCGCGAGCTGGTTCCCGAGATCGAACGGCGCTTCCGCGGCATCGGGGCGGGCTGGGCGCGCTTCACATACGGCGGCTCCACCGGCGGCTGGGAGGCGATGGCGGTGCAGATGTTCTACGCCGACGACTTCAACGGCGCCTGGGTAGCGTGTCCGGATCCGATCGATTTCCGGCATTACACGGTGGTGAACATCTACTCCGACACGAATGCGTACTTCGCGCCGAGTCGTTTCAAGCAAACTGCGCGTCCCGGCCATCGCAACTGGTTAGGCCATGTCGACGCTACAGTGGAGGAGATGAACCACTGGGAGCTGGCGTTAGGCACGCAGACCAGATCCGGCGACCAGTGGGACGTGTGGCAGTCCGTCTATTCGCCCGTCGGCGCCGACGGATACCCCAAGCCGATCTGGAACAAGCTGACGGGCGCCATCGACAAGTCAGTCGCCGAGTTCTGGAAGGAGAACTACGATCTGTCGCACATACTACAGCGCGATTGGAAGACGTTGGGCCCGAAGTTGCGAGGGAAGTTGCGTATCTATGTCGGCGACATGGACAACTATTACTTGAACAACGCCGTATACGAGGTGGAGAAGTTCCTCCGCGACGCCGACCCGCCGGCTGATGCCGTGGTGGATTACGGTGACCGGGACGAACATTGCTGGAACGGCGATCATACAAGGGCCAACGCGTACTCCAGGCTGCGTTATCCGCAGATGGTGCTCCCATGGGCTGTCGAGCGGATGTTGGCGACGGCGCCGCCGGGTGCAGATCTGCGCAGCTGGCGATACTAGAGGCTCCCGCGCCACAGCGACCGCCGGCTTACCGTGGCCGGCAGCGTTATCGGCTGCTGCCAGTGCGGGTTTGGGGTAGCGTCGCCAGATTCGCATGAGGTCTGCAATGCGCGCTCCCCAGTCCATTCGGCAGTTCGGCAGCGAGATCCTGATGCTCGCGTGCGTAGTGGCTGCATTCACGCCGGCGCCGACGGCGGACGCTCAACTCGTCCTGCCAAAGACCATTCCGGTCGCCCAGGGCGATCAGTTCCTCGTATTCCCCGCGGACAAGCAGGGGATGGGGGGAGTATCGATCGCTGTGGCGGACACAATGCTCGACGGCTTCGTGAATCCCGCCAAGCTTTCGCGCGTGCGCGTCGGGCGCTTTTACGGCGCCCCGGCCTTCTACAACGTCTCCGGCAACGCGGGGAGCGGCCGTACGCTGCCGCTGGGCTCGTTAGGTACCGCTGGAGAATGGTCCGGAGCGCTCACCTTCGCGCTGCAGCAGCTCGACAGCGGGGACGACGGTTTCGGCTTCCCCGAGCGCCTTAGCGACCGCTCGTCCACCAACGAGTACCTGTCCGGCGCGGTGGCACGCCGCCTGGGCCGGTCGGGCGTATCGTTAGGCGCGAGCGTATTCTGGGCCGGGCTCGATGCGCTCGATGGCGTCTCAATGTTGTACTCCGGGAGCCAAAACATAGAGCAATTCGGCAAGCTGCTGGACCTGCGTGCCGGGATCACCAAAGAGTTCGCCGGCGATCGCACGCTCGAGCTGCTCGTGCTGCATAATCGTTTCGATATGACGCACGACGTCACGTGGGCCCGCTTCCTGCTCGATTCAGCGACACGGCGCTGGACGAATCGGCAAGTCGTCGAGCACAACCAGGATCGCACGCACACGTGGGGACTGCATGTGGAATACGAGCGGCCGCTCACGGCAAACGGCTGGCGGATCGGCTGGTTAGGCACTTTCAACCGGCATTCCCATCCGAAGATCCCGAACTATCAGATTCAGAGTATCCCGCGCGATCCGGGAACGACGTGGGCGTACAATCTTGGATTCGGCCTGGCGCGTCACGTGGGACCTGCATCCTTCGGCATCGACGTCATCTACGAGCCGATGCGCGCCAAAACGTGGGCCGACGCAGCCCGGGACACGGCAGCCGCGGGGGGCGGTATCATCCGCGCCGGTGAAAAGACAGTCGAGAACGACTTCAACTTCTCCAATGCGATCATCCGCTTAGGCGTCGCTCGCGAGGCGGAGCTGAGCGCAGGGGAAACCAAGACGTTAGGCGTCCAGTTCGGCGTCGCCATGCACGCCATCGACTACCGGCTCAAGCAGGTAAACAACATTGCGCGTTCGCGCCGCACGCAGAATGAAGACTGGGTCGAGTGGACGCCCACGTGGGGCGTCAGTTTGCGCTTTCCCGAGCTCGAGATCCGCTATATGGGACGCTACACGGGAGGCGTCGGCCGGCCTGGAGTGGCCGCCGGCTTTCGCACGACGCTCGACGCGGTGTCCGCAGCCGGCGGCCGCGGCGGCGGATTCATCGCGGCGCCGAGCGGCCCGCTTACGCTGCAAGACGCACACGTGACGACGCACCAAGTGGCGTTCTCGCTGCCCATGCGTTAGGACGCGAGAACGTCCGCATAGATTCACTGCCGGCCCAAGCGAGCTTCTTGTACAATCTGAAGTTACCTGATCGGCGCCGTTGAAGCGGGTGTGGGAGCTTTTCTCAGGCCCAACGGATAGGTTGAGTTCATCCTTCCACATCCGTTTGTGTCTACTAAACAGTTTGCCACACTTGGCGGCGGCTGCTTCTGGTGCCTCGAGGCAGTCTACCAGCAGCTCGAAGGTGTCGAAAGCGTTGTCTCTGGGTATTCGGGCGGTTACGTCGCGGATCCATCATATGAGCAGGTTTGCGGAAAGAAGACGGGGCACGCCGAAGTCGTCCAGCTCGCCTTCGATCCGGCGCGCCTGAGCTACCGTGAGGTGCTCGAGGTTTTCTTCGCCATTCACGACCCTACGACCAAGGATCGCCAAGGGAACGACGTGGGTCCGCAATACCGCTCGGTGATCTTCTATCACGACGACGAGCAGCGCAGCATCGCGGAGTCGCTCATCGAGGAGCTCACGAAGGACGCGGCATTCGACGCACCCATCGTAACCGAGGTGCGCCGCGCCGAGCGCTTCTACCGGGCGGAGTCGTACCATCAGAATTACTTCGCTGAGAACCCGCAGCAGCCGTATTGCGCGTTCGTGATCTCGCCCAAGCTGGCGAAGTTCAGGCGCAAGTTCTCCGAGCGGCTGAGAGCCTAACGCGGTCCGACCGCACTCCTATCCGCTGCCAGGTCGGGCATGGTGATCGGACAATGCCGCTGGATTGCGGCGGCTACGGCGAGCACCCCTTCCTCGTCGCGCTGCCGGCCGACGATCTGCAAGCCCGCCGGGAGCCCTTCACGGTCCAGCCCGCAGGGAACCGAGGCGACGGGAAGCCCCGTTAGGCTGAGCACGAACGTCGGGGCGATCCAATCGACATACGTGGCCATCGGCTTTCCGGCGATCGAGTCCGGGTAGTTCTGCTCGACCGGAAACGGCGCCACCGCCATGCAGGGCGTGAGCAGATAGTCGGCCCTTTCAAAGAGCCGGCGGAATGTGTGCCACAGGCGGCCGCGCGCCTCTTCGGCCGCTCCCAGCTCGCGCGGGTCGGCGGCGAGGCCGGACCTGATGTTGTTGGCCACGTTCTCGCCGAAGCTGTCGAGGTGTTGCACTCGCCGGAACATCTGGGCGACGAACCAGTAGCCGCGCAAAGACAGGAAAGCCGGGCGGGCGAAGGAGAGGTCGAAGTCCTCCTCGTCGACGGCGGCCATCTCACGCGTTAGGCACTCGGCGGCTTCGCGACATAGCGCCGCTATCTCGGGATCGATGCCGATTCCGGCTACGTCAGGTGCATAGGCGATGCGGGTTCCGGGCTTCAGGCCGCGCCTAACGGCAGCCACAAAGTCTCGCCCGGCCGTCGCTTGTGCCAGCGGCGCCAGCTCCGACGCACCGCAAACGGCTTGCAACATCAGAGCGACATCTTCCGCCGTGCGTGCCATCGGGCCGCTGACCTGCAACGTGTCCCATACGTAATCAAAGGGATACGTGGGGACGAGGCCGGGCGACGGACGCAGCCCCACGACACCGCAGAACGATGCGGGGATGCGCAGCGAGCCGCCCAGGTCGGTCCCTTCCGCGAGCGCGACCATTCCTGTGGCGAGTGCGGCCGCGCCGCCGCCGGTCGAGCCGCCGGCGCTGCGCGCCGGATTCCACGGATTCCTGGTACGGCCGAAAACAACATTGAACGTGCTTCCCCCGGCGGCGAACTCGGGACAGTTCGTCTTGCCGAGGATCACGGCGCCCGCGGCGCGCAGCCGCTGTACCACAAGCGCGTCCTCGTTAGGCACGTTGTCACTGTAAAGCGGCGAGCCGTAAGTCGTGCGCAAACCGCGCACCTCGGTCACATCCTTGATCCCGACAGGAAGTCCCGCCAGCGGACCGGGGTCCTCGCCCCGCGCCAGCCGCGCGTCGACGGCCGCGGCATCGGCCAGCGCGTGCTCGCTCAGCGTGACGAGCGCGTTGAGCCGGGGATTCACCTCCGCAATGCGGGCCAGCGTCGCCTCCATTAGCGCGACGCCGGACAGCTCGCCTGTGCGCACCAGCCGAGCCAGTTCCGTGGCCGGCTTCATAGTTAGGCGCGCGTTGCCTTGAGTCACGCTGGCAACGCTTCATGCCGCGGAGGCAATGTCAAGGTCCCTACCACTGCCGGGCCCGCGCCGGCAAAGGATCCTGCATGATCCTTCCAGCGGCACAATGCCTGCGAGCGTGAGGCGTTTGGACTGGAGGTTGCGAGCGTGAAGCGTTTGGACTGGAGGTAATGATGAAGGTCTTCAAAGCGATCTTTGCAGGTATCGTCGGCGGCCTCGCGATGACAGGAATCGCCTGGCTTGGTCGCGCAGCCGGACTCGAGCTGAATGGCGAAATGATGCTGGGGACAATGCTGGGGTACCAGCCTGGACCCGAAACGTGGCTGATCGGCCTGGGCGTGCATCTGGGGATCTCGGCTGTCATCGCACTGCTCTACGCGGCCGGCTTCGAGGCCATAGCGCACCGCGCCGGAGCGGGCCCCGGCTTCAGCTTCTCGGTGCTGCATGTGGTTCTGGCCGGTTTGTTCATGGCTGCCATGCCGGCGCTGCACCCCATGATCCCCGACCCGATGCCGGCGCCGGGGATCTTCCTGGTGAACATGGGGGCGCCTAACGTGGCGCTCTTCATTGTGGAGCACCTCGTGTACGGGACAATTGTCGGGGCTTTGTACGGTGCGGTGCTGCACCCGCGCCGCCGCGCTGTAATTGCATAACGCGGACGTGTAGGATTCCGGGACGCTGCTTAATCGGGCCTTTTTACTCGGTGATTTGGGGCGCTCGCCTAAGCGCATTGTTTACCGTCGCTTTGCTACGCCTCCGTAAATGCGACCGTTCTCGCGAACGCCGCCTCGCCCCCTTTGAACTTCCAGGGAAAGCATCCGATGACCAGCCGCTTGTTCTGCAGTTCCGGCTTCGCGATATCGCCCCCAATGTTCTCGATGTGAATCACGTTATGCGGGAACAACGCGTTATGGGTCAGCTGGTAATCGCTGTCGGGGAATAGGTTGTTGACGGCGTCGGCGCCGCCGAAGCGCTCTTCCGCTTTCTTGCGCACGCGCTCGCACTGGCCGTGCATCCCTTTGCCGAGGAAGCGGCCGATTGGGAGGTTCATGGGATGGTCGGTGGAGATTGCATCGACGCCCCACACGTGGACCTTTTTTGCCAGGAGCCACGGCACCATGTCGCGGTGCGGGCCCGGGTGGTAGTGCACGTAGCGCTCCTCGTCAGGCGTCGCGCCGAACTGTCCGAAGCGTTCCCAGCCTGTGTGCAAAACCAGGATGTCGCCGTCGCGGACTTCCACGCGCGACTCGATCATCTCCGGAGTGTACAGTGCCAGATCGTCCATCTCGCCGCGCAGATCGACAATCACACCGGGGCCATATAACCACTCGAGCGGGATCTGATCGATCGTTAGGCCGCCGGTAACGAAGTGACGTGGCGCGTCGAGGTGCGTCCCCATGTGGTTCGACGTCATGATGTACTGCGCGTTCACGCCGTGTTCCACCTTGCGCTTGATGTACTTGACCTCGAAGGGAGGGTAGTACGGCCAGAAGAAGGAGTCCTGGTTCAGCGGTTGCGACAGGTCGTGGATTTTCATGCGAGGTGCGCGGTGCGCGGGCGAGGGAGGCGAGAGACGCGAGATGCGGGGCGAGCAGCACGATGCGCCGCATCAGTCAGCGGCCGGACAGCTCCTCGTAGAGCGTCCGCACAAACCGCTCATGCCCACCCGGCCATTCCTTGGCATATGGCTCAGTCATGTTGGCGGCAAGGATCTGCTCGATCGTCTTCGCGGCGGCGATCTCGGCGCGCATGCGCTCGCGCAAGGTAAAGAGCGCATCGCGCCAGGCCTTGAGGCGGGCCCGGTCGGCCACGGGACCGTGACCGGGGATGATCTTTGTCGCGGCGTCGGCCATGCCTAACACGATGTCTGCGGCGCCGATCACACCATGGATCGAGCCGCCGCTGGAACGGTCGACGAACGGGAGGCCGGCGTTATGGAATACATCGCCCATGTGGATGACGTTGGCCTTCACGAAGTGGACGATCGCGTCGCCGTCGGTGTGCGCCGGCGGGATATGTGTCGCGACAAGTGAATCGCCGTTGATATGAAAGGTGACCGCCTCGGTGAAGGTGACGACGGGGAGGGCCGCTTGGGGTGTCGCGGGCTCCTGACGATTGAGCGCCTTGATGAACAGCCCCGTCGACATGCGGCGCCTAACGTTATCATGCGCGACGACGAGAGCGCCTGCTTTGCCGAGGTTCTCATTGCCGCCGGTGTGATCGAAATGCCAATGCGTGTTGAGCACGAATCGCACCGGCTTGGGTGTGATTGCGGCAATGGCCGCCAGGATCTTGGGCGTCAACGGCGCGAACTGGTCGTCCACGATGAAGGCCGCATCGTCTCCTACTGACAGACCTATGTTCCCTCCCGACCCCTGCAGCATGTAAATGCCGCGCGCCAGAGGTGTAGTGCGAATCTGCACGGTGTCGAAATTGACCTGCGCGGCGCTGCGGGCCGGAGCCCCGATGAGCGCGAGAGAGATGGCGACAAGGGAGGCACACGTTAGGCGTCTCTGCATGGTTGCTCCCGATTACCGGACAAGAGTGGTTGCCGGCCGCACTGCAGGCCGTTGCGAGAAATGGAATCGCGCAGGGGCGTTCCGCGCCGGGGGCGTCGCGCCGCTCGAAGCGTGCCGCCGCAGCGCATCCCCCCGCCGGGCGCGTCCCCCTCCCCCGGCTCCCCTCATGCCCCAACGACCTCGCGAGCGAGCAGCGGGTTTAGATGCATGAACATGTTGTACTCGGACCAGGCCGCGCGCTTCGCGATCTCGTTAGGATGGATCGCGGGATCCTGCGGCCCCACCAGCGTGGCGACGTCGCCCGCCTTGACATCCGTGTCGGCACCTAACGCGATCACGGTGTGACTCGCGCTGACGGTCCCGATCACAGGATACAGGCGTCCGGCGATCAGCACCTCGCAACCCTTCACCGCGCCGCTGGGATATCCATCCACGTGCCCGATCGGCAAGGTGGCTATCCAAGTCGGCTGGGCCGCTTTCCAGCGCCGGTGATAACTCACCCCCTCTCCGGCATCCAGACGCTGCACGCGCACCACCGGCGCACGCAAGCTGTACGCCGCACGCAGCTCGCCGCGTTCGCGCGACTCGGCTGATGGATACCCTCCGTAGAGCGCGATCCCCGGCCGGATAAGATCGAGATGCGCATCGGCGACGTGCCATACCGCATGCGACGACGCCGCGTGCAGCGGCCCGACGTCGATGCCGCGCTGCCGCAGGCTCGCGGCGAGGTCGCGCAGCTGCCCCACCTGTGCCCGATCGAAGTCGACGTCCTCCGTAAGTTCTGTGAACATTCCCGCAATGCGCACGCCGCGGGCTGCGCCTAACGTCTCCGCGAGCTGCCCCGCGCGCGCTAGTGGCACTCCCATGCGGTGCATCCCCGTATCGACGTAAAGATGCACGGCAGCCCGGCCAGCACCGAGCCGCTGTGCGCGGCGCACGATGTGCGGCTGCAACCCTTCATCCGGCGTCAAACTGACATCATGCGCCAGGAGCTCGTCCAGCTCATTAGGTTCACAGCGCGCCATGAGGAGCACCGGTTTCCGCACGCCGGCCTCGCGCAACGCCACAGCTTCGTCGACGCGCACCACAGCGATCCCGCGGACCTCGGAGAGCCTGTCCAAGAGCGGCCCCACAGTCGCGCAGCCGAATCCGTAAGCGTTGTTCTTGGCGACGGCGAGGATCGGCCGGCCGCCCGTTAGGCGTGCAACTGTCCGTACGTTATGCGCCAGCGCTGCTGCGTCGATCTCCAGCCAGGGATCGGACGGTCGTCGCTTGAGGATCGCCGGCGCAGGAAGCGGCTCGGCGTGCGCGCGCTGGCCAACAGCGCCGCTTGCCACCGTGCCGGCCGCAGCAGCTGCCGTTCCCAGGAATCGTCGACGCGAGATTCTCATGCGACGAATCTGAGCGCGAAACGCGTGAGTGCAACGAGCTACTGAGGACCTGCAGCTGGGGCATCAGCGGAACCGGGCGCAAGGCCGGGGGCCGTGACCGGCTGAGCCGGACTATGCCCTTCGCCAGCTGAGCCGGGCTAGACCGCTTCGCCAGGGGACGGATGCGCAGCGCAGCGCCCGTCCAATTACGCTGGGTTGGAATCGGCTGAGCCGGACTAGGCCTCTTCGCTGGGAGCCCCGCCTGTCCGCGCCACTTGATCGGCCTTGATCTTCCCCGCGTCGAAACGCTGCGCCGACGCGATCATCTTGTCGATCGTCTCGTCGAAATCGGCGGTGGGCTTGCGTTGAAAGCGCAGCGGGTTGATACGCGCGACGACAAACGCCTTGAGGTAGGGACTCTCGAAGCCGCGGTCCTTGAGAGCGGCCACGGCTTCATTCACAGCTTCGTTCAGCTCGAGCAGCTTCGCGGCGCGCTCACGGCGCATCTCCAAAGCCTTGGGGAGTTTGGCGGACGAGAACTTGTCGCAACGCTTGAGGATTGGGTGATACGCCCCTCCCGAGAAGCGTCCGTTCTGCTGATAACAGAAGCCTAACGTGAGCAGCGCTGCCTCTTCGAACTCGGCATCGAATTCGCGTTCCGGACGGTCGTCCATCCCGGCGAGCGCCTCGGCGAGGCGGGATACTTCCAGCGCCTTCTCGCGGAGGTTATGCGCTTTCTCGGTGTTCAGGGCGAGGATCCTGTGTGCAACCTGCTCCTCGGGAACGACCAGGGCCACTATCGACTTGGCGCCGAGTTGACGCATGGCGCCTAACCTGTGATAGCCGTTAGGTGACCAGTACTTGCCGTCCGCCGCCGGCACGGCGATCACCGGATCGAGAAAGCGATCCAGCTTGTCGATTGCGTTGGCCAGACGTCCCACGTGTGCTTCGGAGAGGTCTCTCTGGTACGGTGTCGGATCGACTTGGTCGAGCGGCAGGGCGGCGAGAATCTGCCAGTTTCCACCTAACGGGTCACGATACGTGGCCAGCACCGATCCGCCGTCCTTTACGATCCGCTCGGCGAGGCCGGCCACCGCGCTGGGCGGGGCTGCTGAGGCGAGGCGCCGGGCCTCGAGGCCACGTGAGGCGGCGGGAGCCTCCGGTTTCTTCTTCTTGCGTTTGGCAGCAGGCACGTAAGGCGCGGGCGGTTCGGGCGCGGAGGCGCGGAGGCGCGGGCGCGGTGGCGGTGGCGGGGCGGGCCGGGGCGCGAATGTAGCGTTTCCCAGCCGGAGCGGCCAGTTTTACCGTCTGTGACGGCGGCCGGTTTGACGCATGTTGCGGGGCGTGCCGGTCTCTCGTATTTTATGCGCGCGACAACGCCGTGTTACAGCGGCGTCGCGAGTTCCGGTAGCAAGGGGCCTGCGCGAGCGCCGGCTCTTTTTTGTTTTCGCTCACGTCCCGAGCGGAGCCCGTCGTGAGGGCTATGATCACGAGCATGTTGTCGTCGGTACGTACGGCTCAGCCGGACTCCGACGCAGCAATTTTTCCAGGAGAACGGCAATGCGTACGACCGGCACCGTGAAGTGGTTCAATGACGCCAAGGGCTTTGGGTTCATCACCCCCGACAATGGACAGAAGGATTGTTTCGTCCATCACTCGGCGATCCAGGCTCAGGGCTTCCGCTCGCTCGCCGAAGGCGAGCGCGTGGAGTTCGACGTAGTGGATGGCAAGAAGGGTCCAGCCGCGGAGAACGTCACGAA
>JBQTJS010000228.1:0-3592 GCA_052386875.1 Gemmatimonadaceae bacterium
CGGTGAGAGCCGCCGCGCCTAACGAGAATCTCGCTCTCGTGTCATCGCCGCCGTTAGCGGCCGCGCGCTGCAGCCCCGATGCCGTCAGCGCGCACAGCGGCACGATTACGAGGAACCAGTAGCGCCCGCCGAAGTCCGGGCCGCCGCTGAACCAGTAGAAGGCGTGAGCTGCCACCACGGCGAGCGCCGCCAGCAGCATCCAGCTGTCTGCGCGCGCCAGCTTGCCCATGGCGAGCAGCGCGGCTGCGACGCATAACGAGCCCGCAGCCCACCCGAACAGCTCGATGTTGATCGCGTACGTGTTCAGGATGCTGTTCACCACGACGTCCGGTATCCCGTGCCCGGGGAATGGGTCGAGCGCCCAGCCCAGGCCGCGATTGGCGCCGAAACCCACGTCGTTGGAGCCCGGGGCGTAGTACTTGTCACTATACAGCATCAAAGGAAAGCGCGACGCGGAACCGGTGAGAGCCGCATTGTACGGCCGTATCAGCGACCCCGCGAGCACGGCACCAAGCGTGAGCGCCACGCTGGGCGCCAGGCGCCAGCGCCGTCCGCGCGCGCCGAGCGACCAGGCGCCTAACAGCAACGCAAGGACGAGGCCCTCGAGCGGGCGGATGAGGCTCACGACACCCACCGCCAGTCCGGCGGCGAACGCCGGCCACGCGGCACCCAGGCGGCGCGCGCGAGTCACACCTAACGCGGCGAGGAGCGCGAATGCCAGCGTGGCCACGTGCGTCATGAGACTCATCCCGAGGAACAACAGCCACGGCGACGCGGCCAACAACACTGTAGCGGCACGCGCCTGACGCGGCGGATACAGCTCGCGCAGGAACATGTGTGTCAGGAGCACAGCCACACCGGTGAGCAGCGGATTGACCAGCCACGCCACGCCGGCCGCGGCGCCCAGTGCCAATAACGCCGGCCAGCCGGGGGGGACCGGTGAGAACCAGCGTCCCTCGTCGAGATACATCAGATCGATATCGAAGGCGGCCGGGACGCCGGGAGGAGGGAGGGCCAACTGCCCCGCCGCGAAGTACTTCGCCTGCAGCAGATAGACGATCTCGTCCGGCAAGTGCGGGATACGCTCATAGACGCAAGCCGCTAGAAAGGCCGCAACGATCACCGCGGCGCCGGCAGCGACGAGCGCGGTGCGATCGGACCAGGAACCAGGAACGACATCGCGCTGTTCTTTGCTGCCTAACCAGCGATCCGTGCATCGTTGCCAGCGCGAGAGGAGCGTCTCCGGAACAGAACGCGCGAAGCAGACCACCGTCGCGAGCGCTACAATCTGCGTGAAGAACGCCAAGAGCAGCTCCGCAGCGTAACGCTCGGGCGCGAGAGACGGCGCCGCGCTGACGCCGAAGAGTGCCAGGAGCGCGACTATGCTCCCCACAGTGCCGAGTCGCATGCGTACTGCGCGGGCGATCGGGAGCCAGGAGTGTCTGAGTGCGAACGCTACGGCTGCGGTCTGAATCAGCAGTAGCGCGACGGCGGCGCGGCGCAACCCGGTCGCGAGCAACGCATCCAGCTCGAAGTGCTGATACCCAACGACGCGCCCGGCGCGGATGAGCGCCAGCGTAGCCCCCTGCCCGGCGAGCAGCAGCGCAAACCAGGCAACGGATCGCACCGGCGAACGTGCGGAACTCACGGAGAGCGCCCCCGGAGCCGCGACGCGGCGCGGGCACCCTGGCCGATGAGGACGTCCAGCGCGGCGCGATCGAAGAAGCGGCCGCGCGCGACAACGGCGCGGACAGCCTGTGTGTTGGCGATGTCGCTGAGCGGATCGGAGTCCAGCAGGACGAGATCGGCGAAGGCGCCGGGTCGGATCGTGCCTAACGAATCGCGCGCCTCCAGAAAATCAGCCGGCCCCGTGGTAGCGGCGCGCAGCGCCGCGCGCGGCGTCAGACCCGCCGCCACCAACAGCCCGAGCTCTTCGTGCAGGGAACGGCCCGGCACCGCAAACAAGCCCGGCGTGTCGGTCCCCGCCAGCAAGCCGACCGCCCGCGCATCCATCTCACGCACTATCCGCGCGAGTTGCGGATAAACGGCCGCCAGGGGGTGCGTCGCCTCGAACGGGGCGGGGTCGCTCGGCAGGCCGTTGTGCAGCGGCGGCGCCGGCCGCAGCAGCAGCGACTCGGGAGCGACTCGCAACCAGGGCTCGCTGCGGCGATACAGCGCGCCTAACAAGCGCAGCGTCGGGCAGTGCCAAGTCCCCGTGCTGCGAAACAAGGCGTACAGCGAATCGGCGCGCGGCGGACTATATCCGCTCGCCATTGCCGCCTCGGGATAAAGGATGCGCCGGCGTATCCCGAGCCGGACGAGCAGCCGATGCCAAAGTGACGCACGCTCCTGCTGCAGCAGAACTTTGCGCAGTGAGTCCTCGCTGCGATTGGTCCCTAGTAACAAACCGTCGAGGTGCTCTATGCTTCGCATCCCCTGACGCGCCAAGGCGCGCAGCGAATGCGCCGTCTCCACATGACCGACGACGCGCAGATTCCGCTGCCATGCTTCTCGCGTCAAAAGGCCGAACCACTCCGGGCGGATGTCGTGCAACTTCACGAACGCCGCGCCGGAGTCGGCGAGCAATTGGATCGATCGCTCCACATCGCGCGAACGCCGCAGCGGAAACGGCGCTCCAGGTACCACAGGAACTCTGCCTAACTTCTCGCCCGTGAAAACGATACGCGGACCGACGCGCGAGCCCCGCGCGATCTCGCCGCTCCAACGCCGCAGCGTCGCCAGATCTCCACCCATGTCGCGCACGCCGGTCACGCCGTGTGCGAGGAAGAGCGGCAGGAAGTAGCCGGCGTTCTCCTCCAGCCCCGCCCCGGCTGCCACGGGCTGCGCCATGTGCACATGCATATCCCACAGCCCGGGGATGACGAAACGGCCGCTGCCGTCGATCACTCGTGCGCGAGGGGGGATCGCGACGGCGCGTCGCGGGCCGACGGCGCTTATGCGTTCTCCCTGCACAACGATGGTGGCATCGCCCAGCGGCGCGTCCCACGCGGGATCGACGACCGTGACTCGCGTTAGGGCCAGCGCGGACTGTACCGCGGAACCTTGGGCGCGCACGGCGTCCGCGCCCGCCGACGCACACATCGCGACGACGGCGACCCGGTAGAGGAGTGGGCCCAACGTTCCCAGCGAAAGAGGGGGGGGCGGTCGCGGCGTCATGCGCGCGGGATGCTAGACAGCGGGCCACATGTAGCGCAAGCCACGACGTACGGCTGCACCTATATTCCGAGCGATGCGCTCCACGCTACGGCGACCAGCAGGCTCCACGGGCGGCTGGACACGCGTGCCTGACGCGTTGCGGCCATGACTGTGACGTCAGGCACAGAATCGCTGGACACCAGCGAGATGTCGCCCGCCATGCTCTACCACGCGGCGGCGCTGCGGGGTGTCCCGCGCTTGTTAGGCATGCTCGATCGCGATCCCGAATCGCCGACAGTCGGCAGTTTCGATCGCGAGCATTGGGCGTGGAAGTTTCGTGACTTCCCGATCAACATGCTGCAGACCGGCATGGTGCCGATGGCCATGCTGTATGCGGCCCGGCCGGGAGACAGCCCGTACGCCGGCGAACCGCGCA
>JBQTJS010000229.1:0-13014 GCA_052386875.1 Gemmatimonadaceae bacterium
CGGATTGCGGTTGTCATGAGTTCTTCGGAAATGCCTCTGCGCAAACGCACAGCGTACACTACGCTACCGTCGTCGCCGCCGGTTGGGCGGGCGCCCTCGAAGCGCCAGCGTTTTGTGTACGCCTCCAGAGCCTGTTCTATCGGCTGACGCACCGCTGCAGGATCGCTGACACTCACGACGATCCGCCTGTCATAGCGCGCTGCCGCGCCTGCGCTCCCGTCTTCGGCACCGGCGTCGGCATCGGTGCGCTTGCGGCGGCGCCTAACGCGTTCAGCGAGCGCGTCGAGCTGCGCCGGTGCCAGAGACTCCAACACCTCGCGATCTACTCGCGCCACGAACTGGCTCGTGCGGTTCGCGATCGCCATGGCGCGCCCGAGCTTTTGGCGGGCCCTTTCCCCCTCGAGCGGCGCCGGTTCGCGCGCGAAGTCCGCGGCCCAGAGCACAAGCACGACGCTCACGAAAACGACCGACAGCACAGCTCCTACGGCAGGTGAGACACCGCTCGCCAAACCGATGGCCGTTCCCAGTAAGATGAAGACGGCGTCCTTGCTGTCTTCCAGCGTATTGCGGAATCGCACTGCGGCTACGATCCCGGCGAGACTGAACGCTAGAGGGAGCGACTCTTTTACAAGCACTGTGATCGCGGCAACGACTGTCGGCAGCAAGACAAGCGCGTGAGCGACCGACTGACTGAAGCCTTGCGCGCGTCTCGTGCGCATGTAGACCCAGGCCACCGGAAGGGCCAGCGCACATGCTGCGAGCGATGCAAAGAGCGTTTGCAGAGGGGCGACGACCACTGGGCCGACCGCGCCTAACGGGTCAGCAAGCACGGCCGGCGCGCCAGGCATCCACAGGTCACTCAGCCGCCGGCGCACGCCGGGCGAGGCTAAGGACCAGACGAGTGCCGACGCGCCGGCGAGCATGGCGTAGTACGCCAGCAGCCGAACCAGAATACTTCCCAGCAGCGACCCCAGTTGCATCGGCGCGAATCGGCGAAGATAACTCCCTAGACTATCGGTTCGCTCGCGCGATTCGGCAAGCGCGCAGGAAGCGGCTAAAGCAAGGATAGGGCACCTGCCTTTGAACCCCTAGCCTTGCCTGTTCGCTCGGGTCCTTGCGACCGACCTCCCAAAGGACTTCACCTTCAAGTCAGTCGTCATGCTCGGCACACAAACAACAGGCCCGAGCTTTCGCCCGGGCCCAAACGCACAGGGGAGGAGGTTCCCTGATGCGCGAAGCTGACTACTGAGCCGAGGACGTGATTGCTTCGCCGGCCTTCGTCTCGATGACGAAAACAACGCGGCGGTTCGCCTGCGCACCCGGATCGTCACGCTCGGCATTCGGATTCACCTGGCGCGTCTCACCGTAACCGATCGTCTTGATCGTGACGCCGCTGAGCCCAGCCTGCGAGAGGTACGCAGCAACTGCGTCCGCACGCCGCTTCGACAGATCGATGTTGTAGCTGGTCGACCCGGCCGGATCGGCAAACCCCTCGACCGTCAACAGCGCGCCGCTGTAATGCTTGTTCACGACCTGGGCGAACTTGTCGAGCTGCGGCCGATCGTCGTCACGCACCGTCGCGTCGTCGAACGTGAACGTCACTGGAAACGCGAACTGCATCCCGTTCTCCAGCGCCGTGATCTTGGCACCGAACTCCTCGCGCAGCGTGGTAAGGTCACGCCGGAGCGAAGCAACGTCCGTCTTCAGCGTGGAAACTTCCGAGCGCACGCCGTTGATGTCACTCGTTAGGGCGCTGTCGCTCGCCATGCGTGCCGACCGCTCGGTGGCGACGCCGGTCTCTACCTGGTTGCGCACGTAACCCTTCGTGGCGCAGGCTCCGAGCACGGATACAGAAAGAAGGGCAACGGCGATGTTTTTGGTCTGATTCTTCATGCTGGCCTCTCGAAGATTTATTGTCGAGCACGCACATGACGGTTACGTCGCCCTGCCAAACGGCAACGCGCAACCCGGCGGCATTGTGTTGGAATATTATTCCGACCGGCAAGAACCACGTGTGACCTCCGTCACACACGGGCTTCCTTAATGCTTTTCTAATGCCGGGGGCGCTTGATCCGGGTCCAAAAAGACCCCCGCCAGGCTCCCCATCCCCCCCATTTGGGCATCCGACGGCCCTGCCACATCCACAATCGGCGCCGCGGCAAGCGGGCCGGCGAAATCGAAAAGCAGCTGCCTAACGCGTAGAAACGAGCTGCGATGATGTTGCGTCGGGCGCCCCGCTTCGAGGGCGTCCAGATGCTCCGCGGTAGCGTATCCCGCGTTGCGCTCCCACCCGAAGGCCGGATAACGCAGCGCCAGTTGCGCCATCAGGTGGTCGCGCGTGACCTTCGCAATGATCGACGCGCAAGCCACTGAATAGCAGCGCGCATCGCCGCCCACTACGGCGGTATGGGGATAGGCAAAGTGCGTGATCCTGTTGCCGTCGACCAGCACGTGCTGCGGGACGACGCCCAGGCGATCGAGGGCGCGGCGCATCGCCAGGACGCTGGCCCGATAGATGTTAAAGCGATCGATCTCGCGGACCGAGGCGGCGCCTAACGACACAGCCAACGCTCGCTCGCGGATGCGCAGCGCCAGGCGCTCCCGCTCGCGCGCGCCGAGAACCTTGGAGTCATCCACGCCGGCGATGGCGCGCCTTATCGCCGGCATGATCACGGCACAAGCCACCACGGGACCCGCCAGCGGACCGCGCCCAACTTCATCGACTCCGGCTAGCAGGTCGCCGTACTGCCGCCGCAGGTTCTTCTCGATTGCCGTCCACCGCTTCGGCGCATGAAAATGCGCTCGGCGCTTCTCGTCCCCGCCGGGATCGTCCCCTTTATTGCGTGCACGCGGGTGACCCACCGGCTGTGGCCTCGCCTGCAGTATCTAGCCCTGCCCGACCTCGACGACTGCTTCGCTAGTTGGTACAGCGACTCGGACCTTCTTCTCGCGGATGCGAGTCGCCTTCCCGACAAGGTGCCTGAGATAGTAAAGCTTGGCCCGCCGCACGCGGCCCCGCCTTATCACCGAAATATCGGCAAGCATTGGGCTGTGGACGGGGAAAATGCGTTCGACGCCGACTCCATTCGAGATCTTGCGCACGGCGAACGTTTCGTTGACCCCGCTGCCGCGCCGCGCAATGCAAATCCCCTCAAAAGCCTGCACGCGCTCCTTGTCGCCTTCTTTAACCCGCACATTGACGCGGAGGGTATCCCCCGGCCGGAACGCCGGAATCCCTGTCCGCATCCACTCCTTCTGAGTCTCGATGAAAGGATGCATATGGCCGTCCGCAGGCCATAGCCTGGGTTGAGTTAGTTTGAAGCGTGAATTGTAAACGGGCCCCGACTCTGGGGCTAGCGCCCTACGACCGGCTTAGCGCGTCAGTTCTGAAGCTCTCCGCACACGGCGCCGGGAGCGCTGACAACGTGCAGCAAGATACCCCTGCGCTCACGCAAAGCTGCCGATAGGTCGTGGCTTGTCTGACCCCCGTTCAGCCGCACGATCCCTCGTAGACGCAGTCTCTTGTCGGTGAAAGACTCATCCTGCCAGAGGACAGCCGCCGTGTTGGCCCGGCCCGATTTGCCGACGACTACCAGCACAGCTTCGCTAAGACTGCGTCGGCTCGGGTTCTCAACCGTCAACTCGTACTTCACTTCTCCGTCGTCGCCTACGGCGAGACGTGCCGACCCATAAACCGCTCCAGGATCTTGTGACATTGGCCCACTGGTTCTGCGTGTCCCTTCACACAATCGCTCGCCGATCGTCGCCTCGAGCAAGAGCGTTACAGGCGGGCTGGAGAAGCGTGGAGATGCGAATCGCGGCAGCGTGTTGCGTCGCGCAAGCGTAGGAGCGCACGCCGAAGCGGCCAAGAGACAGGCCGTCAGTGTCAGATGTGCGCATCTGCGGGTTGGAGCGTGCACGGGTTGTCCTCTCCACGGGATCGGCTCAGCGGCGGAATGACTACCGCCCAGCTCGCAATATTGTAAGTGCCAGTCGCGTACCGGGAAGGAAGAGGAGATGGGCCCGCTTTGTGACACGGACCACGCCGTATTGTCGCCGCCGACCTACTCCTGGGGCTCGGGGGGGAGCCGCAGCAGCTGACGTTCTCGCGTTAGGCGTTCGCTTTCTGCGGCGCGCCAGTGCGCGATCTCCGCGTGGTTCCCCGACAGCAGCACGCTCGGCACTCCCCAGCCGCGATACTCGCTCGGCCGCGTGTAGCTGGGCGCAGAGAGCCCTCTGTCGAAGAATGAATCGCTTTCCGCGCTTTCCCTGTCGGAGAGCGCGCCCGGGAGGAGCCGGACGACGGCATCGATCACAGCGAGCGCCGCCGGCTCGCCGCCGCTCAAAACAAAGTCGCCGAGCGACAGTTCTTCGGTTGCCAGGTGATCAGCCACGCGTTGATCGATGTCTTTGTAGTGGCCGCACAGCAGGGTCAGCTCAGGTAACGCGGCGAAGCGGCGCGCGGCGGCTTGCGTAAAGGGCCGGCCGCGTGGCGAGAGCAGAACTATCGGCGGGCTCACGCACAGCGTTTCAACCGCGGTGAAGAACGGCTCAGGCTTCATGACCATGCCGGCGCCGCCGCCGTAGGGGTAATCGTCGACAGTCCGATGCCGGTCGCTGGTGTAGTCGCGCAGGTCAACGATCCGATAGCTGACACTCCCCGCCGCCGCTGCGCGAGCGGGGATGCTGAGCGCGAGTGGTGTCGCGAAGTACTCCGGAAAGATTGTGATGACGGTGATCCGGAGCATGACCTTACTCAATCGAAAAGACCGGGCGGGGGATCGACAACTATGACGCCGCGATCCAGCTCGATGCGCGAAACGAACGCCTCATTGAACGGGAAGAGCACCGACGCGTCCGCGCGGGTGACTTCGAGCACAAGTCCCTGCGGCAACTCGTAATAGTCCGACACTGTGCCGAGCTGCGTGCCGTCGGCGAGGGTCATAGATAGTCCTAGGAGGTCATCGACTATCGTTGCTCCTGCAGCAGCGGCCGGGACGTCGTCGCGGCGCATGTACAGGTCACGTCCTCGCATTGCGTCGGCGGCGGTCCGATCCGGGACTGCGTCGACGGCCAGGAGCCAACCATCCTTCGTCGCGCGCGCGCTGCGTACCTTCAGTTCCTGTCGGGGGCGCGCCGGCTCATCGGGTGTGAAGAGCGACCGGCCGGCCGCGAGGAGCGCCTCGGGCCGGTCGGTTAGCGCGCGCACCAGCAGCTCGCCGCGAATTCCGTGCGGACGCCGGACCTGCGCGACGCGCACGTATTCGCGATCTGACACGTTAGGCGTTCGTTCCGTCCGCGGACTCGCTCACGGGAACCGCGCCGCTCCCGCGCAGTCTGGCCACGCGCGCTTCATGCCGCGCTTTCAGGACGCCGGCGCGGCGCAGCAGCGAGCGCACCGTATCCGACGGCGTTGCGCCGTTGTCGAGCCAATGGGCGGCGCGCTCCTGCTTGAGCGTCAGCCCGCCGTCTTTCGAGCGAGGCTGGTACTGGCCGATGATCTCGATGAAGCGGCCGTCACGCGGGCTGCGGCTGTCGGTGACGACGATGCGATAATAGGGTGACTTCTTGCGTCCTTCACGGCGCAAACGGATGCGGACTGCCATTGTAGTTCTTCCTCGCTCGTTAGGTTACTGTACTCCGCAGGCTCATCGCCGCGCTCGGGAAGTCCGAGGGGCACCTGTTCGGTTAAATCTACCGCATCAGCCCGGGCGGCAACCGCATCCCGCCGGCTGCCGCTTTTTTCATCATCTTCTGCATATCACGAAACTGCTCTAGCAGCCGGTTGACCTCGCTGATCGGCCGGCCGGCCCCCCGAGCGACGCGCGCGCGGCGCGAGCCGTTGAGGAGGCTGGGATCGCGCCGTTCGGCGGGAGTCATGGACAGCACAATGGCCTCGACGTGCTTCAGGCGTTTGGGGTCTACGTTGGCCTGCCGTAACATCTTAGCGTTGACCCCCGGAAGCAGCTTCAGCACCCCTTCCAGGGGACCCATGCGTTGCATCTGCTTCATGGCCACAAGGAAGTCGCTGAGGTCGATCCCTTCTTTGCGGACCTTCTTCTCGAGCTTCTTGGCCTCGTCGACATCGAATGCCTCCTGCGCCTTCTCCACCAGCGTCACTACGTCGCCCATTTGCAGGATGCGCCCGGCCATGCGTTCGGGGTGGAACTCCTCGAGCGCGTCGGTCTTCTCGCCGACCCCGATGTACTTGATGGGCTTCTTGGTGGCACCGTAGATCGACAGCGCCGCGCCGCCGCGGGCGTCGCCGTCCATTTTGGTGAGGATGACGCCGGTGACGCCTAACGCCTGATCGAAGCCCTGGGCGATGCGCACGGCATCCTGCCCCGTCATGCCGTCGGCTACCAGCAGGATCTCGTCCGGATGCACCGCTGCCTTCACGCGTTGCAGCTCCGCCATCATGGCGTCGTCGATCTGCAGGCGTCCGGCCGTATCGACGATCACGACGCGGTCGCGCCCGCGCTTGGCCTCCTCGATCCCGGCTTTGACGATACGCACAACATCCTGCGTCATGCGGTCGGCATAGACAGGGACGCCCAGTTGTGTGCCTAACGTTTCCAGCTGATCGATGGCCGCCGGACGATAGACGTCGCCTGCCACCAGGCGCGTGGGCCGCGCCTCGCTCGTCAGGCGCCGCGCCAGCTTGGCCGCCGTGGTTGTCTTCCCCGATCCCTGCAGCCCCACCATGAGCACGACTGTCGGCGGGACGGAGCTCATCCGCAATCCTTCGCGGCGCTCGCCGAGCATAGCTGTTAGCTCGTCGTGCACCACCTTCACGAGCTGCTGCGCCGGCTGAACGGCCTTGAGCGCGGCGATTCCCACGGCCTTTTGCTCCACGCGCGCAAGGAACTCGCGCGTTAGCTGGAAGCTCACATCGGCCTCGAGCAGCACGCGCCGTACCTCGCGCAGCCCCTCGCGGATGTCGCTTTCCGAGAGGACGCCCTTGCCGCGGAGGCGCGCGAACGCCGCCCCCAGTTTCTCGGAAAGCTCGTCGAACATGGGCTGGGAGCCTAAGCGGCCAGGCAGCTATGGACAAGCGGCCCACCGCTGCGCCGCCGGCACGGCGGGTGTCAGGTTTTGCTGCGACGTGACCTGGTTCGCCGCGTGATTCTAGCTCATGCCGCAGCGATCATAACAAGACCTTACCTGGAACGCGCGCCAGGCAGTACGCGACGCACTCCCCGATCCGCTACCTTTCCCGGCGCCGAACGTCCTCTTCTTGCCGGAGCAAGGCGCATCCAGATGGCTCGACTCCAACGCAAAGACGAAATCCTAACGTCCGAGCTGCCGCCCAAGATGCCGCTCATGGCGCTGCGCTCGACAATCGTCTATCCGCTTGGCACCATCGCTGTTCAGATGGGTGCGCCGGAAAACCTGGCGCTGCTGCGCGACAATGACGATCACGGGCTCATCGTCGCCCTGGTCGTAGCGAGCGGGGAGCTGGACGAGCCGATCGACAACAAGAAGTTCGTTGGACGCGTCGGCGTGGCCGCCCGCGTGCATGAACGGATCAACTTGCCGGGCGACACTGTCCAGATCACGCTGCAAGGGCTGCGGCGCATAACGATCGAGAGCATCGCGCAAGCGGAGCCCTACGGCATGGCCGTCGTACGAGCCGCCCGGGAGACCCCTCCCGATCCGGCCGAAGTCGACGATCTAATCACGCGCGTCGTGCAGGCTGCGGAGACACTATCCGACCTCGTCGATCGCATACCGGACGAAGTGCCGCAGATCCTCAAGATGAACGTGTCGGATCCGGGACGCTTCGCGGACCTCGCTGCGACCAACATGAACTTCCGCATCTCCGACAAGGACGAGGTGCTGCAGCGCCTCGACGTCGGCCAGCGGCTGCGCTTCATCCTATCACGTCTCGAGCGCGAAGTGCAGCGCGCGCGTGTGATGGAAGACGTGAAGCGTCAGACTGAAGTGAAGATTGAGCAGCATCAGCGAGAGTTCTATCTGCGGCAACAGCTAAGAGCGATTCAAGCCGAGTTAGGCGAGACCGATCCCGGCGAGAAGGAAACAATCGAGACGCTCAAGAAGATCGACGACGCAAAGCTGCCGGAGAAGGTCGCGCAGGAGGCGCGGCGCGAGACGGAGCGCCTGCGCATGCTCTCGCCGGCGTCGAGCGAGTATCAGGTTATCCGGACGTACCTCGACTGGATCCTCTCCCTTCCCTGGCACAAGCGCTCCGGCGACGAGCTGATCGAGCTGAAGAAGGTGGAGGAGCTGCTGGACCAGCGGCATTACGGACTGAGCGAGGCGAAGGAGCGCATCGTGGAGTTCCTGGCCGTGCGCAAGCTGCGCGGCGGCGATCCGCACGGGCCGATCCTTTGTTTCGTGGGGCCTCCCGGCACGGGGAAAACCTCGTTAGGCGAAGCCATCGCAAAATCCATCGGCCGCGCTTTCTACCGCATCGCCGTAGGCGGTGTGCGCGACGAAGCCGAGATACGCGGCCACAGGCGCACTTACGTCGGGGCGCTGCCGGGGCTCTTCATTCAGGCGCTGCGGCGCGTGGGGGTCAAGGATCCCGTTTTCATGATCGACGAGATCGACAAAATGTCGGGCGGCGGCGCCACGGGCGACCCGACAGCGGCGATGCTCGAAGTCCTCGACCCCTCGCAGAACCACGACTTCGTCGACCACTACCTGAACCTTCCGTTCGATCTTTCCTCGGTGCTGTTCATCTGCACAGCGAACAACCTCTTCGATATCCCGCCGCCGCTGCGCGACAGGCTCGAGGTCATCCGCATCGCGGGATACACGATCGAGGAGAAGGTGGAGATTGCCTGGCGTTATCTCCTTCCGCGGCTCATCGAGGAGCACGGCCTCATCGACAAGGATGTGCAGTTCACCGACGAAGTACTCGGCTTCGTTTCGTCGCGCTACTCGCGCGAGGCAGGATTGCGCAACTTCGAGCGCAACCTGGCGATGATCATGCGCAAGCGGGCGCGCCGCAAAGCCGAAGGCGAGGAAGGGGCGTGGTTAATCGATCTCGCGCGCGCGCAGGACATCCTCGGCGCCCCTCGTTATGCAATGGAGGAGGCGGAGAAAGAGCCCGAGATCGGCGCAGTCACGGGACTGGCCTGGACAGCCACAGGCGGTGACTTGATGACGATCGAAGCGTTGCGCATGCCGGGGAGCGGCAAGCTTACAGTCACGGGTCAGTTGGGGGACGTGATGCGCGAGTCCGTGGACGCGGCGTATTCCTACGTGCGCTCGCGCGGCGACGTGTTAGGCGTCTCCGAGAAGATGTTCGGCGAGACCGATCTGCACATCCACTTCCCGGCCGGCTCGGTCCCCAAGGATGGTCCCAGCGCCGGCATCGCCGTCACGCTGGCCATCGCGAGCGTACTGAGCCGGCGGCCCGTTAGGCGCGATGTCGCGATGACCGGCGAAGTGACGCTGCGAGGCCGCGTACTCGAGATCGGCGGGGTGAAGGAGAAGGTGCTCGCCGCTTACCGCGCGGGTCTGCGCGAGGTGATCCTCCCGGCGACCAATCAGAAGGACCTGCGCGACGTCCCCAACGAAGTGCGCGAAAACATGCTGTTCACCTTCGTCGGCACTCTGGACGAAGTCATGCGGCACGCGCTGCTGGCGCCCGTGACGAGCGAGCTGCCGGGGGCACCGAAGCCTAACGAGGTGCCCGTGAGCCCGGAGCCGGTCATCGACACACCGCGCATCGTGGCGCGCAGCTAGTAACGCGCCGCGCCTCCCTGCTCAGTAGTAACGCGCCGCGCCTCCCTGCTCAGCTAGTAACGCGCCGCGCCTCCCTCCCCCTACCTCGTCAGCGCATAGAGGATCAGCCCGACCAGCCCGCCCACCAGCGTCCCGTTGATCCTGATAAACTGGAGATCGCGGCCGATCGCCAGCTCGATGCGGCGCGACGTCGCGGTGGAGTCCCAGCCGCGTACGGTATAAGCGATCAGCTCGCCCACCTCGCCCTGGTAGCGATCCACCAACGCGAGCACGCCGTTGCGCAGCCAGCCGTCGACGCGCTCCAGCAACGCCGGATCCTCCACGATCGCGCGACCCAGGCTCGCCAAACCGTTGGAAATCGTATCGACGTCCGCCTCTTCGGCGCGCTCGGCGCGGCGCACGAGCGCCTGCTTGGTGTCGCGCCAGAGAGACGACGAGAAGTGCCGCACGGCGTCGGCGCTCAGCAGCTCCTCCTTGAGCTGTTCGGCGCGCGCCATCACGTCGGGCGAATTGTGCAGGTCGTCGATGAAGCGGTGCAGCGCCGCGTCGAATCGCATGCGCAGCGGGTGATCCGGCTGATCGCGGATCTCGCCTAACGTGCGTTCGATGCCGCTCACTACCTTCCGGAAAATCTTCTCGTCCAGGGGACCGGGGACCCACCACGGCGTCTCGGTTTCGATGCGCTGGCGGATGACGTCCTCGTTCTCCTCCACTGCTCGCGCCGCGAGCTTGATAGCCTCATCCAACAATTCCTGATGCCGGTTCCCTGCCGTCATGACCGACAGTGTCTTGCCGAGTAGCGGCGCCACTCGTGCGGCGCGTATCCGCTCGGCCAAAGCACTGTCGATCATCGTTTGCACATCATCGTCGCGCAGCGATTCCGCTGCGGTCACTAACCCGCGCGCAGCATGCGCAGCGACCAGCCGGCTGTTGGCCGGATCGCTCAGCCAGCGTGCCAAGCGCTCGGCGAGACGCGCTTCGAGCAAGCGCACTTCCACAACCTGGCGATTCAGGAAGTTGCGCTGCACGAAAGCGCCGAGCACCTGCCCGACACGGTCCTTGCGGGCGGGGATGATGGCGGTATGCGGAATGGGAATGCCTAACGGGTGCTTGAAGAGGGCCGTCACGGCGAACCAGTCGGCCAGACCCCCCACCAGCGCCGCTTCGGCGACGGCCTGCACCCAGCCGACCCAGGGATAGCGCTCACCCAGCAGCAGCGTTGCCACGAAAATCAACGCCGCGAGAACCAGCAGCCCTACTGCGCGGCCCTTCATGCGCGCCAGTTGCCTGGCTCGCAGCTCTTCATCGAAGGCCGTCACCGGCTGCGCCGTCGACCGGCGCGGCGTCAGCGGCGCGGCCGCATCCGGCGGCGTGCCGGAAGGCGGGGCGCCGGCGTTAGGCGCGCTCACTCTTTCAGGCGCACCCCAGCCACGTCGATCAACGATATCCCGGTCCCGGCCGGCGCGTCCACGTATACAACCGCAGGCCGGCCCTGCACCTCGCGCGCGAGCAGGCTGATCCTGCGGCTCCCTGTCGTGTACGTCCGCGACATGGCGTCGGCAGCGACTTCCTGCGCCTTGTCGAAGCGCCGGCGCACGGCGCGATCGAGCAGGTCGCGGAACTCAGCCGCATCCAGGGGCGTGTCCCACACGGTGAGCCAGATCAGCGCTTCGCCGCCGCCTACCGCGACGAGCCGGTAGCGGTCGCCATCCCAACCGGCCGCGCCGCGGTAGGCCGCGGACTGGTCCTTGAGGTGTTGATACAGGAAGAGGCGCGTCTCGAATTCGCCCAGCGTGTTCTCGTAGAGCACCTTGCCGCTGCGTGGCGGGGGAAGGGTCACGTCGGTGGGCGCATCACGCTCGCCGAAGAAGCGCTCCGGATGCAGGATCTGTTCGGTGGACTCCGGCACGTCCGTGAGGATGTTCGCGTTAGGTTTGCGCTCCTTGGCGCGCCTAACGAACTCGGCGCCGCTCAGATACGGGAAAAGCAACGTCTCCTGGATCACGAAGGGGGCAACCGAGAAAAGCGGCATCGCCTCGTTGTTCTGCCGGATCACGTCGCGTACGCGGTCCCAGGTCCCCGGCAACGCCGTCGTCATCGCTCCGGCACCCACAATGGCAGCCATCTGCTCGAAAATCGCCTGGCCCTCGAACAACGATTGCGCCGCTACCTGACGGTCGTTCTGCCGGCGCAGACGCTGCAACGAATCGAGGTTGAAATACTGGTCCTGCAGCGCGTGCACCAGCTCGTGAGTGACGGTCATCTCCGTCACGGCAGGCTCTCCTCCTTCCACAACGTAGAGCACCTTCGTGGCGGGGTCGTAATAGCCCGCAATCTGCTCTGTGAGCAGCGCCACCATGAATGAGCGCAGGTCCATTGTGTCCGGCAGCAACCCGAACTGCCTATACGACTTTTCCTGGCCGGCCAGCTCTTCGGCCGGCAATTCAGTCGCGAGCTTCTGCTCCAGGAATTGGCGGACCTCCTCACGCGTGCGCACTTGCACCTTCGGGGGAGACTTGAACTTGAGACCGGTCCCTTGTTCGATCTTCGGGATCACGCGGCGGACGTGTCGCGCGAACGGTCCCGCCTCGCGCGCCGCACCCCTCCCCTCGTCGTCAGCGCCGGCACACGCCAGGGACGCGAGGAGCCACGCGATGCCGGCTATTCGGAGCGGGAGTCTGTTGTCCATGCGACGAATTTACCCGATCCCAGCGCTACGACGCGCGCCACGTCGATGCCGCGAACTATGACACCGTCCTGCATCAGCCGCTCGCGCAAAGCGGCGTCGATGCTGTCCAGCGAGTCCACGTTAGGCGGCGCTTCGCTCGTTCCCTGATCCGCGGCTGTCTCCGGTGTCCCCGGTACTTCCTTCTCCGCCGCGCCCGCCGCTCCTCGAGAGGCTCCGCCGAGCATCGCCTCAAGCTCCGCGCCGAAGCGCTGCAAGGCGGAGACGCCGTTGCGTGCCAGGCGTTCCAGTGCTTCGTCCGCGGTCTCTGCGCGCTGCGCGGCGTCACGCGGCTCGGTGCCGCCATCGGCCATAGCGGCGCGCCGCTGCGCGATCAGTCGCTCAGTCTCAGGTGAGTAGCGCGCCACGGCATGTGCGTGCGCGCAGGCTTCGTCCAGCGCGTCAATGGCCCGGTCAGGGCGATGGCGATCGAGCTGATGCCGGTCTGTGAGATCTACGGCGGCGCGGATCGCATCCTCCGCTATGACGACACTGTGATGCCGCTCCAGGCGCAACTGGCGCGAGTGCAGGACGTCCAGCGTCTCCTCGGCGCTCAGCTCGCGCACGAGCAC
>JBQTJS010000230.1:0-3702 GCA_052386875.1 Gemmatimonadaceae bacterium
CGGGTATCGGCGCTCCCCGTAGCAGCCCGGCTTGCCGCGTTACGCTTCAAGCAGCCGACTGATCCAGTCTCCGACGAAATATCCCACAATCGCAACGCCCAGGCCGACGACGAACATGTCGAGCCCCGAGCGGAAGATGCCGCGGCCCGTAAAGACCGATCGCGCAGCACCGACGAGAAAGTGAGATAACATCGCTATCGCGAAGGCGCTCCAGATCGCGGCCGCACCGTCGAAGACGAGGAAGGGCGCCACGGGGATCAGCGCGCCGCAAGCTGTCGCGAGCCCCGTGACCCAGCCTTCGCGCAGCGGCGACAGCCTGTGTTCGGCGATGCCCAGCTCCATGCGTACCTTCTCGTCCAGCATCTGCACCGGATTGCCTAACGCGGAAGTCGCGAGCGCCTGCGCAGTCTCGCGGGGAACGCCGCGCGCCTGGTATAACAGCGCCAGCTCGTCGCGCTCCAGCTCAGGCATCATCGCGATCTCGTCGCGCTCCAGCGCGATCTCGTGGGCGTACACCTCCTGTTCACTCTTCGCCGCGAGGTAGCCGCTCGCACCCATCGACAACGCATCGGCCACGAGTCCGGCGGCTCCGGCTACGATCACAACTTGCTCGACTTGCGCCGCGCTCGCCCCCAGCACGCCTGCGACGAGTCCGAAGTTTGCCGTTAGGCCGTCATTGAAGCCGTACACGACATTGCGAAGGAATCCCCCCGATTCCGTGCGATGCCACGGCTCACCACCGGTAACCGCCGCTGCCGCGCCATCACCCCGAGCGAGCGAGGCCAGCTCAGTCGCATGATTGGCGCTCTCCCGCGCGAGCTGCAGTGCTTCAGCCGAACCGGCGCCGCCCGAAGGAAGCGTGCGATGCAGATCGAGATACGCTTTGACTTCACGCCCCTCTTCCCGCAACAGCAACGACAGGAGAGCGCGCGCGCCGAAGCGGCGGCCCAAAAAGGCCATGAAGCGCGCGCGTTGGGATGGCCGAAACGTTGCCGGTGCCTGGCCGCGCTCGCCCAACACACGACTCCACACGGCGTGATGCTCGTCCTCGACTGCCGCGAGGCGTTCGAAGATCCCGCGGCGACCGCCATCCTGCTCGGCGCGCGCCAGCGCCCGATACAGGAACGCGGCGTCCCCTTCGTCCTGCCAATGCTCCAAGAACGTAGCGGCGTCCCGCCGCGGTGAGCGGTCTGTCGGCGTCTGCGCGACTCCTGGTGTGCCGGCCATTGGAGAAACCGCAGCTGTGGTTTGTCTGACCAACCTGCGCTCCGCGACCGGAGCAATTCAAGAGCGGCTGCGCCGCGGCAACCGTGGGCCGGTGTGGCGTGACAGACGATGTGAACGCTTTCAGGACCGAGGGGAGGGATATGCTGAAGAGTTGGATCTTCATCGCGTGCGGCGCGGTGCTGGCCGCTGACGCCGGCGCGCAGCAACGCCGGCGCGAGGGCACCGAATCGGAGAGGCCGCGGCGCCCGCGCACGGCAATGGGCTACATGTACACGACTGACGACCGGGAGCGGCCGCGCCTTGGCATCATCACCGAGTCGAGTGGCAAGCGCGACACGCTTGGATTGCTGGTCGGCGACGTGACGCCGGACGGGCCGGCGGCGAAGGCCGGAATCAAGGAAGGGGATCGCCTGCAATCGATCGACGGCGTGAATTTACGACTGGCAGCGGAAGACGCAGGCGAGGATGACGTGGAGGGGCTGGCGACGCGGCGGCTCATACGCGCGTTAGGCGGCCGCAAGGTGGGGGACGAAGTCGAGCTGCGCGTCTGGAGCGACGGTGCAGTTCGCAGCGTTCGCGTGAAAACTGTGAGCGTGGAGGATCTCGAGGGGGCGCGCGCGGGGATGCTGGGAGCGTGGGGGAGTGGTCGCCGGGAGGATCGGGCTGCGCTCGGCATCGGCATGGGAGGGGGGGTGAGCGGCAGCCGGCGCGACACGTTAGGTATACTGATCACGAGTCTTGTCGAGGACGGCCCGGCCGAGAAGGCCGGATTGATCGAAGGCGACCGCATCCAGTCGATCAACGGTGCGGATCTGCGCGTGCCGCGCGAGGACGCCGGTGACCGGGCGATGTCGAACGCGCGACGCAACCGCCTAACGCGTGAGCTGGAGAAGCTCGAGCCGGGGGACGACGTCGAGTTGCGTGTCTATAGCGGCGGCAGCGTGAAGTCTGTCCGCCTCAAGGCCGCCAGTGCGCGCGAGCTGAACCGTGACGGCAACTTCTTCTTCTTTGAGGGTGGCCCGGGGGCGATTTCGCTGCCGGGCTTGCGGAGCTTCCCTCTGGCGCCCCACATGCTCCGCCGCAAGATCGAGGTACCGCTCGGCGCGGCCCTGGAAAGGGGGATGAAGCCGTACGTCAGAGCGCTCCCCGAGATCGCACCTTACGTCGACGCGCGTCCCAGGACCGCGATCGTACGTCGAAGCGCATCCCAGGACGGCGCCGTACGTCGAAGCGCGCCCCAGGACGGCGCCGTACGTTGAGGCACTTCCCAAAGTCGAGGCGGTGCCGAGGCCGGCCAAGCTACGTCGCTTGATGATGATCTAGCGATCGCTTGCCACGGCCGGAGAGAGGGGGTATCGTCGCGGGAGCCACGATACCCCTTCACGTTATGCGCAATCCTTCCGCACTTTTGAATATTCGTCCAGCGAGGCATCAGGCAACGCAGGGCCGCGGTGCGTCGCGCGGCCGCGCCGCACTGCGCGGCGGCGTGCTCTGCCTGCTCGCTGCGACTGGCACTGTCGCCGGCTCTCTGCGCGCGCAACGGGTGGACGACGGCCTGGCGCGACTCGAGAGTGAAATCGTTAGGCTCGCTGCAATCTCGGGCGGCAAGGTAGGGGCGGGGATCATCCACCTGGAGACCGGTCGCGAATTGTACGTCAATGGGGACGAGGCGTTTCCTATGGCGAGCACGTATAAAGTCCCCATCGCCGTGCAACTGCTCACGCGCGTGGACAGCGGCACGCTGCGTCTCGACTCGATGATCGCGCTCAAGGGGAGCGATTTGCATCCGGGAAGCGGGACGCTTTCCAATCTGCTGGACGACCCGGGGGTGGTGCTGTCTGTGCGCAACCTGCTGGAGTTGATGCTGCTGATCAGTGACAACAGCGCAACCGATATCATGCTGCGAACGGCGGGCGGCAGCGGTGCGGTGAACGCCCGACTGGCGACGTTAGGCGTCACCGGCATCTCCGTCGATCGGCCCACCGACGAGCTTATCGCGGACGCAATAGGCGTCAAGGACCTGCCGAGCCGGGAAGAGCGCTCCCTCGCGAAGTTCCGCGCTCTCGCGGCGGCCGTTTCGGACAGCGCGCAGCGTATTGCGGCCAGGGTGTTTTATGACGATCGGCGCGACACGGCGACGCCGCGCGGTATGGCGAAGCTGCTGCAGACAGTCTGGCAACGCAAAGCTCTGGGCGGCGCCAATTCCGACCTGCTCCTCGATATAATGCTGCGCTGCGAAACGGGGCCGAACCGCATCAAGGGGCTGCTGCCGCCTGGGACGCGCGTGATGCACAAGACGGGGACGCTGAGCATCGGCGTAGCGAACGATGTCGGGATCATCGAGCTGCCTGACAAGGCCGGCCACGTCGTAGTCGCGCTGTTCGTCAAGGAGTCACGGCGCGATGCAGCAACTCAGGAGCGCGCTATCGCGCAGATCGCGCGCTCGGCGTATGACTATTTCTTGTTTCGGTGAGG
>JBQTJS010000231.1:0-4281 GCA_052386875.1 Gemmatimonadaceae bacterium
ATGGAATCGGGACGCGTATCGTGCAAACGCGCGCCGATGTAGAGCGAGCCTTCGTCGACGAGAACACGGACCTCGCTACGCTGCGAAGCCGGCGCGTTAGGCTCGGGCTCGATCTGCGAGAAGTCGCTGGCCACCTCGGCGGACTGCCAGGCCGCTTCCATCATCTGCCCGTCTATCCGTATCGGCTGAGATCGGGGGGCGGCTCGCAGCGTCGGCCGCGGCAGCGTGTCGGCGCGTTGAGCATCTCCGCGAGCGGCGGCCAGCAGCACGAGAGCGCAGGCAGTGTGAGCGACACGTGTCATGGGAGTTTCGAGGGCAATTAAACCTCCACTACGGAGGCCATCCCCGGCTCGATTCACGCCCGTGACTGACTACGTCTCTCTGAAGGCCTTCGCCGGCACAGCCTGCATGTACGCCAAATGGCGCGAAGCTCGCCGGCAGCTGAGTGCCGATAGAAGGGCAACTGCACGGACGCGTCGAGCGGGCCCCTGCGCCGTTACCTGGTCGGGGCTTTGAGCGGCCAGTTCGGCCGGTCCTTGGTGCAGTCGGCTATCAGCATATCGAGACGTCGCCGCTGCGTCTCGGGCTGCCGGGCGCTCGTCACCCAGTGGATCGTGCTTCGTTGCCGCGACGGCGCTTGAGCGCTGAAATACTCCCACGCCTTCTTGTTGGCGCGAAACTGACGTTCGTACGCCGGCGGGAATCTGTTCGTACGATCTTTGACCGAGTAACCTGGTTGAGTGGCGTCGCGAGCCTCGAAGGCGGCCAGTCCGGCCGGGCGCATCAGCCCGGCTTTCCTGAGCCGCGCGATTTTATTGATGTTGATCGCGCTCCAGCCGCTGCGCGGTTTTCGCGGCGTAAAGCGGATGCTGTAACTGTCGGCATCGATCGTGCGACGGATGCCGTCGATCCAGCCGTAGCAAAGCGCCACGTCGACTGACTGTGACCACGTTAGGCTCGGCTTCCCAGTAGCGAGTTTGTGGTAGCCGACCAACAACTCACGCTCTTGCGCGTGGTTTTGCTCCAGCCACTTGCGGAAGTCGCCCGGTGACTTGAAGAACTTTGGTTTCATCGGGTCCGCAGGCCGCAAGCCGGAGAAACTCGGAAGCGCGACTTTTTCTTGCTTGCGGGCTGGTCTTAGGGCGTTACTCGCTTCGGTTCCAGCTTCGCTGCCCAGAGTCCCGAATTGAAATCGGTGAAGAGGATCTGCCCCTTCCAGGGCATCGCGTTCATCACAAAGGACGCGTTGGCCGTGAACCCTTGCGGATCGAACGGCTTGAAGACGGCGATCTCGCGCCTCTGCTCGGCGAGGTTGCCTAACAACTCGCCGGAGACATCCACGATGCGCACGCCGCCGTCGTAGTATGCCTGATACAGCACGTCGTCTTCCACAATGATGTCGTGCGAACCGTAGTCCTCCAGGTGATAGCGCCCGACCTTCTGCGGCTTCATGGGGTCGCTGAAGTCGACGATGTGCGTGTAGCCGCCGCTTGTCTGCGCGACGCCCCCCGGCGTGGTCATCGCTCCGCGATAGTTGGTCCCTTCCCACACGCGTCCCTGGCGGCTCATCTCCTCATCGCCGATGAAAAGATAGGTCTTCCCTGTCGACTTCTGATAATAAGGATAGATCTCGTGGCCGCTGTTGATCGGGAACACAGTTATGAGCCTGGGCTTCTCGATCGTCCCGCCGTACTTCCCGTTCCCCACATCGACGACGACGGTGCCGACTCCTCCCTGCGCCGAATAGGCGATACCGTCGCGCACCCAGATGTCGTGAATGCGTGCGTTAGGGTGCTTGTACTCGCTCGTGTATTTCGGGTTGTAGATATCCCGCACATCGATGATCACATACTTCTCGCCTCCCGAAATGGCGAAGAGATAGTCATTGGTCGCGAACGCGTTATGCACGCCGCCCGTCAGGCTCTGGTCGAATGTCGAGGCTATCTTCGGATGCGCCGGGCTGGCGAGGTCGAGGATGACGACGCCGTTCACGCGGTTGGAGGCCCCCTCTCTCGTTAGGACGCCGTAGCGGCCATCGGGCGAGACGGTCACGTCATTGATCGTCCGCGCGTCGACCTTGATGGAGTCCGTCTTGACTATGTTGTTCATGTCGGTGATGTCGAACACCATCGCGTAGCCGTCCGCCCCCCAGGTCCCCACCAGGCAGTAGTCGCGTCCGTCCATTCCCGTCCAGGGCCACAAATCCGAGGTATGCGTACGATTGATGTTGCCGCGGCCGGTGATGGTGATGCGCCGCCTAACGTCGCGCGGCTTGGCCTCCACGACAGCGCGGGCCAGCGCGGGCCCCGACTGCGCGATGATCGTGAAACGTCCGGGGTGATTCGCCGTGAAAACATGGCGATCGACAACGAAATCGATGATCCCCGGTCCGCCGGGGGCGAGCGTCGTGTCATCGGGCGTGTAGATGTAGCTCCAGGCGATCTTGGCGTCATTCACCGGCGTGCCGTTGGCCCGTTTGGCCATCGCCTGGAGCGTTATCACGTCACCGGTCGCGACCGATGTTTCCTTGAGTGTCACGTCGATCGATGCCACGGGATTGGCGGCCACTGTATAAGCCCGCTCTGCCGTGACGCCCTCGGCTGCGGCCGAAATCGTGACAACGCCGGCCTTGTGCGCCGTCACGTTGCCGAACCGATCGACAGTGGCGAGGCGCGGGTCGGAAGTACGCCATGTGACTGTAAGATCAGTACGCGGCGTTGCATCCTCGTGCGTCCCTTTCGCTACGTGACCGAGGAGCGTTCCCACATAGAGGCGCGCGCCGGCAGCGGCCGGTTCGGCGGCGATATCGAGCTTCGCCAGCGCAGGCCAGGAGACGAGCACCGGGATCTCCAGCGTCACGGGTGCCACGTCGGGACTGGGGAAGGAAGTGGCTACGGCCGTGTATGAGCCGGCGCGGCGCCCCGTCACACGCCCGTCTCCGAACGACAACGCCAAGCGCGGTGCGCTGACGCGGATCTGCGCGTTAGGCACGACGTTCCCCTGCGCGTCGTAGGCAGTGATCGTGAACGGGACGGGTTGCCCGGCTTTCAGCGTTAGGCGCGGCGGATCCGCGACGAGGCGTACCACGACCTGTGCGGCGGCGCGATCCGGCGCCGCTGCAATCAGGAGGCCGCAGACAATCGCCGTGCGGACGAGTGAGCGCAGCACCACGAACCGGGGCGCAGGCGGCGGTAGGACGTTCATGTATGCAGTTCCTCTCGAAGCCGGACAGAAGAGTGCCGTCCAGGGTGCGTCTATCTTACTCGCCGCTGGCTTCGGACGTTCGGATTGACGGCGGCGCGGCCCGCCGCTGGCCGTGTATCCGGATGCCGGCAACGCGTGAC
Source organism: Gemmatimonadaceae bacterium (assembly GCA_052386875.1). GTDB lineage: Bacteria > Gemmatimonadota > Gemmatimonadetes > Gemmatimonadales > Gemmatimonadaceae > DASYRX01. The sequence goes on from JBQTJS010000231.1 coordinate 3,345, forward strand.
AAACCCCGGCGCGTGACAAGGGACATGCTGTAATACGAGCGCCTCTCACTCGGCAGGTGGTATACGAGCGCCTCTCACTCGGTAGGGTGGTACGAACGCCTTTCACTCGGCAGGGTGGTACGAACGCCTCTCACTCGGCAGGGCTGAAATTCACGCAAGCGCCGGTTGAACCGGACCGGTGCCGAGGTGCCGGATGACACCTGCGGCAACTCGAGACGACGCTTGGCACGCTGGTCAGCGCTACCAGCCAGCCTCACGGTTCGGCAACGACAACAGCGGCGTCACTGGGGTCGCGGCGCGAATTGGCCGGGCGCCTCGATCGAGCGATGCCGACCAGAGCGAGCGACATGAGGAGGATGCCGGCAAGGAGTCCCAGGGCGTTGAGCATTACTCGAGCGTACCCGAGCTCCGTGGGATTAACGAACGGGTAGGGATAGACACCCGAAATCGCGCCCCGCGCCGTGTGGTACAGGAAATAGACGAAGGGGTAGAACGTGGCCCAGGGCCATACTTGGGACCAGCGCACGCGATCCTCCCCAGAGCGCACCGCGAACCACCAATAAATCAGAAAGGCCGCAGGCATCACGTAGTGCAGCAAGATATCGGCGAGGAGCTGCAGACCCTTGGGATCCCACAGTTGCTGCAAGAGCAGAGCGTAGGCGATTCCCCCGAGAGCGATACAGGCTGCGATGGCTGTGATAATGCCAGGCCGTGAGAAGAACATGCCGCCTGCGGCGTGTGCGGACAGGAGCGGCACCGTGAGCGCGAGCGTCACGAGGAGGTTCGTCAGGATAGTGAAGTAGCTGAAATAGACAATCAGGCCGGCGCCGATGCCGCCGCCGTTGGCCAGTGTGAGCCTCAGCGTTAGGTACAGCTGAATGGCGAGCGCCGTCCAGCCGACCGTGGCGGCGACTGCGGCGAAGCGTCTGAGCCCGGC
>JBQTJS010000232.1:0-3222 GCA_052386875.1 Gemmatimonadaceae bacterium
GCCGCCGCGGGCGATCGTGAGCACGTCGCCGGTGAGCGGGTCGCGCACGAGGACGCCGCGCACGGCCGGGTCGCTCCATTGCACGCGCATCGTGCCGTTCGCGGCGCGCATAACGAGTGGCGCACCCCCCTCGCTGCGGCCAAGCGCTGCGACCGTCGCGGCCGTGGAGCGCAGCTCGGCGTGTCGACCATCACTCGTTAGGCGCAGCGCGGCAAGCGGGCGGCCGCGTAGCTGGCGCAGCGGAATGACGAACGAGAAATGCCGATCGCGCGCGCTGCCGTGATCCAGAGCGTCGCCTTCGAAGGCAAAGGAGAAGACCTGGCTGCCGTCATCTGCGAGGCCCGTGATGTGGTGAGGTCCCGAGCGCGACGGCAGCGAGGGTTGTGCGACAACTTCGAAGGATGGCTCCAGCACGAGCGTGTCCGTTTGGATGCGGCCCCACACCAGGAGGCCGGGCTGCGGTGCGGCGGCGCGCGCCGCGGCCGCCATTGCGTTCTGCTGCCGGTAGCTTTGGATCCCCTTGTACGTGTAGTCGCTGATCCACGCGTTCAGGCAATAGCCCATGAGGTCGGGGACGGAGGGAGGCTTGAGGACTGCGCTCGTTAGGTCGTAGCCGGTTGCGCCGATGGCGCCGCCCGGATACGGGAAGCTCGGATCGGGGCTTCCCGCGCCGCCGCATGGTGAGTGATAGCGCCCCCAGTTGTGGCCCACCTCGTGCGCCATGACCTCGCGGCCGCTCGGCAGGAAGTCCCAGCCGACCGCGGCGCGGCCGCCGAGGTAGCCAAGTCCGGCGACGCCCGAGCCGTAGCTCGTGCGCACGACGCCGTAGTAGTAGCGTGAGCTGCCGTCCATCGTGCGCAGCGTGTTGATCTCGCTGAGCACAGCCGTCCAGGCGTTATTGGCGTCGTTCGGCTCCAGCGCTCCGGAGTTGCTCGTATACGTGGAGCGGACGTCGGCGTCGACAGCGCCTAACGGGAACATGCGCCGCAGATCGTGCAGGAACGCCGCGACATTGTTAGCCGTGACGTTGCCCGTGAGGTCGTTCTTCTGCTTGATCGGGACGAAGCGGACCGCGAACGTGGGTACGTTCAGGACGTACATCGTGGCCGGCTCGCCGGGCCCGGGCCACGCGTTGTCAGTCTCGCTCGACTCCGCGACCGCGTTCCCCGGGTCCACATCCGCCAGCAGCCGGAGCCCCGGCCGGACCAGCGCTCCTGATATGGCAGCATTCCAGGACGCCGCCAGCGATCCCTCCTCGATTGTGGTCGGGACCGCGGCGGCCGAGGCGTTCAGTGTCAGCGTGTTGACGAGCGTCGGCCCGTCGTACAGGCGCACGCGCACCTGCGGCTGCGCGCTGTTAGGCCCGCTCGCCTTGACGAAAACGCGGACCAGACCGTCGCGGCCCGCGACGAGCGGAACGTCGCTGACGTAGGTTTGCACGGACTGCGTGATGTAGACGTTGTCGATCGTTAGGTTGATCTGCCCGGTCCCCGGGAGTACGGCATATGTCACGCTCACCGCAACCGGCGTTGGCGAGGGAGTGACGTCGACGGATCCAGCCGGACTCGTGGCAGCGTACGTCTCGCCGCCGGCGGTAACTGACGCTGCGGAGACGGAGTAAGTACCCGGCGTAAGCTTCATCAGCGTCTCGCTGGCCGTCACCACGCGCGCATAGCCGTTAGGCCCGGTGACGGTCAGGGCACCGGGGGTCCCGGCGGGGAGCCCGCTCAGGGACAGCTCCAGCATCCCCGTGGCGAGCCCGTAGGCGACGCTGACGCTGGCAGTGGTCCCAGCACTGACCTCCACGTTCTGGGCCGCCGGGCTGGCCGAGTGCATCGCCGTGGTTGTAGAGACATCCGCAGCGGCCACGCTATAGCTCCCCGGCGTCAGGCCGGTGACCGTAGTTGTAGCGGCGATGCTGCGCGAAAAGAATCCGCCCGGCCCTTGAATCGTGACAGGGGCTGCGGGCGCAGCCTCGTTCGGCAGTCCGGCTATGTCAACCGTTAGGCTTCCTGTCTTCGCGTTAGGCTTCCCCGCATCCACCGTCGGACCGTCGCTCGTGCCGCAAGCGGCACCGGCCAGGGCGGCGCCGGCAACCAGCAAGGGCCGCAGGATCGTTCGCGTAAGGCGCTGCACGTCTCCTCCACAAGGTGCGTAACTCCTTCCGGGAGAAGGACGTGCGTGGTCTCCGAGGGGCACGCTGCGGCGTCTCCTTGAGGGTCACGCTGCGGGCTGCCGCTGTCACAATGCGGCTGGGAGGAACTCCGCTCGATCCGATAAGTGTCGATTGCAGGACAATCGCTCCACCATGGAGTCTCTCTGTGACCGTCCAGCTGTCCGATCGAGCTGTGCATGGCGCTATCGTTGTGCGGAAGGCGCGCTGCCGTTTCTTTTGATCCAGTTTGGCGCTGCACGATCGTCCAGCGCCTGCAGGTCCCGACGTTCGACTGACGATGATGGAACTGATTCAAACATTCAGCGACTACGTGCTGCACCTGGACAAGCATCTCGCGGCATTGGTGCAGACGTGGGGTGCGTGGACATATGTCGTATTGGCCGTGATCATCTTCTGCGAGACCGGGCTGGTGATCACGCCCATCCTCCCCGGCGATTCCCTGCTCTTCGCGACAGGGGCGTTGGCGGCGGCGACAGGTGCGCTCGATGTCGGCGGCCTTTTTGTGCTGCTCAGCGCTTCGGCGATCCTGGGTGATGCCGTGAACTACTGGGCGGGGACTATATTCGGCGAGCGCGCGGCGGCTGGGAGACTGCCGCTCGTTAGGAAATCGCATATCGACACCACGCACGCGTTCTTCGCGCGCCACGGCGGGAAGACGATCATTCTCGCGCGCTTCGTGCCGATAGTCCGCACCTTCGCGCCGTTCGTCGCCGGCGCCGGTACGATGCGCTACGCGCGCTTCGCCGCGTACAACGTTCTGGGCGGCGTGCTCTGGGTCGGCAGCATGCTTTTCGCCGGTTTCTTCTTCGGCAACGTGCCGATCGTGCGCGAGAACTTCTCGCTGGTGGTGCTCGCGATCATCTTCCTGTCGATCCTCCCCGGAGTCGTTGCAGTGCTCCAGGAGAGGGCGCGCGCGCGGAGAGGGCGGCAGCGTCAGGCCGCCTAACGCGGATCCGGATCAGTAGACCAGGAGCAGGGGATTCTCGATCAGACGCCGCAAAGTCTGCAGAAACCTGGCGCCCGTCGCACCGTCTATCACGCGATGG
>JBQTJS010000233.1:0-7106 GCA_052386875.1 Gemmatimonadaceae bacterium
ACGGCGGCCTGACAATTCCGGCGATCCAGGCGACCGATGTCTTCGAGGTGCTGCTGGAGGAGCCTAACGCGACCGCGTCCGGCGTCGGCTTGGTGCCGCGCGGGTCCGTGAACGCCGAAGGTCGCGACTTGCAGCGCTTCCTGGCGCAGAACGTGCCGGCAGGCGGTGTCGTCCGGATCACGTTCCCAGCCCGGGCAGCCGAAAGGGGGGTGCCTGTCTGGTTGCTCGCGGCTTTCGGGGCGGCGCTGGCCGGCATAGTTGCAGTGAGTTTGTTGCGACTGGCGCGTGCGCAACGGCGCCAGCGGGCCGCGCGGGCTGCCGGCGAACGAACATGACGGCTCCCTTGCGCGGACTCGTGCTATCCCTCGCCTGCGCCGCGGTCGCCGCGTGCGAGCCGCCGGCCGGCCAGGCTCGCACGGCGATCCCGAGTCGGATTGTCTCTCTCAATCCGACGACGACCGAGCTGATATTCGCGTTAGGCGCGGCGCACAGGCTGGTCGGCCGCTCGCGCTGGGACGTTTTTCCGGCGGCGGCGGTGGAGGTTCCCGAAGTCGGCGATGCCCTGCGGCCCAACATCGAGCGAGTGCTGGCAGCGCGGCCCGATCTCGTGATCCTCTACGAGAGCGCCGAGAATGCCGCGGCGGTGGAGCGGCTGGCGCGCGCCGGCGTGCGCGCGCTAGTGCTGCGGATCGACAGGCTGGTCCAGCTGCGCCACGCCCTGGACACTCTCGGCGTCGTTCTAGGAGATACGCTCAGCGCGCGCGTTGTTGGTGACTCTGTTTTCGCGACGCTCGGGCGCGTTAGGGCCGCTACGGCCGGACTGACGCCGCGCGTCGTATTCTGGCGCGTTTGGGAGGCACCGCTGATCACGATCGGCCGCGGCAGCTTCCTGGACGAGCTGATCACGATCGCCGGCGGGCGCAACGTGTACCACGACATCGCCGCCCCTGCGGCGCCTGTCTCCCTCGAAGATGTCGTTAGGCGCGACCCCGACATCGTTCTCGCGGGTCCTGTCTCGGCTGAACGCTTGAAGGTCGATCCGCGCTGGCGAGCGCTGCGCGCCGTGCGTGAAGGCCGTGTGCTGGCCTTCGACACAATGCTTGTGGGTCGCCCTTCGGTCCGCGTGGGCGAGGCAGCATTGTCGCTCGCCCGTCTGTTGCACCCGGGGCGCGTGCCGTAGGCGATGCGGCCGTTGCCATGGATTATGCTGGCGCTGGCGCTGCTGATCGCTGCGTTCGGTGCTCTCGCGGTGGGCGCAGTGGATCTCTCGCTCGGCGAGGTTTGGCAGGCACTCTGGGGACGCGACACGTCCAGCAGCAGCCTCATTGTGCGCGGCATCCGCGCGCCGCGCGTCGTTCTCGGGATGCTCGTCGGGGCCGGCCTGGCGATGAGCGGCGCGGCGCTGCAAGGGGTGCTGCGCAACTCGCTCGCCGATCCTTACTTGCTCGGCGTGTCGGGCGGCGCTGCCGTGGGCGCCGTTCTGGCGGTCGCGTTAGGCACTATGTCGCCGGGCCTCGTTGCACTGGCCGGTTTCGCGGGAGCCGTGGCCGCCGTCGCGCTCGTCCTCCTCCTGGCGGGATCGACGGCGACGCCCGGCGACGTGCGCGTGCTCGTGCTCGCGGGCCTCCTGGTCGGGGCGTTCGCCAACGCCGCCGTGATGGTCGCACTCGTCACTGCTCCAGCCGACGCCGTGCGCAGCTCTCTCTGGTGGATGATGGGATCGCTGGGGAGTGCTTCCTGGCGCGACGTCGCCTGGACTGCGCCGATGGTTGTGACCGGCGGCTTTCTGCTCGTGCACTGGGCGCGAGCGATCGATCTCCTCGCGTTAGGCGAGGACGCGGCGGCGGCGCTGGGCGTCGACAGCGAGGGCGCTGCGCGACGCGTCTTCCTGGCAGCTTCGCTGCTCGCCGCGGCGACTGTAGTCGCCGCCGGTCTCGTCGGCTTTGTGGGACTCGTCGTCCCCAACCTCGTGCGGCGCTCCGCCGGAGGGCGCCACCGGCCGACGCTGCTGGCTGCCGCGCTCGCCGGCGCCGCACTGGTCTTGATCGCGGACGTGCTCGCGCGCACTGCCCGCGCCCCGCTGGAAGTGCCGCTCGGCGCCGTCACTGCACTCGTCGGAGTCCCTTTCTTCTTCGTGCGCCTGCGGCGGCGCGGCGGACTAGCCGCTTGATCTGCGTCACGGCGCTGTCGGCGCGCTATCCGGGGGCTCGGCGGCGCGCCCTCGAGTCGGTGTCGCTGGAGGCGCTGCGCGGCGAGATCACCGCGCTTGCGGGACCTAACGGCAGCGGCAAGAGCACGCTGGTGCGCGCGTTGCTGCGGCGCCTGCCTCCGGAGGAAGGGACAATCACCGTGGAGGGTCGCGCGCTCGAGTCGTACACCCGAGCCGACCTGGCCAAGGCGCTCGCGGCCGTACCGCAGCGCGAGGAACCAGTCTTCCCCCTCACGGTGCGCGAATACGTGGCGCTGGGCCGTTATGTACACCGTGGATCGTGGACCCGCGAGCGCGAGTCAGACCGCAGAGCGGTGGCGGCCGCGCTCGATGCGGCGGCGCTGGGCCAGCTTGCTGAACGATCGACGGATGCGCTGTCAGGCGGCGAGTGGCAGCGCGCCCGTATCGCGCGCGCGTTGGCGCAGGGGAGCGACGCCATAGTGCTGGACGAGCCGACGACGTTTCTGGATGTCGCGCACGAGATGGCCCTGTTCGAGCTGCTGCACGCTCTCGCGTTAGGCGGCAAGGCTGTGCTGCTCGTGAGCCATGAGCTGAACCTTGTGGCGCGCTTTGCGCAACGCATCGTGCTGCTCCACGACGGGCGTGTCGCCGCTGCCGGCCCCCCTGGCACTGTCATGCAGGCCGCGGTTCTCGAGCGCGTATACGAGTGGCCGCTCGTCATCGCGCGGGACCCGGCTGTAGGGGCGCCGACCCTCGTGCCGCTGCGCTCTGCCCGGCCGCCGGAAGCCGCCGGCTAGAAAGACCGGTATCTTGTAGGTATGGCGGTCGTGCAGACGGAGGCCGTCGTCCTCCATGCGTTCGACTATCTGGAATCTTCCCGCATCCTGCGGTTGGCGACGCGGGATGCCGGCATTTTGAGCGTCGTGGCGCGCGGTGCACGGCGCCCGCGTAACTCGTTCGGCACGCTGGACCTCTTCGTGCAGGGCTGCGCCACTGTCAGCGTGCGGCCAAATCGTGACTTACACACGCTCACTGGTTTCGATCTCGTACGCTACCGTATCTCGTTAGGTCACCACCTTGACAGGTTTGTTGCGGCTGCCGTGCTGGCGGAGCTCGTCATGCGCTTCGCGGACGAGGACAGTTCGCCGGATCTCTTTCCGATCCTCGTGCGAGGGTTGGACGAGCTGGAAGCCGATACGTTAGGTGACGCGACGGAGATCGCGCTCGGCGCTGCGTGGCAGCTCATCCGTGGACTCGGCTTTGCCCCCGTAGTGGATACCTGTGCGACGTGTCACGAGGCGATCGCGCATGCGGTTGCCGCGGCATTCGACCGGCGCGCGGGCGGCGTACTGTGTGTACGCTGTGCCGCGCCGCGAGACGATGTCCGTCCGATCCCCGCTCGCGCGCGCGCGGCGCTGCGGTCTTGGCTTGACGGGAGGGCACATCCCCTGGGCACGCATGGAGAGCGCCGAGCGCATCAGCGCTTGCTGCGCCAGTTCCTGATGGAGCACGTCGCGGATGAGCGCGGCCGCGGTCTCAAGGCCTTCGAGGCGTGGGAGCGGAGAGTTCGCTCGCGCGCTCCCGAGCGCGTGCCGTGATCATCGGCACCGCGGGGCACATCGACCACGGCAAGACCGCGCTCGTCCGCGCGCTGACAGGAGTCGACACCGACCGCCTCCCCGAGGAGAAGCGGCGCGGAATCACGATCGATCTCGGGTTCGCGCCGCTGCAGCTGGACGGCGGCTTGCGCGCCGGCGTCGTCGATGTGCCGGGGCACGAGGCATTCGTGCGCACGATGCTCGCCGGTGCGACCGGTGTGGACGTGGCCTTGCTCATCATCGCTGCGGACGAAGGGGTAATGCCGCAGACGCGGGAGCATGTCGACATACTCACGCTGCTCGGCGTTAGGCACGCGGTTGTTGTGCTCACGAAATGCGATCTTGTGGACGGAGAGTGGACGGAGCTTGTGACCGAAGACGTGCGTGCCCTCCTCGCTGCGACGCCGCTTGCCGGAGCGCCGATCGTGGCGACATCTGTCGTCACAGGCGCCGGACTGGGTGAGCTGCGTATAGCGCTCGCGGCAGCGCTGCGTGCCGTGCCGTCGCGCCGCAGCGACGATCTCTTCCGCATGCCGATCGATCGCGCATTCACTGTGAAGGGCTCGGGGACAGTCGTGACGGGGACAGTGTGGAGCGGATGCGTGCGGCGCGACGAGGTGCTTCAACTGTTCCCGTTAGGCACAGAGCATCGCGTGCGCGGTATTCAGGTGCATGGCGCCGCCGTAACGGCTACTGCGGCCGGCAGCCGCGCAGCACTCGCGCTGGTTGGAGTCGATGCGGGGTCTCTCCAGCGCGGCGCGGTCCTCGTCGGTGGGGCCGGCTGGAATCCGACGCGCCGGTTACGTGCCGACGTCGCTCTGCTCGAGCGCGGCCGCAGCCAGCTACGGCCGCGCGAGCGCGTGCGTTTGCATTTGGGGACGAGCGATGTCGCTGCGCGCATCGTGGCCGTGGGCGGCGCGCTGTCCCAGGGGGAGGAGGGGGCGGCCCGCGTCGTCCTCGACGAAGCGATCATTGCGCGCGCCGGGGACCGTTTCGTGTTGCGCTGGGCGTCGCCAAGCGTGACCATAGGTGGCGGGATCGTGCGCGATCCATATCCAGCGCACTTCCGCGTCCGGCAGTGGCCCGTTAGGCTGGCGCACAGTGGTGAACGGCTCGCCATGATTCTGGCGGAGTCGGGGCTGGCCGGTGTCGCTTTGGATACGCTCCCGGTGCGCCTGGGTGAGCCGCCAGCCTCGTTAGGTGATCTCCTCTCAGGTGCCGGCGCCGAAGCTGTAGCGGGCCGCGCCGTGTCCAGCTCGAGCATCAGCGCGGCGTCAACGGCGATCGTCGGCGCTGTTGAACGGTCGCTCGCCGCGCATCCGCTGGTGGGCGGAGTCCCTGTCTCCACAGTCCGTGCTGCGGCGCCGGCCAGCGATGCCATCTTTACCGAGCTGCTCAAGCGCACCGTCGCCGCCGGACGGCTGGAGGCCCGCGAAGGACTTCTGACTCTACCGGGATGGTCGCCGAAGCTCGACGCTATGGATCTGGCGCTGCGAGCCAGCGTGATCGACCGCCTTGCGGCTGCCGGAAGTGAGCCGCCATCCACAGCGGAGCTAGCGGCGGAGTACGGGCAAAAAGTGATCGCGGTCCTGCGTATCCTTGAACGCGAGCGGCTCGTCATCCCCGTGGAGCCGGGGGGGAGCAGGTACTACGAAGCGGCCGTAGTCGATCAAATGGTGCGGCGTTTGCGGCAGACTTTAGCGGATGGCGGCGTGCACACACCAGCCGCCCTGAGGGAAGTGATGGCGGTCTCGCGAAAGTTTTTGATCCCCTTTCTCGAGTACTGTGACCGGGTGGGTGTGACGGAACGGCGTGACGGGGGACGGGTACTGGGGCGGCAAGCGAGTATCGAATCGAGCGTTCCTTGACAGTCTCATCTCCGCGTCCTATGTTCGCGCGGAACAGGCAGTTAGCGATCACCTATCTCAGCAGGAGAACGTAACCGAAACCTAACTTTGTCAGCTCGGAGAACGCACAAATGAAGCAGCGATGGGCAGCACTCGCAGTGGTGCTTGCTCTCAGCGCGTTCCTCCCGCGGGGCATGAGGGCCCAGGCGTCAGGCAGTAGCAGTCGCGATGCGAATTCGGGGGCGGTACTCGGACAGAACTACCCCAATCCGTTTAATCCCGAGACCACAATCCCTTTCTCGATTGGCGACGCGCCGAACTGTGTGGATGCGGGGCGGCAGTATCGAGTGACTCTGCGGGTGTACAACCTGCTCGCGCAGCTCGTTGCGGTGCCGGTTTTACAGGGGGGGTCTGCCGCGGTTGCCGGTGGACAGCCGTTAGAGAACGTGCTCCTGACGTGCGGCCAGTACACGGCGTACTGGGATGGCAAGTACCGGAACACAGATCGAGAGGTAGCCTCGGGGATTTATCTTTATCGCCTCGAGGTCAACGGGAAGGCACTCTTCCGCAAGATGATCGTCACAAAGTGACCGTCATCGCGGCTGTGACGCGGCGCTCTCCGGGGCGCCGCGCTTTTTTTGGGGGTCCTAGTCGGCGCAACGCACACGCTCCTCTCGCCTGCGCCGATACGTGCCTAACGCAGCTCTAGCGCCGCACGTGGTACCCGCGCCTCTCGCCTGTGCCGATACCCGCCTAACGCAACTCTAGCGCCGCACGTGGTACCCGCGCCTCTCGCCTGTGCCGATACTCGCCTAACACACCTTACTTGCGCCGTACCCGGATCCCGTGCGGATCCGCTCGCTCGATCCCCTGAGCATCACGGTTGCTGACGCGGATCACACGTGAGAACGTGCCGCTACGTCCCCCTTGCGACAGTTGAATGATGCCGAGTCCGGCCGTTGATCCGGTGGATGAATGTGGATCCCCTGATAGAGGGTTGGGCCCGCGCAGCGAGACGTACAGCGCGTCCCCGGTCGGCGCGAGATCCAGGAGATCGGGCGAAGGGTCGGCGCTCAATGCGCCGGCAAGATTCAGCGTACCCACGCGGCTGCTCGATGTCAGATCGAAGATCTCGGTCGCGTTCCCCACGCGGTCCACAACCCAGAGGTAGCGGCCATCCAGGGATGTCGTCATGCCGTGCGCGTCGCGGTCCAGCGCGTCATCGGAGAAGAGCACGCTAGGCGCCGGTGTGTTGGCCGCGTTCGACGCGGCGTAGCCGGAGAGTGGAAACCTGTAAACGTCGAATTCGGAGAGGTTGCTCGCTGTCCCCCCGCCGGAATTGATGTACATGGCGCCGCGCGCCTGTATGCCGCCGCAGCCGTTACCGTGTACTGTCGAGCGGTCGTAGTGCGCGAGAATAGTCATGGGCGTCGCCTTCGGGTTCACGACGAAAAGGCCCCCTCCGCGCAAGGTGACGAAGCTCAGCGCGCT
>JBQTJS010000234.1:0-6173 GCA_052386875.1 Gemmatimonadaceae bacterium
TCCTGGCGGAAGGGATCGGTGACACTATTCGGGTGTCGCTCACCCCGCGGCCGGGAGGCGATCGCGCCGAGGAGGTTCGCGTTGCGCAGCAGATCCTCCAGTCGTTAGGCCTGCGGGCATTCAGCCCTCAAGTGACGGCCTGCCCTGGTTGCGGGCGTACGACGTCCACTTTCTTTCAGCAGATGGCCGAGGACATCCAGACGTATCTGCGTGAACAAATGCCTCAGTGGAAGCGGCGCTATGCCGGCGTCGAGAATCTCAAGGTCGCGGTCATGGGCTGCGTCGTTAATGGGCCGGGTGAATCGCGGCATGCCGATATCGGAATCTCACTTCCGGGGACCTTCGAGGAGCCCAAGGCCCCGGTTTACGTCGACGGCGAGCTGCACGTTACGCTGCGCGGCGATTCCATAGTGCGGGAGTTCCTGGCTATTCTGGACGTTTATGTGGCGACGCGTTACGGCGCCACTGCTGCCACAGCGCCACCTGCCTAACGAGAATCCTCGAGGCCGCGCACGACGTCTGCCAATTCGTCCACAATAGGTGCCGTGAATCCGCCGCCGCGTAAGGCGGAGAGTAACTCACGATGTGTTGCCACGAGCCCTTCTTTTCCTCGGGCAGAACGCTGCCAGACTTGAGCGGAATCGACTGTGCGCTGGAGGTCGGCCAAGGTTGTCGCGGCATTGTGCAGGGCAGCCGCAGCCACCACCCAGCGCTCTCTATCCTCCGCGCTCGCGAGCCGCTTCAGAAAATCGGCGCGCCGTTCACTTGGTGACAGCTCGACCCCCGCGTCATCCAGTCGGCGCGGCGTGGCTCCTAACGCAACCGACAATACAGTGTCGCCGAATTTATCCGCGATCCGTTGCTGAATAAGCTCAGGAGCGAAGCCGGCGCGCACATAGTCTTCCACAACGTTGAGCAGTATTCCGGCGATAACGCTGTCGTCGCCTTGGCCGTATCGAGTCAGGATGATCGCGATGTTGGCCGATTGCGTGAGATACGGCGGCCGTAGGCCTCGCCTTACTTGCTGATCATGATGCTTAGCGGCGAACGCGAGCGCGTGATTGATGCGATCGCGGTAACCGACAGTGTGCGTGTCCTCGGATGCCTGGGTGAAACGGCGGACGGGAGAGGGGGAGGGGGAGGGGGAGGGGGAGGGGGACATGTCAGTGCAGGCGTTAGGCGTACGGAGTCAGGAATGGCGCGGCATCTTCGTCACCGGCGTTATCGGGCGCTCCTGCTCGAGACCGGCCGGGATGCCGGAATTGCTTCGGCGGTGGATCCCCATGCCACAGCACCACACCCATGATCTCGGCCCCTTCGTCACGCATGGCGGCCGCGAGCCGTGCAAGCCGGCGACCGCGTGTCCGCCGCAGATGAGCCACCAGCACGACTAGCCGACCAGGCCGTAACCTATATGCCGCGTTCGGGGGGATCAGCACGATCGTTACATCGTAACGCCGCGCCGTGCGCTCGACCTCACGCACAAGGGCCTCCGCTTCCCTGCGACCGGGGAGTGCGCGCGGCCGCCCGCTTGGCAGTACGTCCATTGTCTCGTCACGGCCCGTGGCAACTTGGCTCAGTACCTCCGACCAACGGCGGCGGTTTTCAATCACGGCGCTCAGCCCCGGGCCCGATCGGATCCCAAGAACATGAGCTACACTCTCGGCGTCCAGTACAGCATCGACCAATAACGTCTCGCGTGGTTCATTCGAGAACACTGCAGCGATGTTCGACGCCACCAGCGCCGCCAATGACGGTTGTTCGGCGACAACAGATACGATCCCATCCTCCGGGAGGTGCGCGGCAACATAAAGCGCGGCCAACCGATAGTCGTCGAAGGTTGGGTCCAGCGCAGCCGGCACCATGCGATCAACAGCGCGGCGCCTTCGCTCCGCCGGTATCGCGCGTGGCGAAACGGTGGCGATAACGCGGCTATCTGTTAGGCGCTCTGCCTCGGCGACATCGGCGATCCGCGGCGATCGGAACTCATCCAGCAAAGTGAGGGCAAACGCGGCGGCGAAGGCAATAATCGCCGCCGCCATCGCGAGCACGGGAAGCGGAGCCAACTCCGTCCCACGCCGCCGTTCACGTTCTGCACGCGCGAGGCTGGCATTGGCGCGCCGCGCATCTGCAAGGACTCGACTCGCCAGAGCAAGCTCGCGCTCTCGCCCAGAGCGCAGACGCCCGGCTTCAAGAGTGTCGCCAAGCGGCGTTAGGCTAGCGGGAGTAACACGTGGACGGATCTCGGCCAAGCGGCGCTGCGCCTCTGCGCGCCGCGCCTGCGCTATGCCGGCGATCTGTCGGCCGACGGCATTGGCGCGCGCGGTCAGCTCGACAAAGATCGGGTCCACACCGATTCCCCCACCAACCGCATCGCGCTCCCTTTCAATAGCGGCAAGAGAGTCCAGCAGAATCGATACACGCGGTTCGCGCCGTACCAGCGGCGATTCGCCGATAGACCGATAAGTCTCAGGGAGAGGAGACTGCTCGGCGCGTGCGAGCAGCTCATCGTAGGCCGATATCTGTGCAGCCAGCGAATCGCGACGAGCCAACTGCGCCGGCGTGAAGCCGGACTGCGGCAGGATAGCTCGCGTTAGGCTCTCCGCGGCTCTCGCGCTTCGCAATGCCGAATCTGCACGATCGAGGCGCTCGCGTGCAGCGGCAACACGTTGCAGCAGTAGGGCAGTATCGCGCCATTCGACGACTTGAGGACGTAGTAGCGACCAGGCCCCGCGCGCCCCCGCAGGTGCGAAGATGAAGCTCGCCAGTACGGCCGCGAATACGAACAACGCCAGGAGTGCGAACCGGCGACGGCGCTGCAATGCGTTGCGCGTCCGTGAGGCAAGCCACAGTGATACCGCTGCTCGCCGAGGACGCAGCACGGTCGAGACGCGCACGCCTCCTGGATCGGTCATCTCAGGCGAGTATCTCCACCGCAATAGGCGGACGCAAGCACTGTATCTAACTCCCCTCTACTCCCTTACTCCTTCTCGCGCATCCTTCCCCGCCCAAACAGAAAGACGCGGGAGCGGTCCTTCGCCCCCGCGTCAGTCGTCCAGTGAATGAGGATTACTGTACGGTCACCTTGATGATCATGTTGAACGCAAGGTGCGGCGTGCAGTTAAGCTCGTACGTCCCGGGCTTAATGCCGGCAAACGAGATTGTATACGCCTCATTCGGATTGGTCAGGAGCGGGCCGGATAGTGGCGCCATCTGGTTAGGCATGTTGGCGCTGAGTGCCGCTTCGACGTCATCCGGGATCTTAGCCGGATCTGCCGCGACATTGTGCGGCCCGCCAGAGACGTTGATGAACTTGATGCCGTCGCCCGCCTTCACGGTGATCGCCGCAGGCTCGAAGCGATAGCCGGTCGCGTCACCGACCATTTGCACTTCGTGAGTGGTGCCAGTTATCGGGGCGCCGCCGCCAGACGGAGGCGGAGAATCGGACGGCATCGCCGAAACTGTCGGCGTATCTGCCATCATGGTTGTATCTGTTCCCTTCTCACCGCCGCCGCACGCGACGAAGCTGATCGCGCTCGCCGCGAGCACAAATCTGTGGAACTGCATTTTCGAAGGCCTCCAGAGCCAAACGTTAGTGCTTCTTGCCGTTGGTGAGCCGGTGAAGAGGCCCACTTTGCACGTTGTGAATTTATTCACAAGCGTAAGCCTGTGCAAACTGCAGGTTGACAGCCTGCAAGTCGGCTGCCTACGTTGGGCACCAATGTCCACGGCGCGTCGCCACCACCACGTGCACTACCACGGCCCGGAGGGTCGCGGATGAGCGCTGCGTGGTTAATGACGACGTAATCGCCGTCGATCAGCCCAGTCATCCCGCGGCCCGTTCGCTTGAACGGGCCGTTTTGTTTTCTGACCCTTCACGTGGCAATTGGAATGGTAAGACTCGCACTACCTAGCAAGGGGAGACTTGCAGATGAGGCTCGTGCCGTCGTAACGGATGCCGGTCTCAGCCTTCGAGCGCAGGCATCTCGCGAGCTGTTCACTGAAGCCGGCGCGGAGTGTCAGGCTCTCTTCGTCCGGGCGCAGGACATCCCCGAATTTGTGGCGGACGGTGCCGCGGACGCGGGGATTACGGGATGGGACTTGGTTTGCGAGTCGCGCAGGCCGCTGCGCGACCGTTTGGACCTGCAGTTCGGGAGTTGTCGCCTCGTTCTCGCTGTGCCGGAGGAGAGCCCGGCGCGCACGCTGAGTGATGTCCTGCCGCGCTCGCGTGTGGCGACAACGTTCCCGAACCTAACGAGCCAGTTCTTTTACTGTCACGCGATGGAGGCGCAGATAGTGCCGATCTCCGGCGCAGTAGAGTCGGCGCCTCACCTCGGCATTGCAGACGCGGTGGTCGATTTATCGAGCAGCGGATCCACGCTGCGTGCCAACGGCTTGCGCGAGATAGCCACTGTGCTCGAGTCTTCGGCGAGGTTGATCTCCCGCGTCCACGATGTTGCTGACGAAGTAGACGGGCTGGTCGCGACAATCGCATCGGTGGTACGGGCGCGCAGCCAGCGGTATGTCATGGCCAATATGCCGCGCGTTTCACTTGACCGTGTGCGCGCAGTCCTCCCCGGCTTGAACGGGCCGACTGTTACGGAGATCCTCGATGGGGGAGAGTTTGTCGCTGTGCACGCCGTCGTGGGAGCCGACCAGCTGTCGAGTGCGGTTGCTTCTCTCAAGGCGTTAGGCGGCCAGGGGATCCTGGTGACGCGCATTGAGCGGCTCCTGCCGTGACGCAGCTGCAATACTTTGCGTTCGGCAGCCTCGACTCGCTCGCGGACCCTCTGCGCGACAGTTTGTTCGACAGGCGCGCGGCGAGCGGCGAAGTGGCCGACGCCGTGGCCTCGATAATCGCGAGCGTACGATGCGGAGGAGACAGTGCTCTCCGCGGATTAGCGCGCAAGTTCGACGGGGTCGAGCTGGGCCGGCTGGAGGTTCCGCGAAGTGCCTGGCGATCGGCGTTAGGCTCCCTCGATACGCGGCTGCGGGATGCGCTGGATCACGCCGCGCATAACATCGGCCGCGCACACGCCGCCTTTCGCCCGTCGGCCTGTGAGATTGAAGTGGAGCCCGGCGTAATAATCGCCCGTGTCCCCAGGCCGCTGCAGCGCGTCGGCGTGTACGCTCCGGGCGGGCGAGCTGCTTACGGCAGTTCAGTCCTCATGGGCGTCATTCCGGCTCGCGTAGCCGGTGTCGACGAGGTGATCGTCTGCTCGCCGCCCACTGAGAGTGGTTGGCCGGCGCAGTTAGTGCTCGCGGCATGCGAGGTCGCGGACGCAACGCGTGTGTTCGCGGTCGGCGGTGCCGGCGCTATTGCGGCTATGGCGTTAGGCACAGCCTCGCTTCCGCGCGTGGATTGCATCGTCGGCCCCGGCGGCCCTTACGTCACCGAGGCGAAGCTCCAGCTCGCGCGCGAGGTCCGCCTGGATCTCACTGCCGGCCCAAGCGAACTTCTCGTGCTTGCCGATAATTCGGCAGATATCGATGCGGTGGCAGCGGAACTCTGCGCGCAGGGCGAACATGGCAGCGACACCGCGCTCGTGGCTGTGTTGGTCGGGAGCGGCCTGCTGGAACGCCTCGACGCGGCTCTCGCTAAACACGTCGCCTTGTTACTAAGGAAAGAAACCGTCTGTGCCGCATTGAACAATCACGGTGCCCTTCTGGAGACGCAAACGATCGGAGACGCGATCGACTTTGCTGACAACTACGCCGCGGAGCATGCGCTTGTCGTTACGCGCGACGCGGCGGCGGTCGCAGCGCGGATCCGCAACGCGGGGAGTGTGCTAGTAGGGCCTTCCGCCTCGGTGGTCTTCGGGGATTATGTCACCGGCGCCAATCACGTGCTGCCGACCGCCGGCTATGCGCGTCTGCAATCGGGCCTGTCCACTGAAACCTTCTTGCGCTGGACGACCGTGCAATCCATTACGCCGGAGGCCGCGCCGCGCTTGGCTCGCAGCGCAAGTGCTTTGGCGGCCGCCGAAGGCCTTAGCGGCCACGCGATGGCTGCTCGTCAGGCAGGAGGCATAGAGCCGTGACAGGTGCTGACGTGGGTTCATTCATCCCGCGAGCGTCCTTGCTCGAAGTGCGCCCTTATGTCGCCGACGGTCCGCGGGCGCCTCTGCATCTCGCCGACAACACCAATCTCTTCGGCATGCCGCCGTCAGCGC
>JBQTJS010000235.1:0-26517 GCA_052386875.1 Gemmatimonadaceae bacterium
ATCGCACTGCCGACAGGTGCTTCATGCTGCAGGCGCGATGCGGGTCGGGAAGCGACTAGAATTAGTTCAATTCACCCCCTAAGGAGTCGCCATGCAAAGACTATCTGGTCTGAAGCAGGTGGCACTCGGCGTTCTCGTGCTCGGCACAATCGTGCCAAGTACTGCGTTCGCTCAGGGTGCCACGGGAGTGGTAGCTGGAAGAGTGACGGACGGCGCCACAAGGCTGCCCGTGCCCGAAGCACAGGTCTTCATCGCTGGGACCGTGCGAGGCACGCGAACCAACGAGCAGGGCGAATACCGGATCGTCCAAGTTTCGCCAGGCGCATACACGCTGCGCGTCATCCGCATCGGATACTCTCAGGCGACGGCGTCGGTGAATGTCCAAGCCGGTCAGACCGCAACCAATAACTTCGTGCTGAACCCGGCTGCCGTACAAATCGATCAAGTCGTCGTGACGGCGACGGGCGAAACGCAACGCCGGCGTGAGAGTGGTGCTGCCACCGCGACAATCACGAGCGAGGCGCTCCCGCTTCCCGCAATCAACAACTTCTCGAATGCCCTGTCGTCGCGCGTCGCGGGTGTGACCGTCATCAACGCGGGCGGAACAACCGGCACAAACTCCCGGATACGCGTGCGCGGCTCGAATTCGATCAGCCTTTCCAATGAGCCTCTGATCATCGTCGACGGCGTCCCCGTGTCAAACGATGCCAGCAACTTCGGCGTCGGGCTCGGGGGGCAGTCCTTGTCGCGCTTCGACGACATCAATGCCGACGACATCGAGAACGTCGAAGTAGTAAAGGGACCAGCTGCCACCGCACTTTATGGCTCAGCGGCATCCAACGGCGTCATTCAAATCACGACCAAGCGCGGACGTGCCGGCAGGGCGCGATGGACTTTGTTCGCCGAGCGCGGAACGTTGGAAGATGTCGAAACCTATCCGGCGAACTTTCTCCAGGTCGGCAGAACGCCTGCCGGCGCGCTCGCTACCTGCAACCTGGATTCGCGCGGGCGTGGTCTCTGCACACCGATTGCCGATTCGCTGCTCTCGCACAGTCCGCTTGAAGTGGCTTCGCCACTGCGCGTAGGCTGGCGCGAGCAGTACGGTGTCGGGGTAGGTGGCGGCAGTGAGAATTTGACGTACTACCTGTCTGGGGATTACGAGCGCGAGCAGGGCGTGACGGAGCCGAATCGGCTGCGCCGTACGAACTACAGGACGAATGTCCGCGCGCAGGTCCGCCCTAACCTCGACCTGGCGGCACAGATTGGCTACGTGCGCAGCAAGGGGACGTTCCCCTTCAACGACAACACAGCGTTCGGGGCTCTTTCAGCGGGATTGATCGGCAAGGCGGTGGACTGCAATCCGAGCACATTTCGAACAACGGCGCAACGCTGCGGCCTCGACTCGCTGTCACGCGGCTACTTCACGTCCAATGTCCCGTCTGCCAACTATTTCGTCGTAGAGAATCAGCAGGATATCTCGCGGCTCATTATCGGCGGTCAGGTCAACTATCAGCCGCTTAGCTGGCTGCGCGGTGTAGGTCGCGCGGGCGCTGACATCATTTCGCGCTATGACCAGCAGCTACTGCCGGCGAACCAGGTCGCATTCAGCGTTGCTACGCTGGAAGGTTCGCGTTTCGGTTTTCGCAATGAAACGCCGACCTTCAGCACTAACGGCACATTGACTGCAACGTTTGACTTGCGCGAAGGTCTCAACTCGGAAACCTCCTTCGGTGCGCAGTACCTGAATGAGGCATCGCGCACGACTACAGCGTTCGGCGCGGTACTCGTTCCGGGGACGGGTTCGTTAGGCGGGACGAGCGCACGCTTCGCCGTCGGTGAAGCGAACTCTCAGATCATTACGATCGGCGGCTATCTGGGACAGAAGTTCGGCTGGCGCGATCGGGTGTTCCTGAGCGGCGCCATTCGTGCGGACGATAACTCTGCATTCGGTGCGCAGTCGGGGCTTGTGTATTATCCGTCGGCTAGTCTGTCATATGTAGTTTCTGAGGAGGCTTGGTTCCCCAGAGTTTCCTGGCTGCAGCAACTGCGGCTGCGTGGCGCGTACGGCGAGGCCGGGCAGCGCCCTGGTTTCCGGCAGGCCGAGACCTTCTTTAATGCTGTGTCGACGCGGGCCGGTGGGGCCGATCTGCCTTCGGTAACTGTCGGTGGCGCAGGAAATGCCGACCTCAAGCCCGAGATCTCCAAAGAAATCGAGGGTGGACTCGAAGCCTCGCTCTTGCGCGGGCGGCTGGGGCTCGAGTTAACCGGCTACACCAAAACGACCACAGACGCTCTCGTGCAGCGCACGCTCGCTCCCTCGTTAGGCAACGCTGTCTCACGCTTCGTCAACCTGGCTGAAGTGCGTAATCGCGGGATCGAGGCCGTGGTCAATGCGATCGTCCTCGATACACGCGCACTGCGCTACGAGGCCAACCTCAACTACACGCAAACGCAGAACAAGCTGATCGATCTGGGCCAAGGGATAAATCCCATCATCTTCGGCTTCAGCTCCTCGCAGCGACACCAAAAAGGCTTGCCGTTAGGCGCCTACTACCTGCGCAACTTCACCTGGCGCGACATCGACGGCAACGGCACCATCACACGCGTCAACTGCCCCACCATCGGCGGAATCGCCAACCCGCAGATACCAGGCGGTCCTGCGTGCGAGGTCACGCTGACCGACACGGCAGTCTACCTCGGCCAGCCGCTTCCGCCGCGTGAGATCAACCTCAATCAAACGGTAACGATCTTCCGCGACCTGCAAGTAACGGCGCTGCTCAACCACCGCGGCGGGCACAAGCTCTTCAACTTCACGCGTGAGTTCCGCTGCGCCCAGTTCCGTAACTGCCGGGATGTGCACGATCCCAGTGCGCCGCTCGAGGAACAGGCAAGGGTCATCGCCTCCTTCATGGGGACACAGGCGGGATACGCGGAGGATGCGTCGTTTACGCGTCTGCGAGAGCTCGCGGTCACTTACACGACACCGCAGGCCTTTGCCACACGGCTCGGCCTCGGCTCGCTGGCAGTCACATTGGCTGGGCGCAATCTGGCAATCTGGACCGACTACACGGGATTCGACCCGGAAGTCAACTCGAACGCGACCGGGAACTTCACAAGCTCCGAATTCCTCGCTCAGCCTCCGGTGCGATACTGGACGCTGCGAGTCAACACAACCTTCTAATGCCTCGCGCACTCACATATATGACAACTTCAGCTGCTTTCGCGTTAGGCATACGGCGCGGCGCGGGCGTGGCGGCGGTTCTCGCCGCTCTCGCGCTTGGCGCGTGTTCCATCGACGAAGCCCTCACAGTTCCCGACCCTGACGTGGCCAAGCCAGGAACGCTGGACGATAAGTCCGCCCTTCCCGTGCTGCGCACAGGCGCGATCGGTGATTTCGCACGCGGTTTCTCCGGCGGCGGCGACAGCGAAGCAGGCCTCATTCAGGACGGCGGCCTGTTGGCGGATGAACTGGAATGGGCCGAGACGTTTCCAACGCGCCGCGAGTACGATTCGCGCAACATGCAGATCACCAATGGAAGCCTTGGTGTCACGTTCCGTCTGATTCAACGGGCGCGTGCGTCCGCGGAGCGCGGTGCGCGGGCCTTCGAAAAGTTCGACGCGACGAATCCTCAGCGCGCAGAAATGCGCAACCTCGAGGGGATGTCCGCCATCCTCATGGCTGAGTCGTACTGCTCAGGTGTTCCCTTCTCTGAGCTGACTCCGGAGGGCGAGACTGTATTCGGCGACCCGCTGACGACGGTGCAGATGCTCAATGCGGCGGTGGCCGCGTTCGACAAGGCGCTCGCACAAGTCGGCACCGGCACCTCGGCAGCCGCCATTGCCCAAGCTAACTTTGCACGCGTCGGTAAGGGGCGCGCCCTTCTGAACGTTGGCCAGTTCGCGAACGCGGCCGCCGCGGTGACAGCTGTTCCGACGAGTTTTCAGTACATCACCGAGCATTCGGAGAACAGTTCTCGGCAAAACAACGGTGTGTTCGTGGTGATGGCCATCAACCGACGTTTCTCGGTTGCAGATCGCGAGGGTATCAACGGTCTGCCGTACCGGTCGGATAACGATCCGCGTACGCTCTCTCCGCGGGGCAGCGGCGCCGCGTCCGTCGGATTCGACGGTACGACACCGCTCTTCTTACCTACGAAGTACCCCAACCGCTCCGCAAGCATGGTGGTCGCAAGCGGAATCGAGGCGCGGCTGATCGAGGCCGAAGCCGCGTTGCAGGCTGGCAATGCGACACAGGCTTACTCTATTCTCAATGCTTTGCGAAGCACGATCGGGCTGGCGGCGCTGACCGATCCGGGCACGGCAGCGGGACGTGTCGACGCGCTGTTCAAGGAGCGGGCGTACTGGTTCTTCCTTACGGCGCACCGACTTGGCGACATGCGACGTTTGGTCCGCCAGTATGCGCGCGGTCGCGAGTCTGTCTTCCCGACAGGCGCCTACCCGGCGTCCAAGGGGGGCGGTGCGTACGGACCTGACGTAAACTTCCCGATTCCGTTCGACGAGCAAAATAATCCGAAGTTTACACAGTGCCTTGACAGGAACGCCTAGACGCACGTAGCAGTGGCCTAACGAAGCCGTCGTCCGTTTCGGGCGGCGGCTTCGTGCTTATGTGCTGTCACGTGACAGCATTAGGTATCGGACCGCGATAGCGGAAGGCGTCGCGTCATAGGTCCGCGGACAGCGCGCTGGATTGAAGCAGCATCCTCCAGCTTCTGCGGGTTATTGGGGCGCTGGGGCGGTTGGCACACCCGTTGCTCGTGTGCCGTCCACGCTTGCCGTGCCAGGCCTCCACCCCCCACCTTAACCGAGTCGCGAACCCGCGAGCCGACACGTGGTCAACCACACAGCTACCTCGGTCGTCACGATCGAGCGCTACATCATCGAGCAGGAACGCCTCTTCCCCGAGGCAACCGGAGAACTTTCCGGCATCCTCTACGACATCGCTCTCGCCGCCAAGATCATCGCCAACAAAGTGCGCATGGCCGGCCTCGTCGACATCCTCGGCCGTGCCGGCACGAACAACGTGCAGGGCGAAGCGCAGGAAAAGCTCGATGTCTTCGCCAACGAAATAATCATCAAGGCGATGGACCATGGCGGCCGTCTCGCCGCGATGGCGTCGGAAGAAGAGGCGGACATCATCCCGATACCGGAAGGCTTCAAGTGCGGTAAGTACGTCCTCCTCTTCGATCCGCTGGACGGCTCGTCCAACATCGACGTGAACGTCCCGGTGGGGACGATCTTCTCTGTCATGCGCAAGATCACGCGCGGCGTACGCGGCGAGATGGAAGACATGCTGCAGCCGGGGCGCCGCCAGATCGCCGCCGGATACGTGATCTACGGCTCCAGCACGATGCTGGTGTACACAACGGGCCAGGGCGTCCACGGGTTCACGCTGGATCCCTTGTTAGGCGAGTTTCTGCTCTCGCACCCGGATGTCCGCATTCCGAGAACAGGCCGCTATCTCTCGGTTAACGATTCCTACGAGGCGCAATGGGATGACAGCGTGAAGGCACTGATGCGCCGTTACCGCGGCCTGGACGGACAGCAGAAAGCCATGAACGTGCGTTACGTGGGGTCCCTCGTCGCCGACTTCCACCGCAACTTGTTAGGCGGCGGCATTTTCTGTTATCCCGGCAACTCGCAGAGCCCCAAAGGGAAGCTGCGTCTCCTTTACGAGTGCAATCCGCTCGCCTTCATCGTGCAGCAGGCCGGGGGCGCGGCAATCGACGGGACGCGCGACATCCTCGAGGTGCACCCAACCGAGCTGCACCAACGTTCGCCGCTCTACATCGGGAGCCCGGACGCCGTCGAGACCGCACGCGAGATGCTGGTCCGCCAAACTGCCGCGGCCGGAGCCTAACGTCGGCGGCATATCGCCGGGTCATATTGCAGGCGCGCAGCGAACGGATGCTCCGACTCACGGCGCTGTTCTGTGGAAGCAGTTCGCTGCCGTTGAATCGGAGCCGCTGGAAACGGTTGGAGGTTTGCGGCCGTCTGCGGCGAACGAAAGGCCGCCTCGGGGCGATGTTCTGCGGAAACCGGGCGCGCGCTGTCGTTGAATCGGAGCCGCTGTAAACGATTGGAGGTTTGCGGCCGTCAGCGGCGAACGAGAAGTCCGCGCCCGTCCCCGGCGAAGTAGCTTTAGCGCATGACTAGCGGTTCCGACGAGCGCCTCACGCCATCGGGGATTCCGATCCGCCCCGCCTATTCCCCGGACCGTGAGGGAGGGGATTATGCCCGCGATGTCGGCGCGCCTGGTGCCTTCCCGTTCACGCGCGGCATCCAGCCGACGATGTACCGCGGCCGCCTCTGGACGATGCGTCAGTACGCCGGTTTCGGCACCGCCGCCGAGACGAACGCGCGCTTTAAACACCTGTTGGAGGCGGGGCAAACAGGACTCTCCGTAGCGTTCGACCTCCCCACTCAGATGGGGATCGATTCGGACGACGCGCGCGCGTTAGGCGAAGTGGGCCGCGTGGGGGTCGCGATCGATACTGTCGACGACATGCACCTCCTGCTCGGCGATATCCCGCTCGACAGAGTCAGCACGTCAATGACGATCAACGCCACGGCGTCGACGCTGCTGGCCATGTACCTCGTTGTCGCCGAGGAGCGCTGCATAGCGCGCTCGTCTCTCAGCGGAACGATTCAGAACGACATCCTCAAGGAATACATCGCGCGCGGTACCTACATCTACCCGCCCGAGCCGAGCCTGGCGCTCATCGCCGACGTCTTCAGCTTCTGCGCTAATGAAGTGCCTAACTGGAATCCCATCTCGATCTCCGGCTACCACATCCGCGAAGCCGGTGCAACTGCGGTGCAGGAAGTCGCATTTACGCTGTCCAACGCCATGGAGTACCTGCGCCGCGCTGTCGATGCAGGGCTGGCAATCGATCTCATCGCGCCGAGGCTTTCCTTCTTCTTTGCCGCGCACAGCGACCTCTTCGAGGAAGTCGCCAAGTTCCGCGCCGCGCGGCGGCTGTACGCGCGGCTCGTGCGCGAACGTTTCGGCGCGAGCGACGCCGGCGCGCGGCTGCGCTTTCACACCCAGACGGGCGGCGTGACACTCACTGCTCAGCAGCCGCTCAACAACGTCGTACGCGTCGCGATCCAGACGCTCGCAGCCACGTTAGGTGGAACGCAGTCGCTGCATACCAATGCATATGACGAAGCGCTGGCGCTGCCGACGGCCGCCTCGGCCACCCTGGCGCTTCGAACGCAGCAAATCGTCGCGCATGAATCAGGAATCGTCAACACCGTCGATCCGCTCGCGGGAAGCTATTACGTCGAATCGCTGACGGACGAGATCGAGAAGCTGGCACGCACACAAATCGAGCACGTAGACTCGTTAGGTGGCGCCGAACGTGCAATCTCGGCGGGATACCTGCAGCAGGAGATCGCCAGGAGCGCCTATGCGCACCAGCTGCGCGTGGAGCGCGGCGAATCCGTCATCGTAGGAGTCAACAGCTTCATCGAGGACAGCGAGCCGCCGATTGTCCCCGGTCCGGATTACTCGGCGCTCGCGGCGGCGCAGGTGGCGCGCCTGCGCCAGGTGCGCCTGGGGCGCGACGCGAGTCGTGTCGCGGCCGCGTTGTCGCAGCTCTCAGAAACGGCAGCGGCGTACACCGGCGCCGGTGCAGGAAGAGCGCCGCTGATGCCACCTATCATCGAGGCTGTGCGCGCGCGCGCCACAGTTGGTGAGATATCGAACGCGCTGGAGATCGCCTGGGGGCGCTACCGCCCGTAGCCCTGGACGTGGGCGCTTAGGCATTGACAGTGACTACAATGGCTCGTTCTCGCGGCTGACTCGGACTGGGTGACGGCGCGCCACACGCTCGTGGAAGTACGGCGTAGTTTGGCGCGCGGGCTTGAAGGCGCAGCGCTCACCAGCGCTCGGGAGCAATTCGATCGCGACTGGCGGTCAGCAGCTGTTGTTGACCTGACCCAGGAGGTATGCGTGGCTGCGGCCGAAGTGGCGGAAGTCACGGGTGCACGCACGCTCGACGCGCTGCACCTTGGCGCTGCCCGGATTGTCGGTGGTAGTGCTCTCCCTATCGTCACGTTCGATCTCCGCCAAGCTCAGTGCGCTCGTGCTCTCGGCTGGACAGTGCTTGGCAAGTAAACGCTCCAAGTCATTGCCTTGCATAGAGTTCTGACTTCGGATAGTTTACCGGCGCCCGCCCACCGACACTTCCGAATGCCCACGTACGATTACCGCTGCCCGAACGGGCACGAGTTCGAGCATTTCTTCTCAACGATCGGCCGCTCCAAAGAGGTGCTGGCCTGCCCGACGTGCGGCCTACAGGCACAGCGGCTCGTATCCGGCGGCGCCGGGCTCGTCTTCAAAGGTTCCGGTTTTTACATCACGGACTACGGCAAAGACGGCAGGAAGCACGAGCGGGAGCGCGCGGCCAAAAGTGAAAAGAAGTCGGAGACTGCTGGGCGACAGGAAGGGGGAGGGGGAGGGGGAGGAGAGTCATCCGCCGGAACCGAGGGCACGTCTAAATCGGGGTCCGACTCAGGAAGCGACTCGAAAGCTTCCGGAACGTCGAGAGAGTCGCCGCCAAGCAAGCCGGCGGGGGGTGGGGATGCCTCCAGCGGCGGTGGCGGTGGTCACGGCGGCGGCGAATGACCGTAGAGGCGGGATCTCCGCCGGCAGAAGAGCTGATCCGGGCCGAGCTGGCGCGCAGTGCCGAATCGTTAGGCGCCGCGGCGCCGGTGGCTGTAACGCTCGAACGCCCGCGCGATCCGGCGTTCGGCGACTGGGCCACTAATGTCGCCATGACGCTGGCGCGCACGCTGCGCCGCAAGCCTAGCGACATCGCTCACGACCTGGTCGCGCGTCTCGACCTTGGCCGCGCCGGAGTGCGCGAGGCCTATGTTGCTGGTGCCGGGTTCATCAACTTCCGGCTCTCGGATGCCGCTGCAGCGGCAGGTCTCCCGGCGATCATCGAGGCTGCAAGCGAGTACGGGCGAGCCGACGTCGGGAAGGGCGAGCACGTCAACGTTGAGTTCGTCTCGGCCAATCCGACCGGTCCGCTGCACGTGGGTCACGGCCGCCAGGCCGCGTTAGGCGACGCGATTGCGACCCTCCTCGAGTGGACGGGCTGGAAGGTCTGGCGCGAGTTCTACTACAACGACGCCGGTGCCCAGATCGCCAATCTGGCCTCGAGCGTCCAGGCGCGCTTACGCGAACACGCCAGCGGCACGCTGGAGATCCCCGAAGGTGGTTATCACGGCGAGTACATCCGCGAGATCGCGCAGTCGTATGCGGAGTCACATCTGGATGACCCAGGCGGGGACGATCTGGAAGCCGTCCGCATCCATGCAGTCGCAGCGCTGCGCCGTGAGCAGGACCTCGATCTGCAGGCATTCGGCGTCCGCTTCGACACGTATTACCTGGAGTCGTCGCTCTACACCGACGGCGCGGTGGACGACACGGTTCGCATGCTCGTCAAGGCGGGGCACACTTTCGAGGAGGATGGGGCGCTCTGGCTGCGGACGACGGACTACGGTGACGACAAGGATCGCGTGATGCGCAAGTCGGATGGAACGTATACGTACTTCCTGCCGGACGTGGCGTATCACGTGAGCAAGTGGCGCCGCGGATTCCGCCGCGCCGTCAACGTGCAGGGGGCCGACCATCACGGCACTGTGACGCGCGTGCGCGCCGGGCTGCAGGCGTTAGGCATGGATATCGCGCCCGGCTACCCGGAATACGCGCTGCACCAGATGGTGACCGTGCTGAAGGGAGGCGAGGAGGTGAAGATCTCCAAGCGCGCGGGAAGCTACGTCACTGTGCGCGACCTCATCGACGACGTCGGCCGCGACGCGGTGCGCTACTTCTTCCTCATGCGCAAGGCCGATTCGCAGCTCGTCTTCGATGTCGACCTGGCGCGGCGCCAGTCGGAGGAGAATCCGATTTATTACATCCAGATGGCCCACGCCCGCATGTCCGGCATCTTCCGTGTGGGCGCAATCGACCAGGCGGCCGTGACGGGTCATGACGTCGACCTCGGCCGCCTGAACGAGGATGCCGAGCGCGAGCTGGTCAAAGCGCTGCTGGACTTTCCCAGGATCGTGCTCGCGGCCGCTAACGCGTTGGAGCCGCATCGCATCGCGGCGTATCTGCTGGAGACGGCCCGCCTAACGCATCTGTGGTACCACAAGCATCATGTGCTTGTAGAGGAGCCGGCGCTGCGCGCCGCGCGCCTCGTGTTGGCGAGCGCTGCGCGCACGGTGCTGCGCAATGGGCTCGGCATCCTCGGCATCGGCGCGCCGGAGCGCATGTAGATGACTGTCCTGGTTGTCGGTTCCATCGCGCTGGACTCGGTCGAAACACCCTTCGGCAAGGCCGACGACACGTTAGGCGGATCCGGCACCTTCTTCGCCGCCTCGGCCAGCCACTTCACGCCCGTCCAGCTCGTCGGCGTGGTCGGGAACGACTATCCGAGCGATCGCCTCGAGCGGCTGAGCGAGCGCAACGTGGACTTGAGCGGCGTCGAGCGCGCCGACGGCGAGTCGTTTCGCTGGCGCGGCCGCTACCGTCACGATCTCAACAGCGCCGAAACGCTGGAGACACGGCTGGGGGTCTTCTCGCACTTCCGCCCAAAAATCCCCGAGCAGTTCCGCCAGGCTCCCTACGTCTTTCTGGCGAATATCGACCCGCGCTTGCAGCTCGACGTTCTGCGGCAGGTCGAACGGCCGCGACTCGTGGCCTGCGACACGATGAACTTCTGGATCGAAAGCCGGCGCAGCGACCTGCTGGAGCTGCTCGGCCGGGTGGACATACTGCTCGTCAACGACGGCGAGGCACGCCAGCTCACCGAACAGGCGAATCTCGTTAGGGCGGCACGCTGGATCCTCGATCGCGGCCCGCGCCACGTGGTCATCAAGAAGGGCGAGCATGGCGCATTCATGTTCACCAAGGAATCGATCTTCTTCGCTCCGGCCTACCCGCTGGAAGACGTCTTCGATCCGACAGGTGCCGGCGACGCCTTCGCCGGCGGCTTCATCGGCTACCTGGCCAAGACAGGAGAGCTGGACGAGGCGCATCTCCGGCGCGCCGTCGTGTACGGCTCCACGATGGGGTCGTTCGCAGTGGAACGTTTCTCGATCGATCGCCTCCTCGAGATCGGTGCACTTCATATCGGCGAGCGACTCGAGGCGTTCCGCCGGCTGGTGACGTTCGAAGCCGAGCTGGCCGGATGACGCACGGGGCCGGCGCCGGAAGCCCGCTGCACTACCGCAGCGCGGGCGTTGACATTGATGTCGCGGACGACGCGAAGACGCGCATCCGCAAGCTTGTAGAGTCGACGCGCACGGCGGGCGCGTTAGGCGAATTCGGCGGCTTCGGCGGTCTCTTCCGTGCTCCCGCGGGGCTGCGCCCGATCCTCGTGGCGAGCGCCGACGGTGTCGGCACCAAGCTCAAGGTCGCCATCGCCGCCAAGCGCCACGACAGCATCGGCCACGATCTCGTCAATCACTGCGTGAACGACATTCTGGTGCAGGGCGCGGCACCGCTTTTCTTCCTGGATTACGTCGCGTTCGGCGTGCTGGATGCTGGTGTCGCGGAGGCCGTAGTGGGCGGCGTCGCGGCGGGCTGCCGCGAGAACGCCTGCGCCCTCATCGGCGGCGAGACTGCCGAGATGCCGGGAGTGTATGCGCCTAACGAGTACGATCTGGCCGGCTTCATCGTCGGTGTCGTGGAGGAGAGTGCCTTGTTAGGCAGCGCCCGTGTCGTTGCCGGCGACGCCCTGGTAGCCCTCGCCAGCTCCGGGCTGCACACCAACGGCTACTCGCTCGCTCGCCACATCATCTTCGAGCGCATGGGCCTGGCTGTGACGGATGAGTTCCCGGAGCACGCCGGCGCCAGTGTCGCAGACGTGCTCCTGCGCGTCCACCGCGCCTATGGATCCGCGTTAGGACCCGTGCTCGGCGAGCTTCATGCACTGGCGCACATCACAGGCGGCGGCATACCCGGCAACCTGAATCGAGGGCTCCCTGGCGCCGTGGACGCGGTGATCCGCGAGCGGAGTTGGGACGTCCCGCCGCTCTTTCGCGTCTTACAGGATGCGGGGCGCGTGCCCCGTGACGAGATGTTCCGCGCCTTCAACATGGGCGTAGGGATGATCGTCGTTTGTCCCGACGCGGCGGTGCCTCGGGTGATCGCCAGTGCGCACGCGGCCCAGGTCGAGGCGTGGCGCATCGGCCACACGACGCCGGGCGCGGGACGCGTCCTCTTCGACCACGGGTAGTCTCATGCGAAGTCGATTTTCCGTACTCGGCGCGGCTGTCGCGCCGCTGCTGGCGAGCGCTCCGGCCATGGCTCAGGGCGCCGCCATCGATGCGCAGTGTCCTGCGTCGACGATGTCGCAGCGCGCCACGCAGGACGCCTGCCAGAAGGCGCTGGATACCTTCCGCTTCATGGCGCCCCAGTTAGGCATTTCCATCGCCGGGGGGAACGCCACGCTGGGACAGGGAGCCGCCTTCGGCGCGTTAGGCAAGTTCTCCGTCGGATTGCGGGCCAACGTGATTCAGGGGCGCGTGCCGCGCGTGGACCTCGTCACGCCGAGCCCGACGGGAGCTGCGTCGACGAACTATCAGGTGGAAGAGCGGCCCCTCGGCCTTCCGGCAGTGGACGCCGCGTTAGGCGTGTTCCCCGGTCTCTCCGCGGCCGGCTTCCGCGTTCTCGCCCTCGACTTGCTCGCCAATCTGGCGTATGTCCCGGACGTCACCGAGCAGGATGTGAGCATCAGCGCTCCGGACGGCTCGCTCAAGCTCGGCTTCGGCGGCAGACTGGGGCTCATCCAGGAGAGTGCTGCCGCTCCCGGTCTGTCGCTCAGCTACCTGCGGCGCGACCTGCCGCGCCTCGACCTAGTCGGCCAGGCGGGGAACGACAGGCTCGCAGTCCGGCAGATCGAAGTCGAGACGGGCGCGTGGCGCCTGACGCTGCAAAAGGCCTTCGGCCCGGTCGCGCTGGTACTTGGCGCCGGGCGTGACAGCTATACAACGTCCGCGATTGCCGACGTCGAAGTCCAGTTCCTCGGCCAGACATTCCGCTCGGGGGACATTCAGGCGCGCCAGGAAATGGATCGGGACAACATCTTCGCCGACGTCGCCCTCAACCTCCCTGTGCTCAAGATCGCGGCCGAATTGGGCTACGTGCGCGGCGGCACTGTGGAGACGTTCAACCGTTTTGGACCGCACCGCGCCGACGATTCGCTGCCGTACGGCGCTCTGGGGATCAGGATCGCGTTCTGAGTGAAGCCTAACGAGCCCTCCGACAGTGCCGAGCGCGACGTTGCCTTTATGCGCCGCGCGCTGGAGCTGGCCGAGCTAGGCTGGGGGCACACGGCGCCGAACCCTATGGTCGGCGCCGTGCTCGTCTGGGACGGTCATATCGTAGGCGAGGGATATCACGCGACGCTGGGCGGGCCGCACGCCGAAGTTTTCGCCCTCGCGACGGCAGGAGATCGCGCTCGCGGGTCCACGCTCTATGTCTCGCTGGAGCCGTGCGCGCATACGGGGAAGACGCCGCCGTGCACGGATGCCATTCTGGCGGCCGGTGTGGCGCGCGTGGTGGTCGCGGCGGCGGATCCCGATGTCAAGGCCCGCGGAGGCGCACGCAAGCTGCGCCGGGCCGGCATCGACGTCTCGTTAGGCATCCTCGAAGCGGAGGCGCGCGAGCTTAATGTCGCCTTCTTCCATGCATCCCAGTTCTATCGGCCTCTTATAACACTCAAGCTCGCCGTGTCGCGCGACGGTGCCATTGCCGACGCCGCCCGCACGTCGCGCTGGCTCACCGGCGACGCGGCGCGGCGTGCTGTGCATCGGCTGCGCGCCGGGCACGACGCTGTCGCAGTCGGCCTCGGGACCGTGCTGGCTGACGACCCCCTTCTCACCGTGCGCGAAGCACCAGCTCCGCGTAGGGCGCCGCTGCGCGTGGTCATCTCGCGCGGCGGCAAGCTGCCGCTCGCGACGCGCCTCGTCGCTACTGCGCGGGAAAGCCCCGTGTTGCTGCTGGCCGTGCGGATCGCGCCTGACCAGCGCGCTGCGCTGGAGTCAGCCGGAGTAGAGGTCGTGGAGGTACGAGACCTGGGGGAGGGGCTCCTTGCTCTGGCCGAGCGCGGGGTGCGATCTGTCCTGGTCGAGGGGGGGGCCAGGATAGCGGGCGCCTTCCTCCGAGCCGATCTTGTCGACCGGATCATTATGTTTCGGAGCCCGGTGGACCTGGGGCCCGACGCCTTGGCGGCCTTTGAGCACACACCGGCCGGCCTGGTCCCCGAGGGCCCGAGGTGGAAGATTGTGCGCCAAGAGCACTTGGACAGCGATGTTATGACAGTGTACGCACCGTCCGCCGAGTAATGTTCACAGGATTGGTAGACGCTATTGGGGTCATCGAGACCATCCGGCCAAGACCGGACGTGGGTGTGGAGCTGCGCGTCCGCTGTCCGTACGAGGATCTCGAGCAGGGTGAGAGCATATCGCTGAACGGCATTTGCCTTACAGTGCGCGAGTGTGCCGCCGGCTGGTTCACTACGGCTGCGATGGAGGCGACAAGGGTGCGCACGACGTTGGCGGACTGGCGCTCGGGGAAGCGGGTGAACTTGGAGCGTGCGCTCCGCGCCGGTGACAGGCTCGGCGGTCACATGGTGCTGGGGCACGTGGACGCGGTGGCGCGCGTGCTGCGTGTGAGTGCTGCGGCAGACGCGACGACGCTAGAGTGCGAGGTCCCCGAGGAATTGGACGATCTGGTCGTGCCGCAAGGCAGCATCACGCTGGACGGCGTCAGCCTAACGATTAGTGCACTGCCGCGACCCTATGTCGTTCAGGTCGCGCTGATCGAGTACACCAAGCGGCACACGACGCTCGGCGAGCTTGCCGGGGGCGATCTGGTGCATGTCGAGGCGGACGTGATCGGGAAATACGTTAGGCGACAGCTTGGTACGAGGCGCTGGGAGTCGGGAGCGCGGAGCGAATAGCATGGAGCCAGGGATGTTCGGCACCGTCGATCAAGCAGTCAGCGATCTCCGTAACGGCAAGTTCGTTGTCGTCGCGGACGACGAAGATCGCGAGAACGAAGGGGACCTGATCTGCGCGGCGGAGTCGATAACGCCGGAGATGGTCAACTTCATGTTGCGGGCCAAGGGGATGATCTGCATGCCGATGACGGCAGAGCGCATCAGAGCGCTCGAGCTGCCGATGCAGAGCGAGGAGACGGAGAACACTGAGGCGATGCGTACGGCGTTTACAGTGAGCATCGACGCGGCGGGGAAATTCGGTGTCACGACCGGAATCTCCGCTGCTGATCGCGCCACGACGATTCGTGTGGCCGCCGATCCGCGCACCACGCCGGCCGAGCTGCGGCGTCCGGGGCACGTGCATCCGCTGAAGGCGCGCGACGGCGGCGTGCTGCAGCGCGTGGGGCACACAGAGGCTGCTGTGGATCTCTGCCGCCTGGCCGGTCTGCAACCAGCGGGCGTTTTGTGCGAGATACTGGACGAGCACGGAGTGACGATGCGGCGCGACGCGCTGGCCCGCTTCGCGTCAGAGCACGGCCTAACGTTCATAACCGTCGCCGATCTCGTGGCCTATCGTCTGCGGACGGAGCGTATCGTCCATCGTGCCGCCGAAGCCTTGCTTCCTGTGGAGTATCCGCCCAGCCAATGGCGCATCGTCGGCTACCACAACGACGTAGACAGCGCGGAACATGTCGCCCTGGTTTACGGCGACATCGGCGACGGGAACGGCGTACTGGCGCGGATGCACTCCAAGTGCCTGACGGGAGACGTCTTCCATTCGCGCCGCTGCGACTGCGGCTGGCAGCTCATGGCGGCCATGGAGATGATTGTGCGCGAAGGGCGCGGCGTGGTCGTGTATCTGGACCAGGAAGGGCGCGGCATCGGCCTGCTCAACAAGCTCAAGGCATACGCGCTGCAGGACAGCGGCCACGATACAGTGGAAGCGAACGAAGCGTTAGGCTTCAAACCGGATCTGCGCAATTACGGCATCGGCACGCAGATCCTGCTCGATCTGGGGCTCAAGTCGGTTCGCTTGCTCACCAACAATCCCAAGAAGCTTGTCGGCATCAAAGGCTACGGCATCGAGGTGCTCGATCGCGTCCGCATCGAAGCGCCGCCGACCGACGTGAACGCCGGGTATCTCACGGCCAAGCGCCTCAAGCTGGGCCACATGCTCGCGTCCTAGATGGCGGAGTTCAGCGCGGCGCCTAACGGCGCGGGCCGGCGCTGCGTGATCGTCGCAAGTCGCTTCAACGAATCCATCACGCAGCGTCTTGTCAGCGGTGCGCTGGAAGCTCTCACACGCCATGGTGTCGCCCTGGACGACGCCGACATCGTCTGGGTCCCCGGTGCCTGGGAGCTTCCCGGAGCGGTGCGCCACCTCGCGGCCACCGAACGCTACGACGCTATCGTCGCGCTCGGCGCCGTGATACGTGGAGAAACACCGCACTTCGACTACGTCGCCGGTGAAGCTGCCCGCGGCCTGGCCCAGGCGAGCGCCGAGTTCGATGTCCCGCTCGGCTTCGGCGTGCTCACGTGCGACACTGTAGAACAAGCTGAAGACCGCGCCGGTGGATCGCACGGTAACAAAGGGTGGGATGCCGCGCTCGCCGCATTGGAGATGGCGGACCTCTTCGATCGGCTCGATGCGGCTGAGCAGGCCTGAGCAGCGCACAAGGCGGCGCGCCAGGGCTCGCGCCATCCAGGCGCTCTATGCGTGGGACACCGCGGCCCGCGATGAGCAACTCGAGGTGGTCGCTAATCGCTTGTGGGACGACCTCGCCGTGCGCAGCGCTGAGCGAGCGATCGCGTACCGCATCATCAACACAGTGCAAGCGCGCGGGGCGGCGATCGACGAGCACATCGCCTCCGCTACTCTGAACTGGCGCTTGGGCAGACTTGGTGCGATCGAGCGGGCGGTTCTGCGGCTGGCGGTCGCAGAGCTGCTCAAGGGGGACACTCCGCCACGTGTGACGATCCAGGAAGCTGTGACTCTGGCCGAGCGTTTCGGGACGACCGAAAGCGCCCGCTTCGTGAACGGCGTGTTGGACGCCGTTGCCCGGCAATTGGGGAGCCTTTGAGTGCGGCTGCTGGTCGTCAACTGGCAGGATCGTGAGAATCCGCAGGCGGGAGGGGCCGAGATCCACTTGCA
Source organism: Gemmatimonadaceae bacterium (assembly GCA_052386875.1). GTDB lineage: Bacteria > Gemmatimonadota > Gemmatimonadetes > Gemmatimonadales > Gemmatimonadaceae > DASYRX01. Next base: position 17,194 of record JBQTJS010000235.1, read on the forward strand.
CGAGATCTTCGGGCGCCTAACGCGACTGGGTTTCGACGTAACGCTGTTGTGCGGCGGCTGGCCGAACTGTCCGCCGACGGCGGAGTTGGACGGCATGCGCGTGCTCCGTGTTGGCACGCGTCACACGTTCCCGCTGCACGTGCTGCGCGCTTATCGAACGCTCGCGTCGAAGGAGCGCTTCGACCTCGTCGTGGAGGACATCAACAAGGTCCCGCTCTTCACGCCGCGCTGGGGGAAGACACCGGTCGTGGCCGTAGTGCCGCACCTCTTCGGCGACACAGTTTTCCAGGAAGCTTCCCTGCCGCTGGCGACTTTCGTTTGGTTACTGGAGCGGCCGATCGGGCGCGTCTATCGCGGTGTGCCGTTCGAGGCAATCAGTGAGAGCACAGCCGACGACCTCGCCAGGCGCGGCATCCCGCGCGAGCTGATCCGCGTCATCTACTGCGGCATTGACACGAGCCACTACCGGCCGGACCCCGAGCTGCGGGCGACGTATCCGTTGTTTTCCTATCTGGGGCGTCTCAAGAAGTACAAGGGAGTCGACCTCATCTTGCGTGCCTTCCGCAGTGTGACAGCTAGTGATGCGCGTCTGTTGATCGCCGGGGCGGGGGATTACAGGAGCGAATTGGAGCGGCTTGCGGCATCGCTTGACCTGCGAGATCGCGTGACGTTTCTTGGGCGCATCAGCGAAGAGGATAAGCTGCACCTACTGCGACGGTCGTGGGCGCTCGCGTTTACGTCTCCCAAAGAAGGGTGGGGGATTACGAACCTCGAGGCGGCTGCCTGTGGCACGCCGGTGGTCGCCTCGGACTCACCTGGCCTGCGCGAATCTGTGCGCGACGGCGAGTCGGGCTTCCTGGTGACGCATGGCGACGTTGCGGCGCTGGCGGCGGCTTTGAATCGTCTAGCGGCGTCGAGCGTGCTCGTCGAGTCGTTAGGTGCGCGTGCCCGCCGCTTCGCGGAAGGTTTCACTTGGGAGCGCGCCGCCGCGGAAACAGCGGCGCATTTGACGCATGTTGCAGGTCGCGGAGGCTGACTTCGTGGAGATCGTTTTCCAGTCCCATAAAGCGGCGGTGTCGGAGCAGCTGCGCGGCAAGGCGCGGACCGCCATCACCAAGCTGGCCCGGCGCCTGCGGCGCACGGTGGACGCAACAGTGCGCTTCGAGCGCGACGGCCCTACGCGGCGCGTGGAGATCGTGTTGCGTGCGCCGCGCAACAGGTTGTTGGTGGCCGAAGCGCGCGCGCGGCAATACAGCACGGCGCTCGATCGCGCCATCGATCACCTCGCAGCGCAGACCAACCACGCCAAACGGCCCGCCAAGCGTCGCGGGCGCCGCACCGCGCGCGTGTGAGCGCAGCGATCACCGTAGGTAAAGTCGTCGAGCGCCTACGCGAGATCCTCGAGCTGCAGCAGCTCGGTAAGGCGAGCGGTGCCGATCGGCCTGTGGAGAACGGGGATATCTCCAGCCCGGGGCTCGCGCTTGCTGGTTTCGTCGTCCGCTTCGTGGCCGACCGGGTGCAGGTGTTCGGCGAGACGGAGATCGTCTACCTCCGCTCGTTAGGCGAAGCCGAGCGCCGCTCCAATCTGCAGCGCTTCTGTTCCTTTGGCGTGCCGTGCGTCTTCATCACCAAGGGTCAGGAGCCCACGGCGCCGCTGCTGGAGCTGGCCGACGCAGCGGGGATCCCGGTTTACGGCTCGCCGCTCAAAACCGCCGATTTTTATCGCCTGGCCAAGCCGGCGTTGGAGGAGCTGTTCGCGCCGAACACTTCGCTGCACGGTTCGCTCGCCGATGTCTTCGGCGTGGGCGTGCTCTTCACGGGCGCCAGCGGCATCGGTAAGTCGGAGTGCGTGCTCGATCTCGTGGAGCGCGGCCATCGCCTGGTGGCCGATGACCTCGTCCTCGTCACTCGGCGCGGTAACGATGTGCTTATCGGCCGCGGACACGACCTGCAGAGACACTTCATGGAGATCCGCGGTGTGGGGCTGATCGATGTGTCGCACATCTTCGGCGTACGCGCCGTTAGGCAGCAAAAGCGCATCGAGGTGGTGGTGCACCTGGAGGAGTGGAGCGAGGACTCCGTGGCGGATCGCACGGGGCTTGACGGCGACACCAGCGACATCCTCGGCGTCGCGCTCCCCAAGACAACCGTGTATCTCAATCCCGGCAAGAACATCACGGTGATCATCGAGGTCATCGCCATGAATCACCTGCTGAAGTACAGCGGGCTCGATGGCGCCCAGACCTTCAACGACCGATTGATCACGCACATGCGGCGCGCTGCCGAAGTGCGCCAGTATCTCGTGGAAGACGATGAGTGACGCTCGCGCCGTCGTGGCCGGGCATGCCGATTTCGCGGCCGGCGTCATTTCGGCTGTGCAGCAGATCACCGGCCGCGGAGAGCTGTTGCTCGGCCTTTCGAATGACGGTCTATCGGCGGCGGAAGTGGAACGCGCGATGCGCGATCTGGCGCTGGCGCCTAACGTTTCCACGATCTTCACCGACCTCCCCGCCGGCAGCTGCACAATGGCGGCCCGGCGCCTGTTGCGCGAGCGCCCCGAGCTGATCCTCGTCACCGGGACCAACCTGGCAACGCTGCTCGAATTCGTGTTCGCGGCACCGGACGATCCCGCGGCCGCGGTGCGCCACGCCGTTGAACGCGGCCGCAGCGCGTTGGCCGCTGTGGAGACGGCGCGTGGCACTTGAGCTGTATCGCGTCGACGACCGCCTCATCCACGGCCAGGTGGTCGTGGGATGGGGACAGCCGTTGGCCCTCGAGTTCATAGTGCTTGTCGATGACGAGGTTGCCGGGAGCGACTGGGAGCAGGAGCTGTATCGCATGGGCGTCCCCCCCGAGATGAGCGTGTATTTCGATGCCGTCAGTGCGGCGCGCGGCAAACTCGCTGAGTATCAGGGTGACGACCGCCGCGGTTTGTTGCTCACAGCCGACGTCGAAAGCATGGCACGCCTGTGCACAGGCTCCACCGGCAACGGCATCCGCAAGGTGAATCTCGGCGGGATCCATCATAGGCCGGGACGCGTGCAGCGGCTGCGTTATGTCTTCCTTAGCAAGCAGGAGGAAGATGTGCTGCGCTCTATGGAGGAGCGTGGGATCGAGGTGACAGCGCAGGACGTTCCGGGCGCGCGCCCCCTGCCGCTCAAGGAGATACTTGGCCCGGCCGGTGTCCGATGACGCTGGCAGATAGCTGGCCGGTGATTTTGTTAGGCGCGCTGATCGGCCTCGATACGGTGAGCTTTCCGCAGGCCATGCTGGCGCGGCCCGTTGTAGCTGCCACGTTAGGCGGGCTGCTTGTCGGTGACGCCTCGCTCGGGCTGCTCTGCGGCGCGGCCTTGGAGTGCATCGCGCTGGAAACGCTCCCTGTGGGCGCGTCGCGCTATCCGGAATGGGGCTCGGCGTCGGTTGTCGCCGGTGCCCTGTTCGCCTCTTCGGGGAGCGGCTCGGCGAGTACTCTTCTCATAGCCATGACAGTAGCATTGGGCGCGGCCTGGCTCGGCGGCTGGTCCATGGTTCAACTGCGCACGCTGAACGCGCGCCGCGTGCGCGCGAACCATGAGCGTGTGGCGCGGGGAGACGCGCGCGTTGTGTTCGCCCTTCAGTTCGGCGGCGTCGCTGCGGACTTCGTGCGCGGTCTCCTGCTCAGCATACTCACGCTCCTGATCGGGCTCCCGCTGCAGCGATTGGCGGCCACGGGTTGGAGTCCGTCGCTCCCCGCCACGAGATCGGTCGTTGCCGTTGTCGCAGCGGCTGTAGCACTGGCCGCCGTCTGGCAACACTTCTCGGCCGCGCCGCACGCCCGTTGGCTTGTACTGGGGGCGCTCGCTGCCGGTCTCACGCTGATGATCGCGACCTAACGATGACCTCAGAGTCTGTCTCGCTCCCCTTTCGGACGCGTGCCGCCATGTTCCTCCGGCTCTTCGCGATCCAGGGGTCGTGGAACTACGAGACGCTCATCGGCAACGGCATCGCCTTCTGCATCGAGCCGGCATTACGCTTCCTTCCAGGAGGGAAAGACGGGCCGGCGTATCGCGCTGCCCTGGCGCGCCAGGGTCAGTACTTCAACGCACATCCGTACCTCGCAGCTGTTGCAGTCGGGGCGCTGGCGCGCGCGGAGCTGGACGGCGAAGAGCCTGCCCGGATCGAGCGCTTTCGTACTGCGTTGTGCGGCCCGTTAGGCAGCGTCGGCGACAGCCTGGTGTGGGCTGCCTGGCTGCCGTTCTGTTCCGTCATCGCGCTGGCGGCGTTTGCGCTCGGAGCGGGGCCGGTCGCCACTGTCGCCGGCTTCCTGCTGCTGTACAACAGCGGCCACGTCTGGTTGCGCGCGTGGGGGCTGGCAATCGGATGGAGAGAAGGGCTCAGGGTCGCTCCATCGCTGGGATCGGCGCTGCTGCGCCGCAGCCCGCAGGCGATCCGCAGTCTCGGGGCGGTTGTCGGCGGCGGGTCCGTGCCGCTCGTGTTCCAGCGCATCGCGGATCCCGGACCGGCCGCGTTAGGCATCGGTGTGGCTCTGGCGCTCGCAGCGGCGGCGACGCTTGCGCGCCTGCAAGGCCGCGTCGAGGGGTGGAAGGCGGCGCTCACAGTTCTGGCGCTCGTGGCCGTCTACTCCACGGTGCGCTCATGATCGAGCGCGTCGTCCAGATCATGAACAAGAACGGGCTGCACGCGCGGCCCGCGGCGGAGATCGTCAAGGTAGCCGCCAAGTTCAAGTCTGACATCCGCCTGGCGCGCGACGACCTCGAGGTCAACGGCAAGAGCATTATGGGCGTCATGATGCTCGCCGCAGAATACGGCGCCTCGCTTACCTTGCGAGCGAACGGACCGGACGCCAGGGAGGCTGTCGACGCGCTGGTGGGAGTCATCTCGCGCCGGTTCGGAGAAGCGTAGTGGAGCGCGCGCTGACCGGAATCTCTGCCTCACCGGGCATCGTGGTGGGCCCGGTGCACCTCCTGCGCTGGGAGGTCCCCGAGGTAGCGCACCGCATCGTGAGCGACGAAGAGATCGAGGGTGAGATCGCGCGGCTGCATCAGGCGATCGCACGATCGACCGAACGCCTGCGGGCCGTTGCCGCGCGCGTGGAGCGACAGGCCGGAACAGAGGAAGCCGCGATCTTCGAGGTGCAGATCTCGATACTGGAAGATCGCGAGATGTTGAACCAGTTCGAATCGTATATCCGCCAGAACCTATCGGCGGAAAAAGCTGTGGACTTGGTGCTCCTCGACTGGCGGCAGCACTTCGCCAAGCACACAGTGCCGATGATGCGTGAGCGTGTCGGCGACCTCACCGACGTCCACATCCGCCTGCTCACGCTCTTGCTGCATCTGCCGGATCACGACCCGGTGGACGTGCCGACGGGAACGAACGCTGTCCTCGTTACGCATGACCTGACGCCTAGCCTAACGGTTCAGCTCGACCGTACGGCCATCGCCGGCATCGCCACCGACGCCGGTACGCGCACCGCGCACGTCGCGATCCTGGCACGCTCGCTCGGCATCCCCGCCGTAGTAGGGCTGCGTCACGCCACCACGCGCCTCAAAGGCGGCGAGACGGCAGTGCTGGATGGTTCCAGCGGCATGCTGATAGTGAACCCTAGCGCAGCGGAGATAGCCACGTACCGGCGGCGCGCGTTGCGCGAGCAGGAGACGCTGGAGGAACTGCGCCTGCTCGCAGCCGGCGAGGCGGCGACAACTGACGGCGTCCGCATAACGATACGCGCCAATGTGGATCTCCCCGATGAAGCTCACCACGCCGCCGCCAGCGGCGCGGATGGCGTGGGCCTGATGCGCACCGAATTCCTCGTGGTCGGCCGCGCAGCAATGCCTGACGAGGAGGAGCAGTACCAGGCATATCGCAGCGTCGCAGAAGCGTTCGCGGGACGCCCCGTTGTGATCCGCACTTACGATATCGGCGGCGACAAGCTACCTGTCGGCGGCTTCCCCTCCGAGCCGAACCCGTTCCTGGGCTGGCGCGCGATCCGCATGTGCATCGACGAGCCCGAGCTGTTCAAGGATCAGCTGAGAGCGCTCCTGCGCGCAGCGAAGCACGGCGACGTGCGGATCATGCTCCCGCTCGTCGTCACAGTCGATGAGGTGCGCAGCGCCCGCCGCCTGCTTGCCGAAGCGATGACCGAGCTGGAGGCTAGAGGCGTGCCGTTCCGCCGCGATGTCCCGTTAGGCGTCATGGTTGAAACGCCGGCGGCTGCTGTGGCTGCCGACACACTCATCGGCGAAGCCGCCTTCTTTTCCATCGGCACCAACGACCTTGTGCAATACACGCTTGCCGTCGACCGCGGCAACGTAAATCTGGCGCAGCGCTTTACCCCGCTGCACCCGGCCGTGCTGCGACTCATCAAACGTACAGTGGACGTGGGGAACGAGAACGGCATCGACGTCACCGTATGTGGCGAGATGGCCTCGCAGCCGCTCATGGCCTTCGCTCTTATTGGACTCGGCGTCCGTGTGCTCAGCGTCAACCCGCCATCCGTGCCGGTTGTGAAGCACGTTATCCGCGGCATCAGCGCGGCGTTCGCCACCGAGGCCGCCACGGCCGCACTCAAAGCGCAAACCGCCGCTGAAGCGGCCGCGGAGCTTAGATTCCGCCTGTCCGCGGCTTTTGGCGACGCCCCTTTCCTGCACGATGGGTTGATGTGACGGACGGGCGTTTCTATCGTTCCTTGTCCTGAGCGCCGGACAGACCGCCGGCGTTTTTTGCTGGGCCTCCTCTCGCATCTCTTCTAGTGCCTGACCGCAACCTCTTTACATCCGAATCCGTCACGGAAGGGCACCCGGACAAGATCGCCGATCAGATCTCCGACGCCGTACTCGACGCCATCCTCGCCAAGGATCCCGCGGCACGGGTTGCCTGCGAGACGCTCGTCACAACCGGCCTCGCAGTCGTCGCCGGCGAGATTACTACGCACGCGTACGTGCACCTCCCTGACATCGTGCGCGGGGTCATCAAGTCGATTGGGTACACGGACGCCGCGTACGGCTTCGACTACGAGACGTGCGCCGTAATGAGCACTATCGACAAGCAGTCGGCTGACATCGCCATGGGTGTCGACGTCGGCGGAGCCGGCGATCAGGGAATGATGTTCGGTTATGCGACGGACGAGACACCCGAGCTGATGCCGATGCCGATCCAACTGGCGCATCGCCTGACGCAACGTCTCGCCGAGCAACGTAAGACCGGGGCGATTCCCTGGTTACGCCCCGACGGCAAAACGCAGGTCAGTGTGGCGTACGAAGGTGACCGTCCCGTGTCCGTAGAGACGGTTGTGGTCTCTACTCAGCACGATCCTAACGTCACGCAAGACGAGATCCGCGAAGCAGTGATCGAGGAGGTGATCCGGCCGATCGTCCCGCCGGAGCTGCTCTCGCCTAACGTGGTGTATCACATCAATCCGACCGGGCGCTTCGTTATCGGAGGGCCGCAGGGGGACGCGGGCCTCACAGGTCGCAAGATCATCGTCGACACGTACGGCGGGATGGGCCGCCATGGCGGCGGCGCCTTCAGCGGCAAGGATCCGTCCAAGGTCGATCGGTCGGCTGCTTATGCCGCGCGCTGGGTCGCGAAGAACATCGTGGCCGCGAAGCTCGCGCGGCGCTGCGAAGTGCAGTTGGCATACGCGATCGGGGTTGCGGAACCCGTTTCGCTCATGGTGAACACGTTCGGCACCGCCACGATGCCTGATGCCGCTATCGCGCGCGCGGTGCGCGAGGTGTTCAAGCTGACTCCCGCGGGGATAATCGATGCCCTCGGGCTCAAGCGTCCCATCTACCGCGAAACAGCCGCATACGGCCATTTTGGACGTACACCACGCTGCGACGACGACACCGTGTTCTTCTCCTGGGAGCGCGCGGACAAGGTCGACGCGCTGCGTCAAGCGATTCGTTAGGTCGGGCTTCGCGCGGGCGCTAGCGCGCGGCGCGGCCTGGCCGGGGGTCTTTCCGATGGTAGAAGTTTCGGTCGCGCGTCTCGGGCTCGATGGCAGCTCCAACACGTACGTCATCGTGCTGCGCGAGAGCACCGGTGAGCGCGTTCTTCCGATCTGGATCGGTCAGGCCGAAGCCGAGTCGATCCTGCTGCAGATAAACAGCGTGCCACGCGAGCGTCCGCTAACGCACGACCTGTGCAAGACACTTATCCTCGGCTTGGGAGGTGAGCTGCGGCGCGTGCAGATCACCAAGGTGGCTAACGGCACCTACTTCGCCGAGCTGCACATCGCGCGCGGTGAGGGCGGGGACATTGTGACGATCGACGCGCGTCCCTCCGACAGCATCGCGATCGCATTGCGTTGCGGCGCGCCGATCCTCGCGGATGAATCGCTGTTGATCACCCCCGGGGCCGACTCGGATGACGAGGAAGACGGCGACGGCGACGTCGTGCCGCCCAAACCGGATGTCATGAGCACGCTCGAGATGACCGCCGAACAGCTCAAGGACTATCTGGCCAACCTCCGGCCTGAGGACTTCGGCAAGTTCAAGCCGTGAGGCGACGCGGCGCGCGCTGCCGGCTCCTCGTTAGGTACTCCGCGCTGGCGGTCCTCGCCGTTGCACCCCTGCTGCCGGCATACGCGCAGCATGCACGGAGTATCGCGGGGCGCGTGCTGCTGCAACGCGGACGCACCGCCCAGCCGGTTGCAGGTAGCCTCGTGACGTTGCACCGCGTGGGGTCCGACAGCTCGGGGGCGATCGATTCCGTGCCGAGCGGCGGGAAAGGTGAGTACGCGTTCACCTTTCGGCCGTTTGGGGCGGAGGAGGCGCTCTACTTCGCTGCCGTTGTGTACGGCGGCGTCGCCTACTTCACTCCACCGCTAGGCGCGGCCCCGCTCAAGGGGGAATCGGCCGACATCGTCCTGTTCGACACGACGTCGGCCGGTATCGCTCTCTCAGTGCGTGGCCGGCACGTCGCTGTCTCGGCGCCGAGCGCTTCAGGGGTGCGGAGTGTCGTGGACGTCTTCGAGCTGGCCAACGATTCCCTGCGCACGCTGGTGGCAGCGGCCGGGAGGCCTGTTTGGGGTATCGCTCTCCCCGATGAAGTGAGGAACGCTGCCGTCATGCCCGGCGCAGGTGACGTGGCGCGCGAGGCCGTGCACATCGCCGAAGGTCGGGCTACGGTGTCCGCCCCATTCGCTCCCGGAATCAAGCAGCTGGCCCTGCGTTACGAATTGAGCGCGAACCACGGCGGCCTGACAATTCCGGCGATCCAGGCGACCGATGTCTTCGAGGTGCTGCTGGAGGAGCCTAACGCGACCGCGTCCGGCGTCGGCTTGGTGCCGCGCGGGTCCGTGAACGCCGAAGGTCGCGA
>JBQTJS010000236.1:0-7546 GCA_052386875.1 Gemmatimonadaceae bacterium
CCGACGCACGCAATGACAGCGCGCGGGAGCGCTCCCGCGCGTGCAAGGATCTGCTCGCGCGCTTCGACGCCGATGATTGTTTGGAATTGACGGACCATGCGGGGATACGGCGCGGGCCCGACCACCGACCCGATGATGTAGTGGCTGTCGCGCACGTTCGTGACCCAGTCTCTTATAGCCTCCGTCGTCGCGTCCTTGAGGGTGCGCGTGCCGGAAGCAACCGGAACGACCGTGGCGCCGAGGAGTCGCATGCGGAAAACGTTTAGCTCTTGCCGCCGCATGTCCTCCTCACCCATGTAAACGACGCACTGAAGGCCGAATCGGGCACATATAGTTGCTGTTGCGACCCCGTGTTGGCCCGCCCCGGTCTCGGCGATGATCCGGCGCTTCCCCATCCTGCGCGCCAGCAAGGCCTGGCCGACCGTGTTGTTGATCTTATGAGCCCCAGTGTGGTTCAGGTCTTCTCTCTTGAGCCAGATCCTGGCACCGACGTGTCCGGACAGCCGAGGGGCGTCGGTCAGCGGGGTCGGGCGGCCGACGTAGTCGCGCAAGAGCGCCTGGAGTTCAGCGCAGAAGGCTGGATCAGCTAGAGCAGTGTCTAGGGCGCCTTCCAGTTCGTCGAGCGCCGGTATCAGCGTTTCGGGGACGTATCGCCCGCCGAACCTGCCGAATCGGTGAGGGTTCTGCGGCGCCGAATCCTCCGTCACGCGCGCCCCTCCCCCCCGTTGCCGGCTGCATGCTCGACGGCACGCATGAACGAACGCATCAGCTGCTCGTCCTTGACCCCCGGGCTGCGCTCGACACCGGAGGAGACGTCGACGATGGCCGGATCGAGCTGTGAGATGGCACGGGCAACATTGCCGGGTGTTAAGCCCCCGGCGAGCACGTAGCCGGCGCGGCGACGTAGGGGAGCCAGCGGCCCGGCCGTCCCGGCCCAGTCAAACGTGCGCCCGGTCCCCCCAAGCGATTCGAGGACGCCTGAGCGCGCATCGAGGAGGACGCGGTCGGCCGCCCCCGCCAGCTCGAGCAGGTCGTTAGGCAGCACAGCGCCGTCGATGCGCCGCGCCGCCCATATCTCGCCGCCGAACACGCGGCGCAGTGCGGCGATCTCGGCCGGCGACGGATCGCTATGCAACTGGGCCACGTCCAGCGAGACATCCGCCGCGATCGCCGCGATTGTCTCCGCGTCCAGGCGACCGAACACTCCGACGCGCCGCGCACCGCGCGACGCTGAAACGCCCGCGAATACGGTGCGGGCTCGCGCCGTGTCGACTTGCCGCGGGCTCGCGGCGAACACGACACCGAGGTAGCGGGCCCCCAGGGCCTCGCCTAACGCGGCGTCGGCCGCGCGCGTCAGGCCGCAGAACTTCACCTCAACGGGCACGGGATTCCTCGCGCGTGCGGCGCGGCACACCTGTCAGCTCGCTCACTGCCAGCGTAGGGTCGGCGGCAAGCGACAGCGCCGATCCGACGAGCACAGCATCAGCCCCCCAGCCCGATGCCTGCTCCACGTCCGCGCGGCGCGAGATACCGCTCTCCGCAACGGCACACAGCGACGCCGGGATGCGCGGCAGCACATCGGCGACGACGTCGGGCTCCAGCTCGAGTGTCTCGAGGTCGCGCGCGTTCACACCCACGATGCGCGCTCCGCTATCGACGGCCCACCCCAACTCGCTCGCGCTGCGCACTTCTACCAGCGCCTCCAGGCGAGCCTCACGGCACTCGGCGAGCATGCGCCCTAAGCCATGAGCGCCTAACGCGCGAGCGATTAGCAGCACCGCCGATGCTCCGTTCGCTCGTGATTCCCATACTTGCAAAGGATGCACAAGGAAGTCCTTCCTCAGGATCGCCAGCGGTACTGCCCGTCGCGCGTCGCGCAGGTCGCCGAGTGAGCCGCCGAACTCGCTCGCCTCAGTGAGAACCGAAAGGGCGCTCGCCCCTCCCTCGGCGTATGCCTGCGCGCGACTCGCAACATCCAGCGTCGGGTTCAGCGCCCCTTTCGAAGGAGACGAGCGTTTCAGCTCCGCCACGACAGCCAATCCGGCAGGCGCCATGAGTGCTTGACCGAAGCGTGGCGGATCCAGTGCTCGCTCTGCGGCAGCGCGCAGGCTTCGGCTCTGGTGCTGCAGTTCGCTCGCGACGAGCCGCTGCGCCTTGTCCACCAGCCGCCCCAGGGGGCCGCTCGCCGGTACCGTTAGAAATTCGACTTGCACTTCGGCTCTTGTTCGGATAACGTGTCTTCGGTTCTTATTCGGGTGGCCTTACTCACGTGCTCTTAGGTACCAGGCCAATGACGCTCACAAAGCGGCAGCGCGAAATCCTCGACTATCTGCAGAAGTACGCCACGAATAACGGTTACGCGCCGAGTTTCGAGGAGATCGCTTCGCGCTTCAAGTACAACTCGCTCGCGACAGTCCACGAGCACCTCAGCAACCTCGAGCGGAAGGGATACATCCGGCGATCGTACAACGAAAGCCGAGCGATCGAGTTCCTGCCGTCGGACGTATTCCCGAGAGCCGTCCAGCTCCCGTTATTGGGTGCCGTGGCCGCCGGTGTTCCCATCGAAGCCATCACGACCGAGGAGTCGATTTCGGTGCCGCAGGAGCTGGTGCGCCGCGGCGACGACCATTATGTGCTGAGAGTGCGGGGCTCGTCGATGATCGACGAGCATATCCGTGATGGTGACTTCGTCATAGTTAGGAATCACCGCGGCGCGGACAACGGTGAGATGGTAATCGCTCTGATCGACGGGAATAGCGCTACTCTCAAGCGGTACTACAGAGAGCGTGATGGACGGATCCGGCTGCAGCCTGCGAATCCCGAGATGGCGCCCATTTACGTGCACGAGAACGATATCACGATCCAGGGAGTGGTTGTCGGCGTCATCCGCCGGTACTAAGCCTGGCGATCACGCTCCCGTAACTGCGCGGCTGCGGCGTCGACTCGCCGGCGATAGTCCGGAGCGCTTTCCTGTGCAGTGCGCTCCGGGGGAACGAAAGCACGATCTTGCGGTTCGTCCGCTCCGATGCGGTTGACCATCAGATCGCCGCCGCTCGCCTGGACCGCATCATCGAAGCGTTCCAGCGATTCGAGCACGCTGGCTACGTCGTCGTCGCTGTCGCGCCGCTGGATCGTCACGCCGCGTTCCCGCAGCCGATCCGCTACTTCTTGGCGTGCGCTGCGCTGCTCCTCGGCGCGATGCGGGTCGAGTATGCGTTGCTCGTCTTCGTATGCATCAACCATGGGCAGTCGCCTCTCGGATGTCGCTTCGACCGCTGCTGTCGATCCGCAGGATCGGACAGCTACGTCGCCCGCCGGCAGCTGAATCGCGCAGGATGAGAGCGCCTGAACGACAAACTCCGACGTTTCTTGAGCAGTCTAGGCGTGCAGGCGGCGTGCCGCGTGGCGCAGCCGCTCTAACGCGCCCGTTCCCTTCCCCGCAGCGAGCGCAGCGCGGGCATGTTCGACACAGCGCTCGAACGACTGCTGGGCGTCGCCGACGTAGAGTGCGGCTGCCGCATTGAGTACAACGGCGGCTATGGCGGTAGGATTTCCGCGGCCGGCCAGCACTTCCCGGATGATCGTGGCGTTTTCCTGGGGATCGCCGCCGGCCAGCTCGTCCGCGCGGCCGCGCGTTACACCGAGCGGTCTCGGGTCGATTGTCCACTGAGTGACGCTGCCGTCGCGTACTTCGTGGACGTGCGTCGGGCCCAGGGGGGAAACCTCGTCGAGGCCCGGCTCGCCATATACGACCAGAGCGTGGCGGCAGCCTAACGCGAGGAGCGCATTGGCCAAGAGCGGGAGCCGCCGCTGCTCGGCAACGCCGACGACCTGGCGGCCGGCGCGGGCCGGGTTGGCGAGCGGGCCCACCACGTTCATGACGGTGGGGACGGCCAGCTCGCGCCGCACAGGTCCGACGTGGCGCATCGCCGGATGCATCGCGGGGGCGAACATGAATACGATCCCGGCCTCGGCGAGCACCAGCTGCAAGCGATCGACGGCGAGGTCGAGCGGGATGCCTAACGCTTCGAGGACATCGGCGCTGCCGCTGCGCGAGGTAAACGAGCGGTTGCCGTGTTTGGCCACGCGCAAGCCAGTCCCCGCCGCGAGCAGCGCGGCGGCCGTGGAGATATTGAACGTAGTGACGCTGCCGCCGCCGGTGCCGCAGGTATCCACGAGGTCCTCGCTCGCGGGTGTCGCGAGAGGGACCATGGCCTCGCGCAGGGCGCGCGCCGCGCCGGTCACTTCTTCGGCGGTCTCCCCGCCCGGCTTGACGCGCAGTGCCATGAGCAAAGCGGCGACCTGCGCGGGCGTCGCCTCGCCGCGCATGATTACAGCGAACGCCGCCGCTGCCTGCTCCGAGCTGAGCGAGTCGCCGTGCGCCAACTGCTTGATGGCGGCGGCGAGCGCGCTATCGCTGCTCACTCAGCACTCCCGCCAGGCGGTGCGGGAGGTCCGTGTTCGTGGCGATGAGCGCGATTATCAGCGCCAGCAGGCGCACGCGCTCCACGTCTTCCTCGACGAACACCCCGCGTTTGGCGCGATTCGTTAGGTTCACCACGCCGACGAGCTTCTCGCGGTAGATCAGGGGGAACGAGATGAAAGAGCCGCTCGTTAGGTACTGATCACGCAGCAGCGGATGCTCCCGCGCTTCTTCCGCATCCATGACCAGCAGCGGCTCCCTGGAGTTCGCTACAACACCGGCGACGCCCTTGCCCATAGGCACGCGTGAGCCGACTGAAATGTGCGGTGCAAGTCCGCGCAGCGCCGCGATGTACAGCGCCTCTTCGTCAGGCGCCCGCAACATGAGAGAGCAGCGCTGTGCCTGCATGTCGTCCCCGACAAGCGCCAGGAGACCGTCCACGAGCTTCAGTGGGTCGGCCTCCTCATTGTCGACGGCGAGAGCGCGCTCGACGAGGTAGAGAGTGCGGGTCTTCTGCCGCAGCGACTCGGAGCGCCGGTGCAATTCGATGTGCGCCAGCTCCAGTTGTGAGATCGCCGCCGTAAGATGCTGCTCCGCTTCCGCTGCCCGGCGCGTCGCGCGGCGCGCATCTTCGGCTGTGCGTGCAGTTTCCCTTTCCAGGTGCACTATTCGCGCATCGCTAGCGTCGTCATGCGCCTCGCCCCGCACGCGGCCCAGCTCCCCTTCCAGCGCCGTGAGCTTGCGGACGTACTCGCCGTGCAGGCGCTGCGTGACGTCCTCCAGTGTGCGCACAGCCTCTTCGCGCGCCTCACGCTCCTGAAAGCGGGCGTAGGCCAGCTCGAAGAGAGCCACGCACGGTGCGAAACGCTCGCTGGTGCGGGTCCCGAACATGCGGCGCTGCTCGTACAGGCCCAGCACCGCCGATAAGTGGCCGTCGCTCGTTAGGCCTCGCAGTGCCAGGATTCCCCCCTCAGCGAACGGGGTGATCCCCAGCAAGCGCGCCACATCCGTCGACTTGTCGCCAAGCTCCACGAACTGGCCGCCGTTCACCACCAGAGCTTGAATAGCGGGCGGCAGATGATCCAGCGTGGTGTTCACCTCGCTGCGCGTGAGCTTGTCGCCGCTTGGCGTTAGGCGATCACGCAGCAGCTGCTTCCGGGCATCGAAGCGGAAAAGCGCCAGAATCGCCGAGCGATCGCCGTCGGCCAGCGCCTCGCCCAGGGCGAGAACCGCTGCGTCGAGATCGGGCGCGACGCCGAGTGCATGCGCGAGCGACGGAAGGGCGCGTGTGGACATGTGCACGTGTCTCACGCGGCGGATGAAGCGCTCGCGCGGCGCTCAACAAGCAATGGCCTAGCCCCTGCGCTGTCAATCGTTTGGCCCACAGTGACGTTGCTTGCTCAGCCTTCCTCACGCCGCTAAGTTGCGCGAACATGACGGTGCGTTGCGTGCAGCTCGTGCTGCACTACGACGGAACCAAGTTCGCGGGTTGGCAGCGCCAACCGGACCAGCGCACAATCCAAGGAGAGTTCGAGCGCGTGCTGTCTTCGCTCTGCGATCAGCCCGTGGCCGCCCTTGGCGCCGGCCGAACAGACGCCGGCGTGCACGCGCGGGGACAAGCGGTCGGCGTGCGCGTGCCGGCTCGCTGGACCGCGGTCACACTGCGGCGCTCACTCAATGCGCTCCTCCCTGACGATCTGTGGGTGGCAGCCGCCCACGAGATGCGCGACGATTTTCACGCACGGTTTAGCGCACTGTCTCGAACATATTCTTACTACGTGGGCGTGGATGACGCAGCGCATTCGCCGTTTCGGCGCCGTACTGAATGGCCGCTCTCACGCAGGCTCGACCGCGTCGCGCTGGACCGCGCCGCGGCAGCCATCATGGGCGAGCACTCCTTCCGTGCCTTCGCTGTGCGGGGGACCGCCCCGGCCGCGGACGAGCATCGCTGCCACGTCCTCAGCGCAGCTTGGCGCGACCGTGCGGACTCGACCGGACTACGTTTCGAGATCGTAGCGAATCGCTTTCTGCATCACATGGTACGATTCCTCGTGGGGACGATGGTGGCCGCGGCGGCGGGCGAACGCGACGGCGACGACGTAGCACGGCTCCTCGACGCGGGGTCGAACGACGACGTGTCGCCGCCGGCCCCCGCACATGGTCTATTCCTCGACAGCGTCGCGTATCCGAGCGAACTGTATGTGCACTGATTGCCGAGTGTCCGCGTTAGGCGTGCTCCGGCGTGCCGCTTAGCATGCTCCGGCGTACCGGCTGTGCGGCTCTCCTGTCGCTGGCGCTCGGTTGCCAGGGGGGTACGCCGGAATCGTCGTCGGCGCAGACGACCGGGACCGCTCGGGAGCGCCTGCAGCGCAGCGCTGCCGTCGATGCCACGCGCCGGACCGCCATCACGGAGTCCGTGGCGCGCGTCGCGCCGAGCGTCGTGACGGTGCAGACCGAGACAGTGGAGCGGCTGGCGCCGGACATCTTCGACATGTTCTTCGGCGGACAACGTGAACGCCGCGGCGCCGGCATCGGATCCGGATTCATCGTTCGCGCCGACGGCGTAATAGTGACGAATCAGCACGTCGTATCCGGCGCGACGTCGATCTCGGTGATGCTGCGAGACGGCACGACATACCCGGCGCGCAAGCTCGGAGAGGACGAGATCAACGATCTGGCGGTGCTGAAGATCGATGCAAAGGAGCTGCCGGTTGCGCCGTTAGGCATTTCCGACGATGTCGTGATCGGCGAGTGGGCTATCGCCATCGGTAACCCCTTCGGCTTCGTCCTCGGCAACACCGAGCCGAGCGTGACGGCGGGGGTAGTGAGCGCGACCGGCCGCAACTTGACAGCGCGTTCCGAAGGCGGGGGCGTCTACCTCGATATGATCCAGACCGACGCGTCCATCAATCAAGGGAATTCCGGCGGCCCCCTGGTGAACGCCGACGGCGAAGTCATCGGAGTGAACAGCTCCATCTACTCGCCAACGGGAGGGTCGGTCGGTCTTGGCTTCGCCATTCCGATCGACCGCGTGAAGCGCGTGGTGCAGGATCTCGTGGAGCATGGTAAGGTGCGCCGGCCGTACATCGGTGAGAAGCTGGAGCAGCCGGCGGCGGCGAATCC